>NZ_JBHWHX010000046.1:11359-51268 GCF_042732315.1 Streptomyces sp. NPDC059787
TCCCGCCACGCTCCCGCCCATGCCTGAACGCCGGTTGAACACCGGGGGTCACGGTGGTTCTCCCTTCCGTGAACCGCCCGGGTCCCGCCCCGCACCGTCCGCCGGACCCGCCACGCTCCCGCCCATGCCTGAACGCCGGTTGAACACCGGGGGTCACGGTGGTTCTCCCTTCCGTGAACCGCCCGGGTCCCGCCCCGCACCGTCCGCCGGACCCGCCCCGCATCGGGCGCCCCACGCGGCACCGGGCGTTCGCGGCCACCGCCGCGCGTGGATTTCCCCGTCCCCGCCGCCCGACCGCGGGTCGCGCGAGTGCGAGGAGAGGGACGGCGCTCAGCTCCCGTGCTGCGACCGGGCCTTGAACGCCGCCTTCCGCGCTTCCTTCGCGATCCGCTTGTCGGGGTGCAGCCGCCCCATGGCCTCCAGCACGTCCGCGGTGGCGGGGTGTTCCACCCGCCAGGCCGTGTCGAAGAAGCCGCTGTGCTGCCGCGCCAGCCCCTCCACCAGGGAGCGCAGCTCCTCGGAGTTGCCCTCGGCGGCGAGCTGGGCGGCGACCGTGTCGATGGTCAGCCAGAAGATCAGGGCCTCGGAGGGCGGCGGTACGTCGGTCGCCCCGTGCTCGGCCAGCCACACCCGGGCCAGCCCGCCGAGTTCGGGATCGTCCAGCACCTCCCGCAGCGCGGGCTCCGCCGCCACGCCGACCAGCGACAGCGCCTGCTGGCACCGCAGCCGCCGCAGCGGCGCGCCCTGGTCCGCTCCGCGTGCCGCCGCCAGCAACTCGCGTGCGGCCTGGAGCGGATCACGCCGGTCCAGCCACTGCTCGGTCTCCGCGTGGGCGGCGGCCGGCGGGAAGACGGCGGTGCCGTCGAGCAGCGCGTCCGCGCCCTTGTCCGCGAGGTCACCGACGGCCGGTGCCTCGAACCCGGCCTCCAGCAGCCGGGCGCGCAGTCCGTACAGTCCGAGCGGGGTCAGCCGCACCATGCCGTAGCGGGCGACGTCGGTGTCGTCGACCGGCGCGGCGGGCTCCTCGTCGGCGTCGGCCATCAGCGCCTCGTCCACCGGCCGGTACTCCACGAGCCCGACCGGCTCCAGCATCCGGAACTGGTCGTCCAGCCGCATCATCGCGTCGGAGACCTGTTCCAGGACGTCGTCGGTGGGTTCGGCCATGTCGTCGGGCACGATCACCGACGCGGCCAGCGCGGGCAACGGCACCATCGTCCCGTCGGCGTCCTCCCCGCCCACGGTCAGCAGGTAGAGGTTCCCGAGCACGCCGTCCAGGAACTCCGCCTCGGCCTCCGGGTCCCAGTCCAGCGCGTCGAAATCGATCTCCCCGGACCCCTCCCCCTCGGCGATGGCGTCGACCAGCCCGCCCAGGTCCGGAACGCTCGCGTCACCGAGGACCGTCTCCAGGGCCGCGAGCCACACCCCGAGCACGTCCTGCGGCGAGCCCCCGGTGAGCACCCCCAGCTCGTCCCCGGCGGCGACGGTCCCCTCCTCCTCGTCGACCACCTCGACGAGCCCGGCGTCCACGGCGACGCGCCAGGCCTCACTGGCGTCGGCGGCGGCGTCCTCCCCGGTCAGTCCCAGCTCCGCGGCAGCCGCCGGCAACTGCTCGTCGACGAGCCCACCGCCGGCGTCGACCCGGGTGTCCGGTCCGGCCCAGCGGGCGAGCCGGGCGGCCCGGGAGAGCACCGGGGTGGACAGGGCGTCGCGCGCCAGCTCCGCTTCGGGGTGCAGCCGCGCGGGCGGCAGGATGGAGCTGTCTGACATCGGCTGTTTCTCCTAGGCCTCTCACGACTCAGCCACTCAGCCTAGACGGATTTCCACCCATGCCGCCCGCTTCATCTCCCCTTCAGCGGGCGTACATGGCCGAAACCTTGACAAGTGGCGGGGCCTGACAGGAGATTGACGCGCGTAGAAGAGGGTGGGTCACACGTCCCCGGAGGGAATCCCGTTGCCGAGAAAGTCCGCGCGTCTCGCCGCGCTCACCGTCGCCGCCGCATGTTCCGCGGCGTCCACCGTCGTCCTCACGTCGCCCGCGCACGCCGACACGGTGCGCGTCCATGACGTCCAGGGCGACACCCGCACCTCACCGCTGGCCGGACAGCAGGTCACCGACGTGACCGGAATCGTCACCGGCATCCGCACCTACGGTTCGTCCCGCGGCTTCTGGATCCAGGATCCCGCCCCGGACGCCGACCCGGCCACCAGCGAGGGTGTCTTCGTCTTCACGAGCTCCACCCCCAAGGGTGTCGCCGTGGGCGACGCCGTCACGGTCTCCGGCACGGTCTCGGAGTACGTCCCCGGCGGCACGTCCTCCGGCAACCAGTCCCTGACGGAGATCACCCGCCCGACCTTCACGGTCGTCTCCAGCGGCAACCCGCTGCCGGCCGCCACCACCCTCGACGCGCGTTCCGTCCCCGCCGCCTACACCCCCGAGCCGAACGGCTCGATCAACGCGCTCCCCCTGCGCCCCGCCGAGTACGCCCTGGACCTCTACGAGTCGCTGGAGGGCATGAACGTCCAGGTCTCCGACACGCGCGTGGTGGGCGCCACCGACCCGTACACCGAACTCTGGGTCACGGTGAAGCCGTACGAGCACCGCAACCGCCGGGGCGGCACGGTCTACGGCTCCTACGACGCCCAGAACACCGGCCGTCTCCAGATCCAGTCGCTGGGCAAGGCGTCCGACTTCCCCGACGCGAACGTCGGCGACACCCTCACCGGCACCACCGCGGGCCCCCTGGACTACAACCAGTACGGCGGCTACACCCTCGTGGCCAACGAGCTGGGCACTCTGAGAAGCACTGAACTGAGCCGCGAGACGACCCGTGGACAGCGCACCACCGAACTGGCCGTCGCCACCTACAACGTCGAGAACCTCGACCCCTCCGACGACACCTTCGCCGCCCACGCCGCCGCGATCGTGAACAACCTCAGGTCGCCCGACATCGTGTCCCTGGAGGAGATCCAGGACAACAACGGTGCCACCGACGACGGCACGGTCGCCGCCGACCTGACGATGGCCAAGCTGATCGACGCCATCGAGGCGGCGGGCGGCCCCCGCTACGACTGGCGCTCCGTCGACCCCGCCGACAAGCAGGACGGCGGGGAACCGGGCGGCAACATCCGCCAGGCCTTCCTCTTCAACCCCGCCAGGGTCTCCTTCACGGACCGCGCCGGCGGCGACGCCACGACCGCCACCGACGTCACGAAGGTCCGCGGCAAGGCGGCCCTGACCCTCTCCCCCGGCCGCGTCGACCCGACGTCCGAGGCGTTCGACAACAGCCGCAAGCCGCTCGCCGGTGAGTTCACCTTCCGGGGCCGCACGGTCATCGTCATCGCCAACCACTTCGCCTCGAAGGGCGGCGACCAGGGTCTGACCTCCCAGTACCAGCCCCCGGCCCGCAGCTCGGAGACCCAGCGCCACCTCCAGGCCGAGGCCGTCCACGACTTCACGGCGAAGATCCTCAAGACCCAGAAGAACGCCGACGTGGTGGCCCTGGGCGACATCAACGACTTCGAGTTCTCGGAGACGACGGAAATCCTCGAAGGCAGGGGCACCCTCTGGTCGGCGATCAAGTCCCTCCCCCGGTCCGAGCGTTACTCCTACGTCTACCAGGGCAACAGCCAGGCTCTGGACCAGATCCTGATCAGCCCGTCCATCCGCCGCGGCACCTTCACGTACGACAGCGTGCACATCAACGCGGAGTTCCACGACCAGATCAGCGACCACGACCCGCAGGTGCTCCGCTTCCGGCCGTAGGGAGGAGCAGCCGCCCACGGCGGTGAGGGGACGGGGCGGGGGTACCCGCCCACAGCGGCCGGCGCGTCGCCCCGGGCACATGCGGGCGCCCGGTTCCGCGCCGGACCGAGGACGGGCACCCCCGACCCGGCCCCGCCCCACGACGCACCCCTGGGCGCTGCGCACGCCCCCACCGAACCGGGAGCCGCGCCGCAGGCGGAGGGGCGCTCAGCAACGACGGCGCCGCACCATCACCGCACCCGCCACGACCGCGACCACCGCGCCGGCGATCACCACCGGCTTCCGGTAGCGCGCCCCGACCTCCCCGGCATGGGCCGCACTGCTCCGCATCTGCACGGTCATCGCCCCGGCCCGGTCCCGAAGGTCGTCGGCCCGCGCCCGAGCCCGCGCCTTCACATCCATTTTCCCGGCCAACTCCTCCACGGTGTCGCCGAGTTCATGCCGCGTCCGCTCGATCTCCCGGCGCAGCTCGTCCGGCCCTTTGGCTCCGCGTCCCGAAGCCGCGGCCTCCGCGCCCGCGTCCACATGGGCCCCCGACCGGGACCCCGCGCGCCTCACGTCGTGCGTCATCGGTGCGCCCTTCCCTTGATCTCCTCGACATCGGCCTTCACGCTGCCCATGGTCCGCTCGGGTTTGGGCGGCGTGGCCCGGCGCAACTGCCCACGACCGGCAAGGGCGAGCACACCGGCGATGGCGAACAGCAGCCCCGTGACGATGAGCGCCGCCGCCCACAGCGGCAGCACCAGGTCCAGCGCGGCGACACCCGTACCGGCCAGCGCGAGCAGCCCCGCATAACCGAACGCCCCCGCCGCACCCAGCATCCCGCCGCCGCGCCCCGCGCGGCGCCCCTTCTCCGCCAGCTCCTCCTTGGCGAGCGCCACCTCCTGCCGTGCGAGCCGGGAGATCTGTTCGGTGGCCTGCCCGACGAGCTCACCCACACTGTGCTCGTCGCGAACCGGCCGTCGCTCGATGGTTCCGGTCACGATGCGCCTCCTCTCGGGTCGGGAACCCCGAGTACCCCCACCGCACCGGCGCTATCCATAAAGCAACACTTACCGGTAATGACCACAACATTTAAGTAGACCTTCACTGCTCCTCGCCGGACACTACCCCCATGACCCCACCCCTGGGCCGCACCCTGTGCGCGATGATCACCCCGTTCACCCCCACCGGCGCACTCGACCTGGACGGCGCCCAGCACCTGGCCGACCACCTGGTCACCCACGGCTGCGACGGCCTGGTCCTCTCGGGAACCACGGGCGAGTCCCCCACCACCACCGACGCGGAGAAGTCGTCCCTCGTCAAGGCGGTACGCCAAGCCGTCGGCACCCGGGCGACGATCGTCGCGGGCGTCGGCACCCCCGACACGGCCCGCACCGCACACCTGGCCCGTGAGGCGGAGAAGGCCGGCGCGGACGCCCTCCTGGTGGTGGCCCCGTACTACAGCAGACCCCCGCAGGACGCGATCGAGGCGCACTTCCTCACCGTCGCGGAGGCCACGGCCCTCCCCCTCGCCCTGTACGACATCCCGTCCCGCACCGGAGTCCGCATCGAACCGGACACCCTCCTCCGCCTGGCGGAGCACCCCCGTGTCAAGGCGGTCAAGGACTGCTCGTACGACTTCCTGGCCGCCCAGAAGGTCATGTCCCGCACCGACCTCGCGTACTACGCGGGCTGCGACGAACACAACCTGGCCCTCTACGCGGTGGGCGCCGCCGGCTGTGTCAGCACGGTCGCCAACGTCGCCCCCGCTCACATGCGCGCCGTGCTGGACGCCTTCGACGCGGGTGACACGGCAAGAGCGGCACACCTCCAGCGACAGGCGGCCCCACTGATCGAGGCGATGATGTCGAACGGCCTCCCCGGCGCGGTCACCGCGAAGGCCCTCCTCACCACCCTGGACCTCCCCGCAGGCCCGCCCCGCCCGCCCCTGAGGCCCGCCGGCCGGAGGACGACCGACGGGCTCGAAGCGGCGTACGACGGTCTGACGACCGCCTGACCCGCCTCACCGCCGTACGAACACCGGCTCCCACCGCCCCTTCGTGTCGTCCTTCGGCGACCGGAACCCGCTCAGCGGAACCACCTCGTCGCTGCCCACGGTGACCAGCACCAGCCGCTGGTGGAACTCGCCGCCGTCGGCGCCGGTGTCCCAGGCGACGAGCGAGTCGCTGTCGGCCCAGGCCAGCAGTTGCTGCCCGCGGATCTCGGCGACCTGGTTCCCGGTGCGGGGGTCGAGGATCCAGGAGGACGTCTTCCTGGTCTTCCCCGCGAAGTCACCGGCGAGCCTCTGCCCGTCCGGCGACAGACCGGCGTCGACGTGCCAGACCAGATGCGCCTCGCGCGCGGGCGGCACGACGGCGTTGCCGTCGAGGTCGAAGAAGTCCAGGGTGACCTCGTCGGCGACCCGCCCCGACCAGACGAAGCGGCCGTCGGCGTTGAAGGCGAAGTCCTGGCGGGCGTTGACGAAGCCCGCCGGGTCGCCGGGATCGTCACTCGTCTCCACCTCGGTCCAGGTCCCGGCCCCCGAGGCCACGTCGATGACCTGGAACCCGTTCCGGGACGAGGTGAGCGGCAGGTCCCACCCGACCGACCCGTCCGAGTCCTGGGTCCTGACCAGCGCACCGGGATCCTCGCCGTACGTCGTCGCCACGAGCTTGCGGCCGTCCGGCGAGAACGCCAGGCCCCCCACCTCGTGGTCGACCGGAATCCACCGCTCGACCTCGCCGGTGGCGAGATCGAGCAGCCCGATGCGCCCGGCGGGCAGCTCCCGCTCCAGCACGGCCGCGGTCTTCAGCCCGGGAGCCACGGCGACGAACGACCACCGGTCGTCCTTCTCGTACTTCTCGGTCCCCGGGTCGAGCAGCCAGTAGGTGCGCTCGGAGACGATGCGGTCCGCGCTCCGCCGGACCTTCTCGGTGGTGTAGTACGCGCCCATCGCCACGTCCCCGGCGGCCAGCAGATCCCGCGGCGGCGACTGGCCGGCCCGGGCGACGACCTCCGCCACTCCGCCACCCGGGGGCCGCGCGCCCTCCCCGCCGGAATTCAGCGCGGGCACCCCCATCGAGACCGCGATCACCGCCGCCGTCGCGGCGGCCACGGTGGCGAGCCCACGGACCCGGCGCCGCCTCCGTAGCGCCAGCACCCGGTCGGCGAATCCCGGTCCGGGCGCGGTCAGTTCCGCCGCCTGTTCACGCAACGCGTCACGCACGAGTTCGTCGACGTTCACGACCGCACCTCCACGGGCGAGTAGTCACCGGACGGCCGCCGCTCGGCCTCGGACCGGCCGAGGGAGCGCAGTTCGGGCGCGAGGGCGCGCAGCCGGGCCAGGGAACGGTGGGTGGTGGACCGTACGGTGCCCACCGAGCAGCCCAGGATGCGGGCCACCTCGGCCTCGGGCAGGTCCTCGAAGTAGCGCAGCACCAGCATGGTGCGCTGGCGCGCGGTCAGCCGGGCCAGCGCACCCCGCATCAGCAGGCGCAGCTCCGCGTCGGCCGAGGCGGCGTCCCCGTCCGTGCCGGGTTCCGGCGGTTCGGCCACGCTGAGTTCACGTCCGCGCCGTTTCAGCCGCCAGCGGCTGATCTGCTGCCGGTAGAGGATCTGCCGTACGTACGCCTCGGGTTCGTCGATGCGGTGCCAGCGGCCCGCCGCCTTGATCAGCGCGTTCTGCAGCAGGTCCTCGCCCGCGTGCCGGTCGCCGCCGCTCAGCAGGACGGCGGTCTTCAGCAGTGCGGGCGACCGGTTCGCCACGAACTCCCGGAAACTCTCCTGCGCTTCGGCATCCATCGTCACCTTCTCTTCACCCGGGAGCGGGCCCTGTGTCCGCTCCCCGCGTCCCTATGGACGCGCGCGGGCGGCTCCCGCTATGCCACCGCTCGGCGACTTCACGAAAAAGCGGGCCGGACCGCGTCGCGTTTCCACGCGCTGCGGTCCGGCCCGCCGAAGCGACCCCTCAGTTCCAGGCGTACCCGTCCCCGAACAGCAGGGTGTGCTCCAGTACGTCCTCTGCGGGGTCGTCGACCTGACCGACGTTGACGTTGATCAGTCCGACGCGGTGACCGTTGTGGGAGGCCGTGTTGGTCTCGTCCGCGTGTGCGGAACCGGCCAGTGTGCCGCACAGCATCAGCACGGCCACCACTCCCATCACTCCGACCGCACAGCGGAGCACGCCCCACACCCACTCGTTCGTCATCGCCCGTTCGTCCCCATTCCTGTATGTCAGTCGTCCCGGCTTCTGATCGGACCCTGTGTCCACCCGTTCATCTGCCAAAACGACCCCGAAGTCACGGGGAGTAACCCGTACGAGAGCGTACGGGCGTGACGGCCGGCTCAGTTGTGGCTGTGCAGGACCTCGTTCAGGCCGCCCCAGACCGCGTTGTTCGGGCGGGCCTCGACCGTGCCGGTGACGGAGTTGCGGCGGTAGAGGATGTTGGAGGCGCCGGACAGCTCACGGGCCTTGACGACCTCGCCGTCGGGCATGGTGACGCGGGTACCCGCGGTGACGTACAGGCCGGCCTCGACCACGCACTCGTCGCCGAGGGCGATGCCGACGCCCGCCTCGGCGCCGACCAGGCAGCGCTCGCCGATGACGATGCGCACGTTGCCGCCGCCGGAGAGGGTGCCCATGGTGGAGGCGCCGCCGCCGATGTCGGAGCCGTCGCCGACGACGACGCCCGCGGAGATGCGGCCCTCGACCATCGACGTGCCGAGCGTGCCGGCGTTGAAGTTGACGAAGCCCTCGTGCATGACGGTGGTGCCCTCGGCGAGGTGCGCGCCGAGCCGTACGCGGTCGGCGTCGGCGATGCGGACGCCCTTGGGGGCGACGTAGTCCGTCATGCGGGGGAACTTGTCGACGGAGGTGACGGCCAGGTGCAGGCCCTCGGCGCGGGCGTTGAGCCGCACCTTCTCCAGGTCGTCCACGGCGACCGGGCCGAGGGAGGTCCAGGCGACGTTGGCGAGGTGGGCGAAGATGCCGTCCAGGTTCTGGCCGTGCGGCCGGACCAGGCGGTGGGAGAGGAGGTGGAGGCGCAGGTAGACGTCGTGGGCGTCGACGGGCTTCTCGGCGAGCGAGGAGATGACCGTGCGGACCGCGACCACCTCGACGCCGCGGCGGGCGTCCGGACCGACCGCCGCGGTGGCGCCGCCGCCCAGGAGTTCCGCGGCCTGCTCGGCGGAGAGCCGCTCGGTGCCGGACGGGCCGGGCTCGTCGGCCAGTACGGGGGCGGGGAACCAGGTGTCGAGGACGGTGCCGTCGGCGGCGACGGTGGCGAGGCCGGCGGCCACCGCGCCGGAGGTGCTGTGAGCAGTCGTGTCGGTCATGAGGGCAACCTAACCAACCGGCGCCCACGGACGCGAACCGGTACGGACCGCATCTCAGCGTGCGGTCCACACGAACGGCGGCCCCACCGGAAGGCGGCCCCTCCGAGGCGACGCACACACCACGAGACGGCCCGCCCGGAGCGACACGCACCACCCACCGGACAACCCCGCCCGGAGCGACACGCACGCCACCGGACAGCCCCGCCCGGAGCGACACACACCACCCACCGGACAACCCCGCCCGGAGCGACACACACCACCCACCGGACAACCCCGCCCGGAGCGACGCGCACGCCACCGGACAGCCCCGCCCAAGGCGCGACACGCACCGCCACCGGACAGCCCCGCCCAAGGCGCGACACGCACCGCCACCGGACAGCCCGCCCGAGGCGACACACCGATCAGTGCGCCCCGCCCAGATTGAGCACCACCACCCCGGCGATGATCAGCGCGATACCGCCGGCCTTGGCCACGGTGAGCCCCTCGCCCATGAACATCGTGCCGATCACCGCGATGGCGGCCGTCCCGACCCCGGACCAGATGGCGTACGCCGTCCCGACCGACAGGGTCTTCAGGGTCTGTGCGAGCAGGGCGAACGCCACCAGGTACCCGGCGACGGTGACGACCGAGGGCCACAGCCGGGTGAATCCCTCGCTGTACTTCATGGCGGTCGTCCCGACCACTTCCGCTGCGATGGCTCCGGCGAGCAGTGCGTACCCCATGACGTGATCGTAGTCAGGGGCGGCAACACGCGAAGCGGCCCCCGGCATCACGCCGGGGGCCACTCTGCCGGACCGCTCGCTCAGACGTTGAAGCCCAGCGCCCTCAGCTGCTCACGGCCGTCGTCCGTGATCTTGTCGGGGCCCCACGGCGGCATCCAGACCCAGTTGATGCGCAGCTCGCTGACCAGACCGTCCGTGGCGGACTTGGCCTGGTCCTCGATGACGTCCGTCAGCGGGCAGGCCGCGGAGGTCAGGGTCATGTCGACGGTCGCCACATTGGAGTCGTCGACGTGGATGCCGTAGATGAGGCCGAGGTTGACGACGTCGATGCCCAGTTCGGGGTCGACGACGTCCATCAGGGCCTCGCGGAGCTCCTCCTCCGAGGCCGGCTTCGTCTCCAGGGTCTCGCTCATGCCGTTGTCCTTTCGGCGTCGGCGCCCAGCGCCTGGGCCGTCGCGTCCTTCCACGCCATCCAGCTGAGGAGGGCGCACTTCACCCGGGCCGGGTACTTGGAGACCCCGGCGAACGCGACCGCGTCCTCCAGGATCTCCTCCATCGCGTCGTCGGGCTCGATCTTCCCCTTGGACTGCATCAGTTCCAGGAAGGTCCCCTGGATCCGCTGCGCCTCGGCGAGGTCCTTGCCGACCAGCAGGTCGTTCAGCACGGAGGCGGAGGCCTGGCTGATGGAGCAGCCCTGCCCCTCGTAGCTGACGTCGCTGATCTTCGTGCCGTCGTACTTCACGCGGAGCGTGATCTCGTCACCGCACGTCGGGTTGACGTGGTGCACCTCGGCGTCGCCGTCCCTCAGACCACGCCCGTGCGGGTTCTTGTAGTGGTCCAGGATGACGTCCTGGTACATGGAGTCCAGCTTCACGCCTCAGCTCCTCATCCGAAGAAGTTCCGTACGTGCTCCAGGCCGTCGACCAGTGCGTCGATCTCGGCCGGCGTGGAGTACAGATAGAACGACGCTCGCGTGGTCGCAGGAATTCCGTACCGCAGGCAGACGGGCCGCGCGCAGTGGTGGCCGACCCGGACGGCGATGCCCTGTTCGTCGAGGACCTGGCCCACGTCGTGCGGGTGGATGTCGCCGAGCGTGAAGGAGATCGCCGCGCCCCGGTCCTCGGCCGTGGTGGGGCCGATGATGCGCAGGTCCGGGACCTCGGCGAGCCGCTTGACCGCGTACTCGGTGATGGCGTGCTCATGGGCGAGGATCTTGTCCATGCCGATGGCCGACAGGTAGTCGATCGCCGCGCCGAGACCGACCGCCTGGGCGATCGGCGGGGTGCCCGCCTCGAACTTGTGCGGGGCCGGCGCGTAGGTCGACGAGCTCATCGACACGGTCTCGATCATCTCGCCGCCGCCGAGGAACGGGGGCAGGTCCTCCAGCAGTTCCTGGCGGCCCCAGAGCACGCCTATGCCGGTCGGGCCGCACATCTTGTGGCCGGTGAAGGCCACGAAGTCGGCCTGGAGGGCCTGGACGTCCAGCGGCATGTGCGGCGCGGCCTGGGAGGCGTCGATGCAGACCAGCGCGCCGACCTCCTGAGCGCGGCGCACGATCGCCTCGACCGGGTTGACCGTGCCCAGGATGTTGGAGACCAGCACGAAGGAGACGATCTTCGTCTTCTCGGTGATGACCTCGTCGATGTTGGACAGGTCGAGCCGGCCGTCGTCGGTCAGCCCGAACCACTTCAGCTTCGCGCCGGTGCGCTGCGCGAGCAGCTGCCACGGCACGATGTTGGAGTGGTGCTCCATCTCCGTGATGACGATCTCGGTCTCGTGGTCCACCCGGTAGGGCTCGTCGGCCCAGCCGAGCATGTTGGCCACGAGGTTGAGCGACTCGGAGGCGTTCTTGGTGAAGATCACCTCGTCGCGCGAGGGCGCGTTGACGAACTCCGCGACCTTGTCGCGCGCGCCCTCGTACAGCGCCGTGGCCTCCTCGGCGAGCACATGCACACCGCGGTGGACGTTGGCGTTGTAGCGCTCGTAGTACTCGCTCAGGGCGTCCAGCACCTGGCGCGGCTTCTGCGAGGTCGCCGCGTTGTCCAGGTACACGAGCTTCCGGTCGTCGTGGACCAGACGGTCCAGGATCGGGAAGTCCTTGCGGATCGCCTCGGTGTCGAGGAGGCCCGGCAGCTGTGTCACTCGGATGCGCCACCCTTCGTGTATGCCTCGTAGCCCTCGTTCTCCAGCTTGTCGGCGAGCTCGGCGCCGCCGGACTCGACGATCTTGCCGGCCGAGAAGACGTGGACGTAGTCGGGCTTGATGTAGCGCAGGATGCGCGTGTAGTGCGTGATCAGCAGCGTGCCGACCTCGCCGGACTCGCGGACGCGGTTGACGCCCTCGGAGACGACGCGCAGGGCGTCGACGTCGAGGCCGGAGTCGGTCTCGTCGAGGATCGCGACCTTCGGCTTGAGCAGTTCGAGCTGGAGGATCTCGTGGCGCTTCTTCTCACCGCCGGAGAAGCCCTCGTTGACGTTGCGCTCGGCGAAGGCGGGGTCCATGTTGAGGCGCTCCATGGCCTCCTTGACCTCCTTCACCCAGGTGCGCAGCTTGGGGGCCTCGCCGCGGACGGCGGTGGCGGAGGTGCGCAGGAAGTTGCTCACCGACACACCGGGGACCTCGACCGGGTACTGCATCGCCAGGAACAGACCGGCGCGGGCGCGCTCGTCGACGGACATCTCCAGGACGTCCTCGCCGTCGAGGGTGACGGTGCCGCCGGTGATCGTGTACTTGGGGTGACCCGCGAGGGAGTAGGCGAGGGTCGACTTGCCGGAGCCGTTGGGGCCCATGATGGCGTGCGTCTCGCCCTGCTTCACGGTCAGGTCGACGCCCTTGAGGATCTCCTTCGTGGCGTTGTCGGCCTCGACGGTGACGTGCAGGTCTCGGATTTCAAGCGTTGCCATGGGTGCCTCAGGACTCCTGGGTGAGGGAGACGAGCACGTCGTCCCCTTCGATCTTTACGGGGTATACGGGGACGGGGCGCGTCGCCGGAAGGGCGTCGGGCTTGCCGGAACGGAGGTCGAAACGCGAGCCGTGCAGCCAGCACTCGATGTGGCAGTCGTCCACCTCGCCCTCCGCGAGGGAGACGTTCGCGTGCGAGCAGATGTCGTGGATCGCGAACACCTCCCCCTCGGTCCGCACGATGGAGACCGGCGTGCCGTCGAGTTCCACCCTTTTCGGGGTGTCCTCCTCCAGCTCGCTCAGCCCGCAGGCGCGTCGGTACGTCATGCGACCGCCGCCTCCAGCTCCTCCTCGATCTTGGCGATCAGGCGCTCCTCGATGTCCGGGACGCCGATCTGCTGGACGAGTTCGGCGAAGAAGCCGCGGACCACCAGGCGGCGGGCGTCCTTCTCGGGGATGCCGCGGGCCATCAGGTAGAAGAGCTGCTCGTCGTCGAAGCGGCCGGTCGCGGAGGCGTGGCCGGCGCCGACGATCTCGCCGGTCTCGATCTCCAGGTTGGGCACGGAGTCGACGCGGGCGCCGTCGGTGAGGACCAGGTTGCGGTTCATCTCGTAGGTGTCGGTGCCCTCGGCCTTGGCCTCGATGAGGACGTCACCGATCCACACGGCGTGCGCGTCGTCGCCCTGGAGCGCGCCCTTGTAGGCGACGTTGGACTTGCAGTGCGGGACGTTGTGGTCGACGAGGAGGCGGTGCTCCTGGTGCTGGCCGGCGTCGGTGAAGTACAGGCCGAACAGTTCGGCCTCGCCGCCGGGGCCGGCGTAGACGACGCGCGGGTGGAGGCGGACCACGTCGCCGCCGAAGGTGACGACGACCGACTTGAAGGAGGCGTCGCGGCCGACGAGGGCGTTGTGCTGGCCCACGTGGACGGCCTTGTCGTCCCAGTCCTGGACGGAGACGACGGTCAGCTTGGCGCCGTCGCCGAGCAGGTACTCGACGTTGGCGGCGAGCACCGCGTCGCCGGTGTGGTCGATGACCACGACCGCCTCGGCGAAGGCGCCGAGCTCGATCACCTGGTGACCGTAGGCGGTGCCGCCCTCGCCGTGCACCGCGATGCGGATCGGCTCGGTGAGGACGGTCTCCTTGGGCACGGTCACGACCGAGGCCCGCTCGAAGGCGGAGTACGCCTGGGCGGCGACGCGGTCCACCGGGGTGCCCGCGCGGCCGAGCCGCTCGTCGTCGCGGCCGACCGTCTCGACGGTGACGCCCTCGGGCGCCTCCACGGCGACCTTGACGCCCTCGCCGGTGGCGGTGGCGGTGCCGTCGTGCAGACCGCGCAGCCGCTCCAGCGGGGTGAACCGCCACTCCTCCTCGCGGCCGTGGGGGACGGGGAAGTCCGCCACGTCGAAGGAGGGGGGCGCGCTCATGCGGGTCGCGACGGTCGACTCCGCGGCGACCGCGATCGAGCCCGCGGTGGTGGAACCCACGGGGATGTTCTGAGCCTCAGCCATGGCTGTCGTAGTGCTCGCTTTCCTTTGCGTAAGGGGCTTGACGGAACGGCGCTGGTGCTTAGCCGACCGCGCCTTCCATCTGCAGCTCGATCAGCCGGTTGAGCTCGAGCGCGTACTCCATGGGCAGTTCCTTGGCGATCGGCTCGACGAAGCCGCGCACGATCATCGCCATCGCCTCGAACTCGCTCAGGCCACGGCTCATCAGGTAGAAGAGCTGGTCCTCGGAGACCTTGGAGACGGTCGCCTCGTGGCCCATGGACACGTCGTCCTCGCGGACGTCCACGTAGGGGTAGGTGTCCGAGCGGGAGATGGTGTCGACGAGCAGCGCGTCGCAGAGCACGTTGGACTTGGAGCCCGGGGCGCCCTCGCCGATCTCGATCAGACCGCGGTAGGAGGTACGGCCACCACCGCGCGCCACCGACTTGGAGACGATGTTGGACGAGGTGTTCGGGGCCATGTGGACCATCTTGGCGCCCGCGTCCTGGTGCTGGCCCTCGCCGGCGAAGGCGATGGACAGCGTCTCGCCCTTGGCGTGCTCGCCCATGAGGTAGACGGCCGGGTACTTCATCGTCACCTTGGAGCCGATGTTGCCGTCGACCCACTCCATGGTCGCGCCCTCGTAGGCCACGGCGCGCTTGGTGACCAGGTTGTAGACGTTGTTCGACCAGTTCTGGATGGTCGTGTAGCGGCAGCGGGCGTTCTTCTTGACGATGATCTCGACGACCGCGCTGTGCAGCGAGTCCGACTTGTAGATCGGGGCGGTGCAGCCCTCGACGTAGTGCACGTAGGCACCCTCGTCGACGATGATCAGGGTCCGCTCGAACTGGCCCATGTTCTCGGTGTTGATCCGGAAGTAGGCCTGGAGCGGGATCTCGACGTGCACGCCCGGCGGGACGTAGATGAAGGAGCCGCCCGACCACACGGCGGAGTTCAGCGACGCGAACTTGTTGTCGCCGACCGGGATGACCGTGCCGAAGTACTCCTTGAAGAGCTCCGGGTGCTCCTTCAGGGCGGTGTCGGTGTCGAGGAAGATGACGCCCTGCTCCTCCAGGTCCTCACGGATCTGGTGGTAGACGACCTCCGACTCGTACTGGGCGGCGACACCGGCGACGAGGCGCTTCTTCTCGGCCTCCGGGATGCCCAGCTTGTCGTAGGTGTTCTTGATGTCCTCGGGCAGGTCCTCCCAGGACTCCGCCTGCTTCTCCGTGGAACGCACGAAGTACTTGATGTTGTCGAAGTCGATGCCGGAGAGGTCGGAGCCCCAGTTCGGCATGGGCTTCTTCTCGAACAGGCGCAGGCCCTTGAGGCGGAGCTTGGTCATCCACTCCGGCTCGTCCTTCTTCGCGGAGATGTCCCGGACGACGTCCTCGTTCAGACCGCGGCGCGCCGACGCACCGGCCTCGTCACGGTCGGCCCAGCCGTATTCGTAGTTGCCCAGACCCTCCAGCTCGGGGTGGGCAGTCTCCGTGGGGAGAGTCATGCGGGGTTCCTCCCGGACGTGCTTTCAGATGCGTGGTGGGAAATCTTGGGGATGAACGTCGTGCAGACGCCGTCGCCGTGCGCGATGGTGGCCAGTCGCTGCACATGCGTACCGAGAAGCTCGGCGAAAAATTCCGTCTCGGCCTCGCACAGCTGCGGGAACTTCTCGGCGGCGTGGGCGACCGGGCAGTGGTGCTGGCAGAGCTGCTCACCGACCGGCGCGCTGCGCGCAGTCGCAGCGTACCCGTCCACGCTCAGGGCCTTGGCCAGCGCTTCCGTCCGTTCCTCGGGGGCCACGGCCTCGACCGCCTTGCGGTAGGCGTCCGCCTGTGCGGCGATCCGGGCGCGGGCGAACGCGGCGATCGCCTCGCCGCCGCCCTCCCGCTCACCGATCCACCGCAGGGCGTCCAGGGCCAGTTTGTCGTACGACTGGTCGAAGGCGTCCCGCCCGCAGTCGGTGAGGGCGAAGACCTTGGCCGGGCGCCCGCGCGTGCGCGCGCCGTAGACGCGCCGCTCGCGGGCCTCCACGACGTTGTCGGCGGCGAGCGCGTCCAGGTGCCTGCGTACGGCCGCCTGGGTGAGGCCGAGCCGCTCGGCGAGCTCGGCGACGGTCGACGGGCCGTGGTCCAGGATGGAGCGGGCGACGCGGTTGCGGGTGGACCGCTCACCGGTTGCCAGTTCCTCGTGGGGAGCCTCGCCGACGTTTTTCACAACGCCATTGTTGCGTAATTCATCCGAGCCGGGCAAGCCGCGCCCGGACGGCCCCAAAGTGCGCTGCATCACTTAGGCAAACCTAATTGACCTGCGGAAACGATCTTTGATCGATCAGATCCGCGGGGCCCGGGTGCCGCCCCCGGGACACTCGGCGACCCTGCCCGCACCCCCTCCGACCGGCCCTCTTGTCACATGGGGAGGAGTTCCCGCACCCGGCGCCCTGACGCCCCGGCCGCCTCCCTAGACTCGTGACCCATGCGAAGTGAGCCCGTGGTCCAGGTGCAGGCCCTGGTGAAGCGGTACGGCACGAAGACCGCGGTGGACGGCCTCGACCTGGTGACCCGGCAGGGCGTGACCGCCGTGCTCGGCCCCAACGGGGCGGGCAAGACGACCACGGTCGAGACCTGCGAGGGGTACCGGCGGCCGGATTCCGGCACGGTGCGCGTCCTGGGCCTCGACCCGGTGAAGCAGTCGGCGGCGCTGCGGCCCCGGATCGGGGTGATGCTCCAGTCCGGCGGCGTCTACTCGGGCGCGCGGGCGGACGAGATGCTCCGCCACGTGGCGAAGCTGCACGCGCGTCCGCTGGACGTGGACGCGCTGATCGAGCGGCTCGGGCTCGGGTCCTGCGGCCGTACGTCGTACCGGCGGCTCTCCGGCGGCCAGCAGCAGCGGCTCGCGCTGGCGATGGCCGTGGTGGGGCGCCCGGAGCTGGTGTTCCTGGACGAGCCGACCGCCGGCCTCGACCCGCAGGCCCGCCGCGCCACCTGGGACCTGGTCCGGGATCTGCGCGCGGACGGCGTCTCCGTCGTCCTCACCACCCACTACATGGACGAGGCCGAGCAGCTGGCCGACGACGTGGCGGTCATCGACGCCGGCCGGGTCATCGCCCAGGGCTCCCCCGAGGAGCTGTGCAGGGGCGGCGCCGAGAACACGCTCCGCTTCTCCGGACGGCCGGGACTGGACATGGCGTCCCTGCTGAAGGCCCTGCCCCCCGACTCCTCGGGCGCCGAGGTGGCCCCGGGCTCGTACCGGGTCGTCGGCAACGTCGACCCGCAGCTGCTCGCCACGGTGACGTCCTGGTGCGCGCAGCACGGGGTGATGCCGGACCGCATCTCGGTGGAACGCCACACCCTCGAAGACGTCTTCCTGGAGCTGACCGGCAAGGAGTTGCGTTCGTGATGTCCGTCCGCACGGAGATCGGCCGGGGGTCCGGGGGTCGTCCCCCGGGAAGACACAGCCTGGAGCTGACCGGCAAGGAGTTGCGTTCGTGATGTCCGTCCGCACGGAGATCGGCCGGGGGTCCAAGGGTTGTCCCCCGGGAAGACACGGCCTGGAGCTCACCGGCAAGGAGCTGCGTTCGTGACGGCCACCGGCACCTACACCCCGAGGCCGGGGGCCGCTCCCCTGACGCGCATGATCGCCGCGCAGGCCGCACTCGAGACGAAGATGCTGCTGCGCAACGGCGAGCAGCTGCTGCTGACGGTGATCATCCCCACGCTGCTGCTGGTGCTCTTCAGCACCGTGGACGTCGTGGACACCGGTGCGGGCGAGGCGGTGGACTTCCTCGCCCCCGGCATCCTCGCGCTCGCGGTGATGTCGACGGCGTTCACCGGGCAGGCCATCGCGACCGGCTTCGAGCGCCGGTACGGCGTGCTGAAGCGGCTGGCCTCGTCACCGCTGCCGCGCTGGGGACTGATGACCGCGAAGACGCTGTCGGTGCTGGTCACCGAGGTCCTCCAGGTGATCCTCGTCACGGTGATCGCGCTCGCGCTCGGCTGGTCCCCGCAGGGCAACCCCTTCGCGGTGTTCCTGCTGCTGGTCCTCGGCACCGCCGCCTTCTCCGGGCTCGGCCTGCTGATGGCGGGCACCCTCAAGGCCGAGGCGACGCTCGCCGCCGCCAACCTGGTGTTCCTGCTGCTGCTCGTCGGCGGCGGGGTGGTCGTACCGCTGGACAAGTTCCCGGCCGCGGCGCAGGACGTGCTCGGCCTGCTGCCCATCTCCGCGTTGTCGGAAGGCCTGCGGGACGTCCTCCGGCACGGCGCCGGAATCCCGTGGGGCGACCTCGGCATCCTCACCGCGTGGGCGATCGCGGGCCTCGCAGCGGCCGGACGGTTCTTCCGCTGGGAGTAGGACTGCGTTCCCGCGGGCAGTCGCGCCTCCCCAGTGCCTCAAGGGCCTGGGAGGTGCCCCCCGGGGCGGCACGGGCGGGCCGGGGGCACCCCCCTCTGGGGCACCCCGCAAACGCCGGGCCGCGCGACCTCCCCCCGGCCAAGTCAGACCCTAGTGAAAGCATGCACAAGCGGCGTCCTACGATGGGACGCGTGCCAAACGTGACCCGCGCCGACGCCCGGACGGCCCTGCGCAACCCACTCGCCTTCATCGCCGCACGCTGGACCCCGGACCCCCGGACCGTCCGCCGGGCGGCCCTCATCGCGCTCGTCATGGCGATCGTCATCGTGGTCACCGGCGGTGCCGTACGCCTGACCGGCTCCGGCCTGGGCTGCCCCACCTGGCCCAAGTGCACCGACGACTCGCTCACCACCACCAGTGAGATGGGCCTGCACGGCGTCATCGAGTTCGGCAACCGCCTGCTGACGTACGTGCTCTGCGCCGCCGTCGGCTGGGCGATCATCGCCGCACGCTCGGAGAAGCCGTACCGGCGCAGCCTCACCCTGCTGGGCTGGACGCAGTTCTGGGTCGTCATGGGCAACGCGATCCTCGGCGGCATCGTCGTCCTCGTCGGCCTGAACCCGTACACGGTCGCGGCGCACTTCCTGCTCTCCACCGCGCTGATCGCGATCGCCACGGTGATGTGGCAGCGCACCCGCGAGGGCGACGAGCCGCCCCGGCCGCTGGTCGGCAAGGCCGTGCAGCAGCTGGTGTGGTTCATGGTGGTCGCCTCCGCGCTGCTGATCGCGGTCGGCACGGTGGTGACCGGCGCGGGCCCGCACGCGGGTGACTCCAGCGAGGTCCCGCGGATGCCGCTCGACTGGGAGACGGTCAGCAAGCTGCACGCCGTACTGGCGTGGATCGTGGTGACGCTGACGTTCGCCCTGTGGTTCGTCCTGAAGGCGGTCGACGCCCCCGAGGGCCCGCTGGCCCGCACCCGCGAGCTGTTCCTGATCCTGCTCGCGCAGGGCGCCATCGGCTACGTCCAGTACTTCACCGACCTCCCCGAGGTCCTGGTCGGCCTGCACATGTTCGGCTCCTGCGTGATGTGGATCTGGGTGGTGCGGGTGCTGCTGTCGCTGCGCGAGCGCCCGCTCGACGAGACGTCCGTCCCGGCTCCCGGCCGCACCGAACGGCTGGAGCCCGCCGCCGGCTGACGGCAGCGTCCTCAGTCCAGTCCGTACACCCTGCCCGCGTTCCCCGAGGCGATCAGGCCGGCCACCCGCCGGGCGTCGTCGGGCGACCACGCGCCCTCGGCCACCCAGGTGCCGAGCACCCGGCCGAGCGCCTCGCGGAACAGGTGGGCGCCGACCACGTGCAGCTCGGGCAGGCCGCGGGCGCCGCTGGAGAAGAGGATCTTGCCGAAGGGGGCGAGTTCCAGGATCTCCGCGAGGACGGTCGCCGCGCGGGCGCCGGTGCGGACCAGGGCGGCGCCGCAGTCGGCGTAGACGTGCGGGAAGACACCGGCGAGATGGGCGGCGTGCCGGTGGTACGGGTAGCCGTGCAGCAGCACGAGGTCCGTGCCGAGACCGGCGGTGGCCCGCACGAAGTCGGTCAGCAGGACCGGGTCGGTGCGGTCGATGCGGGCGCCCGGTGCGGCGAGACCGGCGTGGAGCTGGAGGGGCCGGCCCGAGGCGACGGCGATCCACAGCAGATGCCGCAGCAGCACGGGGTCGCTCAGTTCGTCCCCGACCCGGCGGGAGGCCAGCCAGCGCCCCGCCGCGCCGCGCACCTCCCCCGGTCCGGGCTGCTCGGGGGCGAGCGCCAGGCCGTGCCGTACGCCGGCGACGGAGGTGAAGGCGACGGCGTGCGCGGCGGCCGCGTGCACCGACTCGGCGAGGTTGGCGAGGAGGGACTCGACGGTGCCGGAAGTGTCGGCGACCTGTTCGGCGAGCTGTTCCAGGCGGACGATCTCGTGGGCCTCGGCGTCCCCGGCCGTGCCCAGCTCGGTGGGTCCTGTGAGGTCGCCGGGCAGCCCGGTGTCGACGAGGTAGGCGGTGATGCCGCTGCCCCGCAGCAGCCGCCGCCCGGCCTCGATCACGCCGAGTTCACGGCGCCGGGCGAGGTAGCGGGCGGGCGGGCAGTGCGGTTCCAGGCCGAGCAGGGGTGGACACCAGCGGCGTACGGCGAAGCCGGTCTGGGTGTCGAAGAGGGTGGTTCCGGGGGCGGGCGGGCCCTCGGTCCGGGCGAGCTGGGCCTCGAAGGTGCCCAGGCCCAGCTCCGTGCGGAGCACTCCGTGGCAGTACTGGTCCACGAGTGAGGGTGTTTCGATCATCCGGGGCTCCCCGTAGTGGACCGTGGGCGTCACAGGTCCTAACGGGTGAACCCCGGAAGAGGTCGCGCGTCCGCCGGGTGCCGGTCGGTCCGGCGGGTGCGGGCCGTCCCGGGTTGTTCGCGCCCACGCGGCGGAGCCGCGTGTCGGTACGGCCCCGCGCCCCGGGCCGACTGCCGCTCAGCTGTCGGAAGAGCCGCCGAGTTGGATTCCCGCCATGCGGCTCCACTCGTACGGCCCCGTCCTCACCTTTGCCGCGAACTCGCCGTCGAAGTTCTCGTGCACCGTGATGCCCGCCTTCTCCACGGCCTTCTCGGCGATCTCCACGGACGGGGCGAAGACGTCGCCCCAGTCGCCGTCCTCGCCGACGAGGACGATGCGGGCGCCGCGCTGTCCGAGGTAGGCGATCTGTCCCTCGGCGCCGCCGTGTGCCGTGGCGAAGCCGCTGATCTGCTTGGCGAGCCGGGCCGCCTTCTGCTCGGCCTTCGGGTCCACCTGCTGCGTGTCTGCCATGACCAGGATGCTACCGACGGGTAGATCGAACGGCGACGGGCGGGGTCCGTGGCCTTGACCACGTACCCCGCCCGGTCGGCGAGCAAGGAGCGGTCACCGCAGGAACGGGTCCACCGCGACGGCCACGAAGAGCAGCGACACATAGGTGATGGACCAGTGGAACAGGCGCATCTCCTTCAGCTTGCCGCCCGTCACCTCGGCCTTCGCGCGGTTCAGCAGCGCGTGCGCCTCCCACAGCCACCAGCCGCCCGCCGCGAGGGCGACCGCCGTGTAGAACCAGCCGGTGTAGCCGAGCGGGGTGAGCAGCAGCGACACCGCGACCATGACCCAGCTGTAGAGCACGATCTGCTTGGCGACCACCTTGTTGGAGGCGATGACCGGCAGCATCGGCACGCCGACGCGCGCGTAGTCGTCCTTCACCTTCATGGACAGCGGCCAGTAGTGCGGCGGCGTCCAGAAGAAGATGACGAGGAAGAGGATGACCGGCGCCCACGACATCGAGTTGGTGACCGCGGACCAGCCGATCAGCACCGGCATGCAGCCGGCGATGCCGCCCCACACGATGTTCTGCGACGTACGCCGTTTGAGGATCATCGTGTAGACGACGACGTAGAAGAGGAGCGCGCCGAGGGAGAGCCAGGCGGACAGCCAGTTGACGGTCAGCCCGAAGAGCAGGGTCGAGACGACCGCGAGGGTGATGCCGAAGGCCAGGCACTCGCGCGGGCCGACCATGCCGGTCACCAGCGGACGCTGCGAGGTGCGGTCCATCAGCGCGTCGATGTCGCGGTCGATGTACATGTTGAGCGCGTTCGCGCCGCCCGCGGACAGGTAACCGCCGACGCAGGTCAGCAGCACCAGCCTCAGGTCGGGCACGCCCTGCTGCGCCAGGAACATCACCGGGACGGTGGTGATGAGCAGCAGTTCGATGATCCGCGGCTTGGTGAGAGCCACGAATGCCATCACACGGGCCCCGAACGGCCGATGAGCAGGGCTCTGACTCGCCCCCAGTACCCCCGCTGGACGGGATTCAACGGCCGTCACGCACACCCCTACAGAGACATCCCAGCAAGCCTCCCCAGGTGAAGTGGCGGTAAAGGCTCGCGCGTACCACGCCACTCTAGACGTTGCCCAGACCCGGACATTCGCGGGGGTCCGCTCGTGTTGGCCGGGACCCTCCTAGGTGCGCCCCGAAGCTCGATTGAGCACCCGGATGAGCGGCTCCGTATTCATCTGCCGAACGGGGAGAACGGACCGGTCAGGAGGCGGATCCACGGGAGTGCCCGCACTCTGGAACGACCCGGAAAAACGCATGTCCTACGGGGGTAGGCTCGACCACGCCGGTGGGCAGTCACCGGCCGTCCGAATCCATGTGGAGAGGAGCCCTGACTCAGGGTGAGCAACAAGCCGACCACCACAGACCTCGAGTGGACCGAGTTGGACCAGCGGGCCGTCGACACCGCCCGCGTCCTGGCCGCCGATGCCGTACAGAAGGTCGGCAACGGCCATCCGGGTACGGCGATGAGTTTGGCGCCCGCCGCCTACACCCTCTTCCAGAAGGTGATGCGGCACGACCCGGCGGACGCCGACTGGGTCGGGCGCGACCGTTTCGTGCTGTCCGCCGGCCATTCGTCCCTGACCCTCTACACCCAGCTCTACCTGGCCGGCTTCGGCCTGGAGCTGGACGACCTGAAGGCGTTCCGCACCTGGGGCTCGAAGACGCCGGGCCACCCGGAGTACGGGCACACCACGGGCGTGGAGACCACGACCGGCCCGCTGGGCCAGGGTGTCGCCAACGCCGTGGGCATGGCGATGGCCGCGCGCTACGAGCGCGGTCTGTTCGACCCGGAGGCCGCCGAGGGCGAGTCGCCGTTCGACCACTTCGTCTACTGCATCGCCGGTGACGGCTGCCTCCAGGAGGGCATCTCCGCCGAGGCGTCCTCCCTCGCGGGCCACCAGAAGCTGGGCAACCTGGTGCTGCTGTGGGACGACAACCACATCTCCATCGAGGGCGACACCGAGACGGCCGTCTCCGAGGACGTCGTCAAGCGGTACGAGGCGTACGGCTGGCACGTGCAGCGCGTGGCCCCGAAGCCGGACGGCGACCTGGACCCGAACGCGATCCACGACGCGATCCAGGAGGCGAAGAAGGTCACGGACAAGCCGTCCTTCATCGCCATGCGGTCGATCATCGCCTGGCCCGCGCCGAACGCGCAGAACACCGAGGCCGCGCACGGCTCGGCGCTCGGCGACGACGAGGTCGCGGCCACCAAGCGCGTCCTGGGCTTCGACCCGGAGCAGAGCTTCGAGGTCACCGACGAGGTCATCGGCCACACCCGCAAGGCGCTGGAGCGGGGCCAGGCGGCCCGCGCGGTGTGGGAGAAGTCCTTCCAGCAGTGGCGGGACAACAACCCCGAGCGCGCCGCCGACTACGACCGGATCGCCGCCGGTGAGCTGCCCAAGGGCTGGCAGGACACCATCCCGGTGTTCGAGCCGGGCAAGGGCGTGGCCACGCGTGCCGCGTCCGGCAAGGTGCTCCAGGCGCTCGGCGCGGTGATCCCGGAGCTGTGGGGCGGCTCGGCCGACCTGGCGGGCTCCAACAACACCACGATCGACAAGACGTCGTCGTTCCTCCCGGCCGGCAACCCGCTGCCCGAGGCGGACCCGTACGGGCGCACGATCCACTTCGGCATCCGTGAGCACGCCATGGCCGCCGAGATGAACGGCATCGCGCTGCACGGCAACACGCGTATCTACGGCGGCACCTTCCTGGTGTTCTCCGACTACATGCGCAACGCGGTGCGCCTGTCGGCGCTGATGCACCTGCCGGTGACGTACGTGTGGACGCACGACTCCATCGGTCTGGGCGAGGACGGCCCGACGCACCAGCCGGTCGAGCACCTGGCCTCGCTGCGCGCCATCCCCGGTCTGAACGTGGTCCGTCCGGCGGACGCCAACGAGACCGCGATCGCCTGGCGGGAGATCCTCACCCGCTGGACGAAGGAGTTCGGCAAGGGCACCCCGCACGGTCTGGCGCTGACCCGCCAGGGCGTGCCGACGTACGAGCCCAACGAGGACGCGGCGAAGGGCGGCTACGTCCTGTTCGACGCGGAGGGCGGCGACGCCCAGGTCGTCCTCATCGCGACCGGCTCCGAGGTGCACGTCGCCGTCGAGGCGCGCGAGCGGCTCCAGGCCGACGGTGTGCCGACGCGCGTGGTGTCCATGCCGTCCGTGGAGTGGTTCGAGGAGCAGGACCAGGGGTACCGGGACAGCGTCCTGCCGCCGGCCGTCAAGGCGCGCGTGGCCGTCGAGGCGGGCATCGGCCTCACGTGGCACAAGTACGTCGGGGACGCCGGCCGGATCGTCTCCCTGGAGCACTTCGGTGCCTCCGCCGACGGCAAGCTGCTGTTCGAGGAGTTCGGCTTCACCGCCGAGAACGTGGCGGCCGTCGCCAGGGAATCGATCGCCGCAGCCCAGCGCTGACGCCCATATACGACACGTAGGAGATGGAATTTCCATGACAGACGCACTCAAGCGCCTTTCCGACGAAGGCGTCGCGATCTGGCTGGACGACCTGTCGCGCAAGCGGATCACGTCCGGCAACCTCGCCGAGCTGATGGACCAGCAGCACGTCGTGGGCGTCACCACCAACCCGACGATCTTCCAGAAGGCGATCTCCGAGGGGGACGGCTACGACACGCAGCTGACCGACCTCGCCGCCCGCAAGGTCACGGTCGAAGAGGCCATCCGCATGATCACCACGGCGGACGTCCGCGACGCCGCCGACATCCTGCGCCCGGTCTTCGACGCCACCGGCGGCAAGGACGGCCGGGTCTCGATCGAGGTCGACCCGCGGCTGGCGCACGACACCCGCGCGACGGTCGCCGAGGCCAAGCAGCTCGCGTGGCTGGTGGACCGGCCCAACACGCTGATCAAGATCCCGGCGACCGAGGCCGGCATCCCGGCGATCGCCGAGACCATCGGTCTGGGCATCAGCGTCAACGTCACGCTGATCTTCTCCCTGGAGCGCTACCGCAAGGTCATGGACGCGTTCCTGACCGGCCTGGAGAAGGCCAAGGAGCGCGGCCTGGACCTGTCGAAGATCCACTCCGTGGCGTCCTTCTTCGTGTCCCGCGTGGACACCGAGATCGACAAGCGGATCGACGCGCTCGGCACCGACGAGGCCAAGGCGCTGCGCGGCAAGGCCGCCATCGCCAACGCGCGCCTGGCCTACCAGGCGTACGAGGAGGTCTTCTCCACCGACCGCTGGAGCGCGCTGGAGCGCGAGGGCGCCAACAAGCAGCGTCCGCTGTGGGCGTCGACCGGTGTGAAGGACAAGGCGTACAAGGCCACGATGTACGTCGACGAGCTGGTGGCGCCCAACACGGTGAACACCATGCCGGAGGCGACGCTGTTCGCCACCGAGGAGAAGGGCGAGATCCGGGGCGACGCCGTCTCCGGCACCTACGAGCAGGCCCGCGCCGACCTGGACGCGGTCGAGGCGCTCGGCATCTCGTACGACGAGGTGGTGCAGCTTCTGGAGGACGAGGGCGTCGACAAGTTCGAGGGCTCCTGGAACGACCTGCTGAAGTCGACCGAGGCGGAGCTTCAGCGCCTCGCCCCCTCGGAGGGCTGAGACCTTGTCGAGCAGCAACCCGCTGCGTGACCCCGCTGACCGACGGCTCCCGCGTATCGCGGGGCCGTCGGGCCTGGTCATCTTCGGCGTGACGGGCGACCTGTCCCGCAAGAAGCTGATGCCGGCCGTGTACGACCTGGCCAACCGGGGCCTGCTGCCGCCGGGCTTCTCGCTGGTGGGGTTCGCCCGCCGGGAGTGGGCGAACGAGGACTTCGCCCAGGAGGTCCACGACGCGGTCAAGGAGCACGCCCGCACCCCCTTCCGCGAGGAGGTCTGGCAGCAGCTCATCCAGGGCATGCGCTTCGTGCAGGGCACGTTCGACGACGACGAGTCGTTCGAGCGGCTGCGCGACACGATCGAGGAGCTGGACAAGGCGCAGGGCACGGGCGGCAACTTCGCCTTCTACCTGTCGGTGCCGCCGCGCTCCTTCCCGGTGGTCATCCAGCAGCTGAAGAAGCACGGGCTGGCCGACCAGAGGGACGGTTCCTGGCGCCGCGCGGTGATCGAGAAGCCGTTCGGGCACGACCTGAGGTCGGCCGAGGAACTGAACGCGATCGTCCACGAGGTCTTCGCCCCGGACCAGGTCTTCCGCATCGACCACTACCTGGGCAAGGAGACGGTCCAGAACATCCTGGCGCTGCGCTTCGCCAACACGATGTTCGAGCCGATATGGAACCGGTCGTTCGTCGACCATGTCCAGATCACCATGGCCGAGGACATCGGCATCGGCGGCCGGGCCGGCTACTACGACGGCATCGGCGCCGCCCGTGACGTCATCCAGAACCACCTCCTGCAGCTGCTCGCGCTGACCGCGATGGAGGAGCCGGCCTCCTTCGACGCGGACGCGCTGGCGGCGGAGAAGACCAAGGTGCTCGGTGCCGTACGGCTGCCGAAGGACCTGGGCCGGGACACCGTGCGCGGGCAGTACGCGGCCGGCTGGCAGGGCGGCGCGAAGGCGGTCGGGTACCTGGAGGAGGACGGCATCGACGCCTCCTCGAAGACCGACACCTACGCCGCCATCAAGGTCGGCATCGACAACCGCCGCTGGGCGGGTGTCCCCTTCTACCTGCGCACCGGCAAGCGGCTGGGCCGCCGGGTCACCGAGATCGCGGTGGTCTTCCAGCGGGCGCCGCACTCCCCCTTCGACACGACGGCCACCGAGGAGCTGGGCTCCAACGCGATCGTCATCCGGGTCCAGCCGGACGAGGGCGTCACGGTCCGGTTCGGTTCCAAGGTGCCGGGCACGTCGATGGAGATCCGGGACGTGTCGATGGACTTCGCCTACGGCGAGTCGTTCACCGAGTCCAGCCCGGAGGCGTACGAGCGTCTGATCCTGGACGTCCTGCTCGGCGACTCCAACCTCTTCCCGCGCACGGAGGAGGTCGAGCTGTCCTGGAAGATCCTCGACCCGATCGAGGAGTACTGGGACGAGAACGGCAGGCCGGCCCAGTACCCGGCCGGGACGTGGGGACCCGTCGAGGCGGACGAAATGCTCGAGCGAGACGGACGGAGCTGGCGCCGGCCATGAAGACAGACCTCACGGACACCACGGCCAGCAAGATCAACAAGGCGCTGGTGAAGGCCCGCCGGGCCATCGGCACACCGGCCGTCGGCATGGTGCTCACGCTGGTCATCGTCACGGACGAGGAGAACGCCTACGACGCGCTGAAGGCGGCCGGTGACGCCTCGCGCGAGCATCCCTCGCGCACGCTGGTCGTCATCAAGCGCGTCTCCCGCTCCCCCCGTGACCGCACCCAGTCCCGCCTCGACGCCGAGGTCCGGGTGGGCGCGGACGCCGGCACCGGCGAGACCGTCATCCTCCGTCTGTACGGCGAGGTCGTCGACCACGCCCAGTCGGTGGTGCTGCCGCTGCTGCTGCCGGACGCCCCGGTGGTGGTGTGGTGGCCGGTCAACGCCCCGCTGGACCCGGCGAAGGACCCGCTGGGCGCGCTGGCCCAGCGCAGGGTGACCGACACCTACGCCTGCGAGAAGCCGGTGGAGGAGCTCGCCGCCCGCGCCGACGCCTACACCCCCGGCGACACGGACCTGTCGTGGACCCGCATCACGCCCTGGCGTTCGATGCTGGCCGCGGCGCTGGACCAGATCGCCTGCGAGGTGCAGGGCGTCGAGGTGGAGGGCGAGGAGTTCAACCCGAGCTGCGAGCTGCTGGCGATGTGGCTCGCGGACCGGCTGGACGTCCCCGTCAAGCGCTCCCGCTCCGGCGGCCCGGGGCTCACCGCGGTCCGCATGGACACCGACTGCGGCCCGATCGTGCTGGACCGCGCCGACGGTTCGCTGGCGACGCTGTCCATCCAGGGTCAGCCGAAGCGTGCGGTGGCGCTCAAGCGCCGCGACACGGCGGAGCTGATCGCGGAGGAGCTGCGCCGTCTGGACCCGGACGACACCTACGCCTCGGCCTTGCGCTACGGCGTGGAACGCCTGAAGTCTTCGAAGGGGGCTGACGCACCACCGGCCAAAGGAGAACGGGAAGCGGTCCCCACTCCCGTCGAGTCGGCGGCGAAAGCTCCCGCGGACCGGGCGACGGCGCAGGCACCGGTGAAGAAGGCGGCGGCGAAGTGAGTACGGCACCGCAGCTGGTCGTGCACCGGGACAAGGAGCTGATGGCGCAGGCCGCGGCGGCCCGGCTGATCACGAAGATCGTGGACGCGCAGGCCTCGCGGGGCTCGGCGTCCGTGGTCCTGACCGGCGGCCGCAACGGCAATGGCCTGCTGGCCGCGCTGGCGGCGGCCCCGGCACGGGACGCGATCGACTGGGCCCGGCTGGACCTGTGGTGGGGCGACGAACGCTTCCTGCCGGAGGGCGACCCGGAGCGCAATGTCACCCAGGCCCGTGAGGCACTGCTGGACGCGGTGCCGCTGGACCCGAAGCGCGTGCACGCCATGCCCGCGTCGGACGGCCCGCACGGCACGGACGTGGACGCGGCGGCGGCGGCCTACGCGGAGGAACTGGCCGCGGCGGCGGACCCGACCAACCACGGCCCGGTCCCGACCTTCGACGTCCTGATGCTGGGCGTCGGCCCGGACACGCACGTGGCGTCCCTCTTCCCCGAACTCCCGGCGGTCCGGGAGACGGAACGCACGGTGGTGGGCGTCCACGGCGCCCCGAAACCCCCACCGACAAGGGTCACCCTGACCCTCCCCGCGATCCGGGCGGCCCGGGAGGTCTGGCTGCTGGCGGCCGGCGAGGACAAGGCGGAGGCAGCGGAGATAGCCCTCTCGGGCGCGGGAGAGATCCAGTCCCCGGCAGCGGGCGCCTACGGCCGCACCCGCACCCTGTGGCTCCTGGACAAGGCGGCGGCCTCACGGCTGCCAAGGGAGCTGTATCCACAGGCGTCGGCTTGAATCAGCCCCTCTGGGGGCGTTTGAGGAGCGGGGATCCGGGGGCAGCGCCCCCGGGTTCGGGACGGGAAGGGGCGGCGGGGGCGAAGAACCCCTCCCGCCCCACCCCTACTTCACCGACCCCGCCATGACCCCCTGCACGAAGTGCCGCTGGAACGCGAAGAACACGACGACCGGCACCACCAGCGACAGAAACGCCCCCGGCGCCAGCACATCGATGTTGCTGCCGAACTGCCGGATCTGCGACTGAAGCTGCACGGTCAACGGCTGCGAAGAACTGTCCGCGAACAACAACGCGACCAGCATGTCGTTCCACACCCAGAGGAACTGGAAGATCGCAAGACTGGCGATCGCCGGCCGCCCCACCGGCAACACCAGCCGGGTGAAGATCCGCCACTCACTCCCCCCGTCCATCCGCGCGGCCTCCAGCATCTCCTTCGGCATCTCGGCGAAGTAGTTCCGCAACAGGAACACCGCGAACGGCAGCCCGTAAGCCACGTGGAACAGCACGACGCCCGGAATCGTCCCGAACAACCCGAGCTGCCCGAAGAGCTTGGCGACCGGCAGCAACCCGATCTGCACGGGCACGACCAACAGCGCGACCACAACGAGGAAGACCGGCTCCCGCCCCGGGAAGTCCAGCCACGCGAAGGCATATCCGGCGAGCGCGGCGACAACCACCACCAGCACGGTGGTCGGCACCGAAATCAGCACGGTGTTCCAGAACGCCTGTGTGATACCCGAATTCCCCAGCAACGCCGAGTAGTTCTCGAAGGACAACTCCCCCGGGCTGGTGAACACGGTCCACCAGCCCCCCTCCGCCGTCTCCTCGGCCGACCGCAGCGAGGACAGGAACAGCCCGGCCAGCGGAGTCATCCACACCAGCCCGATCACCACCAGGAACGCCTGCACCACCGCGTTACCCAGGACACGCCGCACCGCGCTCACCGCTGACTCCTCCGAAAACGACGGACGTTGAACACCATGGCCGGAATGACCAGGAGCAGCAGCAGCACACCCAGCGCACTGCCCAGCCCCTGGTTGTTGCCGCCGCCGAACGACACCAGCCACATCTGCGTCGCGAGCACGGTCGCGTCCTCCTGCACGGGACCGGGCGCGATGATGTAGACGAGGTCGAAGACCTTCATCACGTTGATCACCAGCGTCACGAACACCACGGTGAGCACGGGCGCGAGCAACGGAACGGTGATCCGCCGGAAGATCTGCCACTCGTTGGCCCCGTCCATCCGCGCGGCCTCCAGCGCGTCCCGCGGCAGCGTGGACAGTCCCGCTCCGATCAGCACCATCGCGAACCCGGTCCAGATCCACAGGTACGCCCCGATGATCGCGGGGGTGACGAGCGCCGGGCCCAGCCAGGAGACGCCGTCGTAAGGGGCCGCGAAGTTGGACGAAGGCAGCTTCAGGGCGTACGGGCCACCGCCCAGCCCCGCGAACCGGAACGACCCGTCGACCGCGGTGGTCGTACTGGCGACCGTCTCCCCGCCACGCACCGCTTCGACCGTGACCCCGGGCAGTCCGCTCTCCTCCCGGTCGACCACCCCCGGCTTCCCTCCCCCACCGGGCGTGAAGTCGAGGTACACCACACCGCGCACCTCATCGGAACCGGCCTCCCCGGCGACAGCGGCGGGTTCGGCACCCCCCGGCAGATCCTTGGGAGCCACCCCCACCAGCCCCAGCACCGCCGCCGTCCCCCCGGGCGACACGTCCGCCCCGGTGACGTACGACCCGTCCGCCTGCTCGGTCAGCCCCTCGCCGTCCCGCGCACGGGCGGCCGGATACGACGACGTGCCCTTGAAGGCGTCGTGCACGGACACGACGGCCGCGTTGAGCACGCCCTTGTCCGGGTCGTCGTCGTAGGCGAGCCGGAAGATGATGCCGGCGGCGAGGAAGGAGACGGCCATCGGCATGAACAGCAGCAGCTTGAAGGCGGTCGCCCAGCGGACCTTCTCCACCAGGACGGCCAGGATCAGCCCCAGCCCGGTCAGCAGCGTCGGCGCCACGACGACCCAGATCGCGGTGTTCCGGACGGCCTTGAGGGTGGTCGGGTCGCGGAACATCTCGGCGTAGTTCTCGCCGCCCACGAACTCGGCTCCGGAGGCGTCGAAGAAGCTGCGGCCGACGGAGAACAGCACCGGGTACACCACCAGCGCGCCCAGCAGGAGCAGCGCGGGGAACACGAACAGCAGGGCGATCAGGCGCCCCCGCCGGCGCAGGCGCCGGCCGCGCGCGCCGTCGGGGTGCGCGGGCGGCGGGGGGCTCGCCTCTTTCACCAGTGTGGCGGTCATGGCCGTCAGTTCCCGTACGCCTTGGCCGCGGCGCCCTCGAGCTCGGCGGCGGTCTTCGCCGGGTCGGCCGGGTCGCGCAGGAAGTCCTGGAGGATCTTCCACTCGCCGGTGCCCTTGGTGCCGCCGAAGGCCGCGGGGGCCTGGTCGGACATGTCGAAGCGGACCGAGTCGCCCGCCTCGATCAGGGACTCGGCGGTGGCGCGGGTGACGTCGTCGCCGTAGGAGGAGAGGTCGAGCTTCTTGTTCGGGGAGAGGAAGCCGCCCGCCTCGGCCCACACGGCGGCGGCCTCCGGGGTGGCGAGGTACTCCAGGAGTGCCATGCCGGCCTCGCTGTTCTTTCCGTCCTTGAGGACGACGGCCGCGTCGCCGCCGCTGACCACGGGCGCCTTGCCGTCACCGACCGGCGGGAAGGGGAAGAAGTTCGCGTCGGTGCCGATGGTCCTGCCGAACTGGTCCTTGGCGACACCGGCGACGAAGTCGCCCTCGTACACCATGGCGGCCTCGGCCTTCGGTCCGAAGACCTTCTCCACGGAGCCGGGGAAGTCGGTGTTGAGGGCCTGCTTCCGGCCGCCCGCGACGAGTTGCTCGTCCTTGAAGAGCTTGCCGAGGGTGGTGAGCGCCTCGACGACGGTCGGGTCGGTCCACCGGAGCTTGTGTGCGGCGAGGGCGTCGTACTTCTCGGGTCCCGCCTGGGAGAGGTAGACGTTCTCGAACCAGTCGGTGAGGGTCCAGCCGTCCTGGCCGGCGACGGAGAAGGCGGCGAGACCGGAGTCGGAGATCGTCCGTCCGTTCTCCAGCATGGCGTCGTAGGTCTTCGGCGGGGTGACGCCGGCCTGTTCGAGGGCCTCGGGGCTGTACCAGACGGTCGACTTGTGGGCGGCCTTGAAGTAGAGGCCGTAGAGGGTGCCGTCGACGCTGCCGTAGTTCCGCCACACCTCGGCGAAGTTGCCGTCGACGGTGGACCGCACCTTCTCGTCGAGCGGCTTGAGCCAGCCCTTCTCGGCGAACTGCTTGAGCACGCCGACCTGCGGGACCATGACGACGTCGGGGGCGTTGCCGCCCTCGATCTTGCTGCCGACGACGGTGGAGACGTTGTCGCCGGTGGAGACGAAGGCGGTCTTGGCACCGGTCTTCTCGGTGAAGGCGTCGAGCACCTTCTGGAAGTTCTTCTGTTCGCTGCCGGACCAGACACCGGCCACGGTGACGGTCTGGCCGTCGAGCGACTTGTCGCCGCCGCCGGCCGTGACGGGGTCGCCGCTGCCGCAGGCGGTCGCGCCGAGCGCGAGCACGAGCACGAGGGCGGTGCATCCGGTGAGCAGGGTGGTACGTCGTCGCATCATCGTCGATGTCCCTTCGTTGGTACGGGCTTTCAGGAGCCGTCGATCCACCAGGCGGCGGTGGAGCCGGGGAGTGTCCCGGGCGGGCAGGGGCCGCTGGCGAGCAGCGGGGTGCCGGTGACCGGGGCGGGTACGGGGGCGGTGCCGAAGTTGACGGCGCAGACCAGGTCGTCGCCGCGGGTGAAGGCGAGGACGCCGGGCTGGGTGTCCAGCCAGCGGAGCGTGCCCTCGCCCAACTGGGCGAGGGCGGAGCGCAGTTGGAGGCCGTCGCGGTACAGGTGCCAGGAGGAGCGGGTGTCGGCCAGCGCCCGGTCGGTGGCGTGCTCGGCGAACCACTCGGGCTGCGGCAGCCAGGGCCGTACGCCCTCGGCGCCGGAGGTGAAGCCGAACGGTGAGGCCTGCCCCGACCAGGGCAGTGGCACCCGGCAGCCGTCGCGGATCCGGGCGCGGCTGCCGGTGCGGCGGAAGATCGGGTCGGTGAGCACGTCGTCGGGCAGGTCGACGACCTCGGGCAGGCCCAGTTCCTCGCCCTGGTAGATGTACGCGGCGCCGGGCAGCGCCAGCATCAGCAGCGCGGCGGCGCGGGCGCGGGCCGGGCCGAGTCCGCTGCCTTCCGGGGCGGGTTCGCCGTAGCGGGTGACGGTGCGGACCTGGTCGTGGTTGTTGAGGACCCAGGTGACGGTGGAACCGGTGCCGGCGATGTCCTGCATGGCCTCGGAGATGACCTTGCGGAAGGCGTCGGCGTCCCAGGGGGCACCGAGGAGGTCGAAGAAGAAGGCCTGGTGGAGTTCGTCCGGGCGGACGTAGCGGGCGTGTTCGCGGGCGGTGGGGACGGAGACCTCGCCGACCAGGAGGCGTTCGCGGCCGTCGCGGGCGGTGTACTCCTCGCACACCGTCCGCCAGTTCCGCCACACCTCGTGCACCTCGGGCTGGTTCCAGGCGAGCGGGTTGACCGAGTCGCGGGTACGGGCGTCGGCCTCCGGGTCCGGGGAGTCGGGCAGCTCCGGGTGCTTGTACAGGCCGGCGGCGACGTCGATGCGGAAGCCGTCGGCGCCCCGGTCCAGCCAGAAGCGGAGTATGCGGTCGAACTCGGCGGCGACCTCGGGCTCGCGCCAGTTCCAGTCGGGCTGTTCGGGCGTGAACATGTGCAGGTACCACTGGCCGGGCCGGCCGTCGGGCCCGGTGATCCGGGTCCAGGCGGGGCCGCCGAACATGGCGTGCCAGTTGTTGGGCGGCTCGGCGCCGTCGGGGCCGCGGCCGTCGGCGAAGTGGAAGCGGGCGCGCTCGGGGCTGCCCGGGGCCGCGTCGAGGGCGGCGCGGAACCAGGGGTGCTCGCTGGAGCAGTGGTTGGGGACGATGTCCAGCAGCACCTTGACGCCGAGCCGCCGGGCGGCGTCGACCAGCAGGTCGAACTCGGCGAGGTCGCCGAAGACCGGGTCGACGCCGGTGTAGTCGGCCACGTCGTAGCCGTGGTCGTGCTGCGGCGAGGGGTAGAAGGGGCTCAGCCAGATCCCGTCCACGCCGAGCTTCTTCAGGTACGGCAGCCCGGCCCTGACCCCGGCGAGATCGCCGATGCCGTCGCCGGTGCTGTCCAGGAAGCTGCGGACGTAGACCTGGTAGATCACCGCGTCACGCCACCAGTGGTGCCTGTTCACCCCATTGACCTGTCTGTGAGAAGTGCTCGTTATGCATGCATGTTAGGTATCGAGGTCGCGAGAGTGTCAATGAACGTGCGCAAGGTACCGTGGAGTTGCCCGGTCCATACAGGTACTTAGACGGGCATAACGGGCGCGTTTGAGACGTCCGCGTTACCTAACATGTAACCAGGGAGGGTTCTATCGCGAGGAGACGGCGGCCAGCTCGCCCGCCAGCCGGCGCACCGCGGCCCCGGGCGTCTGCCGCCCGGTCATCGCGTCGTGCACCACCGCCTGCACCACCAGGCTCACCTGGTCGTAGTGCGGGCTCTTGGGGCGCGGGGCGGCGGCGAGCACGCTCTCGCGCAGGGTCGGCAGGTAGGGGAACCGCCGGACCAGTTCCGGATCGTCGTACAGGTCGGCCCGTACGGGCGGCAGGGCGCCGCGCGTGAGGACCTGGCGCTGCACGCGCTCGCTGGCGAGGTACGCGATCAGGCGCGCGGCGGAGTCGGGGTGCCGGGCGTGGCCGGCGACGGCCAGGTTGGAGCCGCCGAGGACGCTCGTGCCCGGACCGTCCGGTCCCGGCAGCGGTACGGCACCGACCTTGCCGGCGACCTTCGAGCCCGGCGCGGAGGCGGCGACGTAGGCGTAGGGCCAGTTGCGCAGGAAGAGCAGACGGCCGTCCTGGAAGGCCCGCTTGGACTCCTCCTCCTTGTACGTCAGTGCCTCGCGGGGGATCCAGCCCTCGCGGACTCCGCGCGCGAGGAAGCCGATGCCGTCCCTGGCCGCCCGTGAGTTCACGGTGACGCGTTCGCCCTCGTCGCCGAGGATGGTGCCGCCGGCCGAGTAGACGGCCTCGGCCGCGTTCACCGTCAGACCCTCGTAGGGCAGGAACTGGCCGGCGTAGCCGTCGAGGCCGTGCTCCGGGGCGAGGGTCCTCGCGGCCCGTTCGAGATCGGCCCAGGTGCGCGGGGGCGGGACGCCCGCTTCGGCGAGGACGTCCTTGCGGTAGAGGAGCAGTCCGGCGTTGGTGACGTACGGGACCGCGTACAGGCGCCCGTCGTACGTCGCCGTGTCCACGACCCGGGGCAGGAAGGTGCCGAGCGGGAAGCGGTCGCGGGGCAGCGGGCGGATCCAGCCGGCGGCGGCGAACTCCGAGGTCCAGCTCACGTCGATGTTGAGCACGTCGAACCGGCCGCGTTCGCCGCCGCGCAGGTCGGTGATCATCTGCGCGCGGGTCTCGTCGGCGGAGTCGGGCAGCTCGACGAGGGTGACCTCCTCGCCGGGGTGGGTGCGGTTCCAGCCCTCCAGCACGGAGCCCAGATAGCCGGTGAGGTCACCGGCGGTGGCCAGGGTGAGCGGTCCGCGACCGCCCCCGCCGGCCTCGTCGGCCCGCGCCCCGGAGGCGACGTAACCGGTCAGGACGACGATCAGGACGAGGAGGCCCCTACCCGCGGCATGGATCCACCGCATAGGTTCCTCCCTGTACACCGGCACCCGGGCACCATCGTCCGGGGGTCAGAGGCCATGTATACCCGTTAGGTATGCGCGATACTAGGCCCTGCGGCACATTACCCACAGGACGCGAGGAGGAGAGCACGAGTGCGGCTGCCCCTCCTGGCGCTGCTCGCCCGTGGCCCGGCCCACGGCTATGAGCTCAAGCAGGACCTTGAGCAACTGCTGGGCTCCGCGTACCCTCAGCCGAACGTCGGCCAGATCTACGTCACCCTCGGCCGCCTCGAGAAATCGGGGCTGATCGAGGGCGAGGACGTCGAGCAGTCGAGCCGGCCCAACAAGAAGGTCTACCACCTCACCGACGCCGGGCGGGAGGCGCTGCGCGCCTGGTACGAGGAGACGGCGGACGAACCGCGGGTGCGGGACGAGTTCTTCATGAAGCTGGCCCTGGCCCCGCAGACCGGTCTCGCCGACCAGATCGCGCTGATCAACCGACAGCGGCGCCAGTACCTGAACACCATGCGGCAGTTGTCGAAGCTGGCCGCCGCCGAGGACCGGGACAACCGCATCTCCCACCTGCTGATCGAGGGCGCCATGCTGCACCTGCAGGCCGACCTCGACTGGCTGGAGCGGTGCCAGGAGGAGCTGGAGGAGCTTCAGTGAGCGAGCGCACCGCTGAAGTGCTGCGTGCCGAAGGCCTGGTCAAGACGCACCACGGCGAGGGCGCCCCGGCGCATGCCGTGCGCGGGGTCGACCTGCGGGTGGCGCGCGGCGAGTTCGTGGCGATCACCGGTCCGTCCGGTGCGGGCAAGTCGACGCTGCTGCACCTGCTCGGCGGGCTCCAGCGGCCCGACGCGGGCAGCATCTGGCTGGACGGCACGTGCACGGACGGCTACGGCGAGGCCCGCTGGGCGGTGGAGCGCCGCAAGCGGATCGGGATCGTCTTCCAGTTCTTCAACCTCGTCTCCGACCTGTCGGTCGCCGACAACGTGGAGCTGCCCGCGCTGCTCGCCGGGGTACCGCCGAAGAAGGCCCGCGCCGGGCGGGAGGAACTCCTCGCCGAGCTGGGTCTCGCGGGCAAGGAGCGGAGCATGCCGGGCGAGCTGTCCGGCGGTGAGCAGCAGCGGGTCGCGCTGGCCCGGGCGCTGGTCAACCATCCGCCGCTGCTGCTGGCCGACGAGCCCGCGGGCAGCCTGGACAGCAGGGGCACCCGCGAGGTGATGCGGCTGCTGTCCCGCTTCCACGCGCGCGGGCAGACGATCCTGCTGGTCACGCACGACGCGCGGCTGGCGAGCGCCGCGGACCGGGTGATCAGCTTCTTCGACGGCCGGATCGCCGACGACGCCGCACTCGACGGCGGCACCCCGCCGCGCCGGACCGGGACGTCCGGTGTGCTGGAGCTCAAGGACTGACATGCGCTTCCACGACCGCCCCGCACCGAAGGGCTGAGCGCCCGTGCGAGCCACCCTGCGCTGGGCGCACTCCGATCTGCGTACGCACCGCGGCGAGGCGCTGTTCCTGGTGCTCGCCACCGCGGGCATCGTCGCGTCGCTGCTGCTGGCCACGGCCCTGTTCGGGTACGCCACCAACCCCTGGCAGCGGGTCTTCGCCCAGGCGCACGGCGCGCACGTCACGCTGCACACCACCGCCTCCGCCGACGCGGGGGAGCTGACCGGCCTGGACGGCGTGGAGTCCGTCGCCGGTCCCTACCCGACGGCCTCGGTCACCCTCGTCTCAGGGGGCGGCCGGGCCTCCGTGGAACTGCGCGGCACCTCCGCCGAGCCCGAGGTGGGCCGCCCGCTGATCACCTCCGGGCACTGGCTGGACCCGGCCACCCCCGACGGGGTGGTCCTGGAGAGCCGGCTCGCGCGGGCGCTGCTGACCGCCCCCGGTGACACGCTCACGGTGCCCGGCACCACGCGGCGGCTGACCGTGGTGGGTGTCGCCGACAGCGCCGAGCCGCGCTATCGGCCGGGTGAGCGGGCGGGCCTGGTGTGGGCGCTGCCGTCGGCGGTGGCCGATCCCGGCGGCCAGGTGGTCGGGCTGCGGCTGACCGACCCGGGCGACACCGGGTACGCCGTGCAGCGGGCGGTGACCGAGCTGGGCGCCGGGGCGATCGGCGAGGTGGCCACCTGGCAGCAGGCGCGCGCCGAGGCGCAGGGCGACAACCGGCTGCTCGGGCAGGTGCTCGGCCTGTTCGGTCTGGGCGCGCTCGCCGCCGCCGGGTTCGCCGTGCACGGGGCGATCGCCACCCGGATCCGCGGGCACCTGCGGGACATCTCGATCCTCAAGGCGATCGGCTTCACGCCCGGCCAGGTCGTCCGCGTCTTCCTGCTCCAGCACCTCGGCTACGCCCTGCTCGGTGCCGTGGCCGCCGCCGTGCTCACCGAGGCGCTGGGCGGCGCGGTGCCGGGGCGGCTCGGGGACGCGGTCGACGTGTGGCAGGGGCTGCCCGGACACACCGCGGCACTGTTCGTCGTACCGGCCGGGGCGGTGCTGTTCATCGGCGCGACCACCGGGCTGGCCGCCTGGCGGGCGGGACGGGTGCCGCCGGTGCCGGTGCCGCGCCCGGCGGCACCCCCGGCCGGGCGGCTGACAGGTGTGGCGCGGCGGGCGCTGGGGGCACGGGTGCCGCCGGCGCTGGTCCTGGGCTGGCACAAGGCGTTCACCCGCCGGCCGCGTTCGCTGGGCGCGGTGGGCAGGCTGACGCTGCCGCTGTTGCTGATCGTGGTGGCGCTGAGCGCGTGGACCACCATCGACCGGTTCCACAGCAGTCCGGAGCGGATGGGGCTGCCCACGGCGCTCAGTGTCCGCGCGGACGCCTCGCTGGGCGACCGGGAGACCCGCGCGCTGCTGGAGCGCGACCCTCAGGTCGCCGCCGCCCATCCGGGTGTGGAGGTGGCCGCGCTGGTTCCCGGCCAGACCGCCACCATCGCCCTGCGCGGCCTCGGCACCCGTGCGGAGCCGTACCCGTTCACGCTGGCCGAGGGGCGCCCCGCGCGCGGGCCGGACGAGGCGGTGGCCGGGCAGGGGCTGCTCGACCTGCTGCACGTGCGGGTGGGCGACTGGGTGCGGATGACCGTCGGCGACCGGCCGCAGATCCTGCACATCGTCGGCCGCAGCATCGAACCGGAGAACGCCGGACGGACCATCTCCACCTCGCTGGACACGCTCCGCGCCAACGACCCGGACCTGCGTCCGGCCCTCTACCAGCTCCGGCTGGACTCCGGCGCGGACCCGGCCGCGGTCGCCGAGCGGCTGACGGCGGCGGGCCGCGGCCATCTGGACGTGCACACCGTGGCCAACCCGGCCGACGGGCTGTCCCCGCTGCGCGCGGTGGTCCTCGGGCTGATCGTGGTCCTCGCGCTGATCGGGCTGATCGAGCTGCTGACGGCGATCGGCGGCACGGTCCGCGAGGGCGAACGCGATCTGCTGGCGCTCAAGGCCATCGGCCTGACCCCCCGGCAGATCACCGCCGTCACGGTCACCGCCACGGCCGGTACGGCTCTGGCGGCCGTGCTCCTCGCCACGGCCCTGGGACTGCCGCTGGCGCACTGGCTGATCGACGCCCAGGGAAGATCGAGCGGCATCGGCGCGGGGATCGCCCGGCTTCCCTCCCCCGCGCTGCTCGTGCCGCTCGGCGCGGCGGCGGTACTTGGCGCAGCTGCGCTCGCCGCCCTCCCGGCGGCACGAGCGGCCCGACGCCGCCTCGCGGACACGCTGAGCTCGGTGGCCTGACTTCTTTCGCCCCCGCCGCCCCTTCCCGTCCCGAACCTGGGGCTCCGCCCCAGACCCCGCTCCTCAGACGCCGGAGGGGCTGAATGTCAG
>NZ_JBHWHX010000047.1:0-48364 GCF_042732315.1 Streptomyces sp. NPDC059787
GCGGAGGCTCCGTTGCAGCACCACCCGGATCACCGCCGTCGTCCGTGCCGTCGTCGCCCTCGAACTTGCCACCTGATCAAGATGGAAAAGGCTCAATGTCCCAGTCGTTGACACCTGAAGACGTCACCACCAGGAGACAGGCTGATGCCAGAGGACGGGCCCGGGTCGGCCAGCCTGAAATGTGTCGTCCGACTGAACTTCACCATGTAACTCACGTCATTATGGGCGACGTGAGCCGGGTGGGCCGGCTCCTCGCTACGCGACAGGACGTTCAGGTCATGGCTGCCCAATCCGCGCCACGCCTCATCGACGCTGCAGGGATCCGTGCAGAACACGGACTGAGTGCGCAGAGCGTCAGCCGCCTGTACGCCGAGCGGGAAGCCAACGGCTTCCCCGAGGCCGTCGGGCAGCGTGGCCGCGGCCGGGCCCGGCTGTGGAACAAAGACGAGGTGGCCAAGTGGTTCGCCCAGCGCAAGCTGTCCCGCTTCCAGGATCACAAGCCGCCCACCCGCGACCCGAACGAGCTGCTCAACGCCGCCCAGGCATCACGCTTCCTGGGCCACAAGAGCTCCAAGCAGGTCACCACCTACATCCGGGAGCACCTCGGCTACTTCCCCGAGCCCGACGTCGTCGAGGAACTCGGCACATCCGAGCGGCCCTACCGCCGGCAACTGTGGCGGGTACAGACGCTTCTGGACTGGATGGCTACCCGCCCCGGCAGCGGCAAGCGCAGCGACGCCAAACGCTCCGCCGCACTTCCTCCGGACGTGCCCGTCGACGGTGACCCGGACGAACTCCTGGGGGCCTCTCAGGCGGCCGTCCTGCTCGGGTTCAAGAGCATCAACACGTTCAGCAGCAGCCTCGCCCAGGGCAACCTGCCGCTGCTGAACACCGTGGACGCATACAGCGAGAAGGGCGGATACCGCCGGTGGACACGCCGGCGCATCCTCGAGCAGGCCGCCCGGCGCAAGACCAGGTAACACAACGGGCAGGGAAGCAACTCGCTCACCGCCCTTCACAGACGCGGTCTCCGGCTATGGGTTGTTGATCCCCGTGCGGGCCGGATTCCGCAACGATGGCCGGCATGGCGTGGCTCGCCACTACGCCCCGCAGCAGCCCATGCTGCTGCGGACCGGCCATCGTCCGTTTTCCAGGGCCTTCGAGCTCGCCCTGCGTGACCGGGCAACGGCCCGCGACGTCGGCCGGCCACTGATCGCCTCCTGCAGTCTGTGCAGCGCAAGCAGTCTGTGGTCGAGGGCCGCGGGGGCCGACCACGGCGCCGACCACCGGGATGTTTTCCATTCGTGACCGTGGTCGGGCCTTCGTGGTCGGTGGTCTGGTCGAGGCTCTTGGGTTTCCTCGCCGACAACTGATGCCGGCGGCCGAACGGCCCGCGCTCGGCTCAGGCCGCACGCGCGCGCCGAAAGGAAGTTCCCATGCCCCGCTTCACTTCGCGGACACGCGTTTTCCCTCTGTCTCCCAGCCCGGCCGAACCCCTGAGCCACCAGCTCATGACCGCGCTCGCTCAGCACCGTATCGCCACCACAGGCCAGCTGCGCCGGATGCTGCGCCCGGACGGCACACGACAGCTCATCTCCCGCGCCCTGAACAAGCTGCGCGGTGACGGCTTCGTCGACCACACGGTGCTGCCCGGCCCGGCCCGGACCGCTCCCGTACCCACGCCTGGTACCTCACACCCGACGGCGCGAAACTGACCCGGGACCTGCCCGTCCTGCGGGGACGGCCGCCCTACCCGATCACCTCCACCACGGCGGCGTCGCTGAAGACAGCGCACACCCTGACCGTGGTACGCGCCCATCTGGCCTTCGCCGCCGATGCCCGCCGGCTCGGACACGAGCACGGCCCCTGGGACTGGACACCCGAGGTATCGCACTCCATCGGCGAAGGACAACGGGTGGTGGCCGACGCCGTCCTGTACTACACGCTCATCAAAGGGTGAACAGCGGCGCAAGCTCCGTGCGTTCGTGGAGGTCGACCGCACCACCATGAGCAGCGAGCGCCTGGCCGTGAAACTGATCGAGTACGCCCGGCTGCACCAGTACGAGACCCAGCCGGTCGGCCCGCGCCGGCGCGTTGCCGCGGAACCCGGCTGGATGCGCTGGTATCCGGTCTTCCCCCGCCTGCTGTTCGTCCTCACCGGCGCCTCCCGCCCCCGGCTGGAGAGGAGGATCAGCGACCTGCAGGCGATGGCCGCCCAGCACCCCCTCGTCGCAGCCCTCGTCCGCGAGGTGCCGCTGGGAGCCGCCGTTCTCGAGGACCTCGAACAACACGGCCCCACCCAAGACGTGTAGACGCCCCTGACCGACGGCACACCCCACCCCTGGAGCGACCTGTAATGCTGCCGGCCGCCCCTGCTGGTGGAGAGGCGAGCAAGTCCCGAGCCGTATCGGTTGTGACTCAGCGCTTCAAGTGGCTACTCTGCGTGCCACAGTTGGCCACGTCCCGTGTCCTCAGCCAGAAGGAGTGCCTCTGGTGAACTCGATCGTGCAACCGGAGGGAGTCGCAGGCGAGTGGCCGGATCGAGTGGCCGCCGTACGCCGCGAGCTCACCGAGCACGGGCCGCCGCGCAGTCCCAGGGGCGGCCCGGACTTCGTCACCGTCACCCTGCCGGAGCGCGACTGTGACCAGGTACGCGACCTCCTGGTGGAAGAGCGAGTCGGCACGGTCGTCGAGATCGGGCTCGCCTATGCCGGCTCGGCGCTGGCGATCAGCGAGGCCCTGCTGCGCACCGGTTCACGAAACCCACGGCATGTGGTGATCGACCCGTTCCAGTACACGGCGTACGACGGTGTCGGGTGGGAGCTCATGCTCAGCGCCGGCCTGGACGACATCGCCGAGCTGGTGACCGAACCATCGCAGCGCTTCCTTCCCCGGCTGGCCGACACGGGTTTCGTCGCGGACGCGGCGTTCGTCGACGGCAGCCACCACTTCCACAACGTATTCGTCGACCTCCACTTCCTGGGCGAGATCGTCCGGCCCGGCGGCATCGTGCTGCTCGACGACATCTGGTGGCCATCGGTCGGCGCTGCCGTGGCGTACTTCGAGACCAACCTGGGGTGGCGTCCGCTACCGGACGCCCCGGCCGGCGGAACCACCGACCCGGCCACCGGCAAGCCGCGGACCGGCGCCTACCGGCTGCCCGACCCGCGCCCGACACCCAACTTCAAAGAGTTCCGACCGTTCTGCTGATCCGGGTGAGACTCGCGAGGCCCACCCGAACCGGGCGACCACGCGTCAGACACAGCGACGGCACCGCGTCGAGCCTGTGGTCAACTCCAGTGCTCACGGTGGACCGGACCACGGCGCGGGTGAAAGTCGGGCACGGACTGACGGTGGCCGAGACCGCGCTGGCGTTCCTCCAGGACGCCCGCCGGCGCGGCAATGCATACCCGGCCGCTGGACCGGGTCCCGGAAGTCCACCACCCCCTCGAAGGCGGCGAAGCCGTCATCCCCGACGCCCTGCTCTACTACCAACGCCGCCACGCGGACCGTACAGACGGCGCGGACGGCACCAATGGTGCGGACAACATTGAGGGCGGGGTGATGCTACGGGCGGGTGCTGGCGGGAACGCGGCGGGGCGGTGGCGGACAAGACCTGGGGAGGTCACACGCCACCGCCCCGCCGTAGGAGCCCGTCCCGACCACGAGCCGCCCAGGACTCCGACCACACAGGTCAACACCCTGCACAAACCCGGACGGCGGATTACGCAGCCACCAGCCCATAGCGCACCGGCGGCACTGAGCGACAGCAGCGCACCGGCACACCAGAATGCCCCCCAAGCACGGCCACCGCCGCCATGGTCAGGGCCACGAACTCGGGTGGATGCACACCCGGCGCACCTGGTTGCCCTGGCCGGGAGGGTTCACCGAGTTGGAGTGGGCGCCTTCCTTCTGTAGCGCAAGCGTTCGGAAACTCTCAGGCAAGGGGGAACCTCATGGGACGTGAAGGGGGCACCGGTGATCAGACGAGGCTTGTCGCCGGGAGAGGGACAGCGTGCGTCGCTGCCGGTCGATCCCAGTGACGACGACCGTGACCTCGTCGCCGACGTGGACGAGGTCCGACGGATGCTCCACAGGCGTCCAGGCAAGCTCCCGTAGGTGGATCAGTCCCTCAATTGCGTCGGTGACCTGGACGAAGACGCCGAACGGGACCAGCTTGGTGACCTGTCCGCGCAGTTTCTGCCCCACCACGATGCTGTCGGCGAATGCCTGGAAGGGATCCGGCTGCATCGCCTTCAAGGACAGTCTGGCCTCCAGGTTCCAGTCGTCGAACTGGAGGAACTCGCACGTGACGCGCTGCCCGACCTGCACGACGTCGGACGCCGTTTCGAAACGCTGCCAGGACAGTTCGGCGAAGGAGATGAACCCGACGCCGGGGAAGAGGGGGTGGTCGGGCCCGTCGTCCAGCGCCACGAACACGCCGAACCGCTCGATCGCTGCGACCGTGCCGGAAAGGAACTCGCCGCAGCGCAGCGACTCCAAAAACACCCAGAGCTCCGGGTACTCAGACGGCCCACCGATCATGCTCCCAGCTTTTCACGAGCAGTTGCGCACTGAGCGGCAGATGCGGTCACTCCACGGCCCTGAAGGAACGGTCCACCTCAGCGGCTGCCTTGATCGCTACAAAACAGGCCCAACCATGCCCACTTGGCACCCCGTCCACGGCACCGATCCCACGAGCCGGCTGGATGCACACCCGGCGTCCCTCACCACCGCCTTGGTCTGGCCCGCGAGGGGTACGTCTACCTCGGCGCTGTCACCGCCGCTGCTCTCCTCGTCCGGCTCCGATCATGAGTCGGCAGGCAAGAGCGCGGCGATTCCACCCAGCAGCCGGGCCGCCGGTGCCGGGTCGACCAGCCACTTCAGGTGGCTGCTGGTGAGCGTACGGACATCGTAGGGGTTCTGCGGCGTCAGTGCGTCGCCCTCGCGGATCATCCGGTCCTGCATGGCGAGCGGCACGCTGGTGTCCTCGGTCAGCCGGACGTACGTTCTGGGGATCCGTCCCCAGGTGTCGGCCTGTGCCCGGTCGTCGGGTGTGCCGGCGTCGAGGTTCTCGTCGGGCTGGAAGGTGTTGAGGAAGACCATGAACTCCTCGTCCGTCCCGTCGGCGAGGAAGGCCGCCTTGAAGGCCGCAAGGACGCCGGGGTCGGCGGTGCGGAAGTTGGAGCGCAGCAGCCCGAGCTCGGCGGGGTTCCCGACCATCGCCGATGCCAGCCCTGTGGCGTCGACCGTGGCCATCTCGGGCTCGGCGTAGTAGGCGCTGACGTCGAGGTCGACGGGGCACCAGGCGGAGACATAGACGATGCGGTCGATCAGGTCGGGCCGCTGGTTGGCCGCGACGGTGGCCGTCATGCCGCCGCGGCTGTGGGAGACAAGGATGACGGGCCCGTTCCGCTTGGCTCGCTCCAGTATCCCGATGAGGTGCGCGGCATTGTCGGCGAGCGTGACGCCCTGGATGGCCCCGGGCGCGGTGGCGAGCCCTTCGAGGTCCTGCGGTGCCTGGTAGGCGCGCGGGTACGTCGCCGCGAACCCGTGCCCCGGAAGGTCGACGGCGACGGAGCGGTGTCCGAGGAGGCCGAGTTCGGCCTGGAACGGCGCGAAGGAGAAGGAGTTCGCGAAAGCTCCGTGAACCAGTACGAACGTCGGTTGCATCTGTCTGCTCACTTTCTGGCCTTTACGGCGTCGGCGGCACGCGCATTGCCCGTTCCGGCGACGCGAACCACCTCACGGCCGAGGCCGGGGAACGAGTCGTCGTCCCGCGGCGCACCATCCCCGCCGCGGAAACGTTTTCGTGCACGGCAAGCACCAGCGGCCAAGCGCGAAGAGCCGAGGGTGACTTGAGGCAAGCTGCCCATCATCCGATGCTTCACAGTACTCAGTGAAAGATCATCCGCACTACCCGGACGAGTCCTTCCGCTTGTGCACGTCGCTGCGCGGCAGCAGCAGCCCTTCCCCCCGAACCAGCCCAGGAGAACTGGCGACAGCGTCACCCACTACTCCCCCGCCTCCTGCTCGTCCTCGACGGCACCGGCCCCACAGGCGTCGAAACCCGCATCCACGCCCTCCGGGTAGCCGCCCGCGACATCGCACTGGCCGGCTTCCTGCGCCAGGCCCCCGTCCGGCCACCTCGATGACCGACCTGCTCAAGCACGGCCCCGCCACGCCCGTCTGGCAGCCCGTCCAGGAACCCGACCACAGGGCCGGCTGGATGCACAGCCGGAACTCCTAGCCGCCATGGTCAGGACTACGGTCAGGCATTGCACAGACCCCGACCACGACCGCCTGGACCCCGACCATGAGGCCCACCACAGCAGGTCAACGCCGTACGCAGACCATTGCGCAGCCGCACCTCCGGTACGACCACCAGCTGCGCAGCGCGCCCGCCAGATGCCGAACACTCCCGCGAGTACGGGGAGGAGTGCCGCCTTCCTCGCTGCCGGGTTCTACGGCGGCATCATCCCTGCGCGTGCGGGAATGACCCACAGACCGCCCAACCTCACGGCTAGATCTGGGGTCCGCGCGTGTACCGGCCCTGACCGTCCCGCGACTGGACCCGACGGACGGGCCTGCGGCGCCTCACAGCCATTCCCCCTCCCCACAGGTCTTGCTACTCATAAGAAGTCATCTCATTTGGCCGACAGCCTGAGCCGGCGGACTGTCGTGGGTGCTGGCCCGGTGCCGCTCCTGTGGACGTCGACGTGCTCCACTGCCACGTGATGAGCCCGTCCTGTGGTGCGTTGACCGATGATCGAGCCCTCCCTACGGTGACGGCCATGTGACATGACATTGCCCGCCTACACCACGTCGGCCACATCGTGGAGGACATGACGCAGGCGATCAGCCTGTACGAGCGACTGGGCTTCGTCGTACCACCGCCCAGTTGTCCGGCGATGCCCCGACGTGAAGGCGCGGCGCCCGAACCCTTCGGCGCCGCCAACACCCATGCCGACTTCGCGGGTTCCTTCCTCGAACTCGCGACCTGCGTGGAGGACGGCGACGCCGGACGCCTGCCCGCTGGCGCGCATCTCGTTCCCCTGGAAGCGCCGGCCGAGGTACTGCCCGTGCTCGTGGAACGGATCGGCGAGACCAGTGTCAACCTGGCAAGGTGCCTGGACCGCTTCCAGGGACTGCACATCCTCATGTTCTCCTCGCCCGCCATCGACGAGGCAGCCGCGCGACTGACCGCCGCCGGCATCCGACACGGCGGGGTCAATACGGTGCGGCGAGCCGCGCCCCGCGATGCCGAAATCCCGGTGGAGACCGTCCGTTACCTGGAGATCGACGGCGACGAGCCCGGTGCCGGGCCGAGCGCGGTCGCAGAGGGACGGGTGGGTGTCGTCGCCGACCTGGACCCGGACGCCCAAGGCGCCCGCCGCCTCGACCACCCTAACGGCGCCGTCGAGCTCGTCGGCGCGATGCTCTGCGTTGCCGACCTGGAAATGGCCGCGGTCCAGCAGCGGTACGAGGCGTACCTCGGCCGGCCGGCACGGCAGGAGGGGCCCGCTCAGGTCTTCGACCTCGACGGTGCCGCTCTGACGCTCGTGCCCGACTCGGATCTGGGGACCTTCCTGCCAGGCGAGCGACCCCGCGCGCTCCCGGCGCTCGTCGGCTACACCGTCGTCGTACGCGACCTCGCCGTCACCTGCAACCTGCTGCGCCGTAACGGACTCCCCGTGCGCGAGACGCCGTCCGGCGACATGTTCGTATCGGCCGACGCCGCTCTGGGTACCGCTGTCGTCTTCCGTCCCGCCGCCCGGCCAACGGCGGATTAGCAATCCACCGCCCGGCCCGCCCAGGTTGGGCTGGTCCCTAGCCTGGGCGCGTGATCACTGTGGAGCGGCTGGTGCCGGATGAGTTGTGGGAGCTGTTCCAGCGGGTGGTGCCGGAGCCACCGACGCGGCCTCAAGGGGGTGGCCGGCGTCGCCATGGTGACCGGGAGGTGCTGGCCGTGATCGTGTTCGTGGCGACCTCCGGGTGCACGTGGCAGCAGCTGCCCGCCGCGTCGTTCGGACCGTCCGGGGCCACGGCCCACCGCCGGTTCATCGAGTGGACGAAGGCCCGGGTATGGGCCAACCTGCACCGCCTGGTCCTGGACGAACTCGGCTCCCGCGGCGGCCTGGACTGGTCGAGGTGCGCGATCGACTCGGTGAACATGCGGGCCCTGAAAAAGGGGGACCTGACGGGTCCGAATCCTGTCGACCGGGGCAAGTACGGGTCGAAGATCCATCTGATCACCGAGCGGACCGGTCTGCCCCTGTCCGTCGGGATCTCCGGTGCCAACGTCCACGACAGCCAGGCCCTGATCCCGCTGGTCAAGGGCATCCCGCCGATCCGGTCCCGCCGGGGTCCCCGCCGGCGCAGGCCCGGCAAGCTCCATGCCGACAAGGGCTATGACTACGTTCACCTGCGGCGATGGCTGTCCCGGCGGGGCATCCGGCACCGCATCGCCCGCAGGGGCGTTGAGACCTCGCAGCGGCTGGGGCGTCACCGGTGGACCATCGAACGCACGATGGCCTGGCTCGCCGGCTGCCGCCAGCTCCACCGCCGCTACGAGCGCAAGGCCGAGCACTTCCTGGCCTTCACCAGCATCGCCTGCACCCTCATTTGCTACCGCAGACTCACCAATTGAGATGGCCTCTTACTACCGCCACCACGAGCTTCCGGAGCACTACCAGCGGTACAACCGGGACCACGCCCGGCTGCGAGCACTGGGCGAACGTGCCTTCGCCCGCCTCAAGCAATGGCGGATCCTCCGCAAGGCTCGGTGCAGCACCAACCGCATCGGTCGCACGGTCGCCGCCATTCACGCCATCGAGATCGCCTGGCACTCAGGATGAGAAGCGTTCACTGAGCCTTTTCCAACCTCGCGACTTGGCTGGGCAGTTGGCCTGACAGGCAAGTGAAGCCCCTGGTAGATGGGTTTTCGACCAAGAGAACCGTCTCCACCAGAGGCTTCACATGCTTGTCTACCCGTCCGGCGTCAACGTGTCCAGCTCTGCCCTCTGCTTCCTCGCCACCCGCCTGAGAGAACGTCGGCGCGCTCTCGGCACGCGGTGGCGGCGCCTGAACGCAGGCCGTCAGGCCCTCCTCGCCCTCACCCACCTTCGCAACGGCCAGCTCTACGCCCAGCTCGCGGCCGGCTTCGGGATCGGCACCACCACGGCCTACCGCTACATCACGGAGGCCGTCGAGCTCCTGGCCGCCCTCGCCCCCACGCTCGCCGAAGCCGTACGAGCAGCGTCGACGAAGCCGTACCTGATCCTCGACGGGACACTGCTGCCGATCGACCGGATCGCCGCCGACCGGCCCTTCTACTCGGGCAAACACAAGAAGCACGGCATGAACGTGCAGGTCATAGCCGACCCGAAAGGCCGTCTCCTTTGGGCTTCACCAGCCCTGGCCGGTGCCGTCCATGACGCCCGAGCCGCACGCGAACACGGCATTGTCGACGCGCTCGTCGAGGCCGGCATCACCTGCTGGGCGGACAAGGGCTACCAGGGTGCAGGCGGCACGGTCCGTCTCCCCTACCGCGGCCGGTGGGAGACCCTGTCCGCCGGTCAGCAGGCCGTCAACCGGTCCCACGCGAAGATCCGCGCGCTGGTCGAACAAGCCATCGCCACCCTCAAGTCCTGGCGGATCCTACGCAAGCTCCGCTGCTCGACAACCCGGATCACAAGCCTCGTCCAAGCAGTCCTCACTCTCCATCTGGCCAGCTCAGACTGAGGATGGAAAAGGCTCACTTACAGAGTGTAAGGGCGGCGCTCCGGCCTCGATGTTCCAGGGTGAACAGCATCACGCCGGGGTGCCGGTCCTGTCGCGTCGAGCTCTCACGGCCAGACACCAAGTCGATCGGCCGATTCCGGAGAACGCCTACCGCGGGGCGCAGGCCTGCGGTTCCGTGACCAATGATCTGCCCGTCGCCGCCGTCACTTACCGTTACCGCTGAATATGGGCCAGAGCCGACTTCGCGGGCGGAGTTGCCGGTCTGCTGGGAAACCCCGGCTGCTTCACCCAGGCCCGCTCAGGGCCCTCCGCAGCACCGCCCCCTCAAAGGGCCCCGGCTGCCTCACTTTTACCCGATCCAGGCTCGGTCCTGCACTGACTTCGTACAACGGGATCGGGCCTGTCAGTGGGCAGCGTCCCAGTGACCTTCGTGCGGTAGGTGGAGATGCGCAGGAATTGCAGCGGCATACCGATGGGGAGACGCTGGGAATCCACAGCTTGGAGTGGAGCAGTCAGCTATGAGCAACCTGGTCGTGGTCGGGGTGGACGGCTCGGCGATGAGTCTCACCGCTGTAGAAGGGGCCGCTGCAGCGGCAGCACGGCGCGGTGCGGAGTTGCGTGTGGTGCATGCCGAAGTTCCGATCAAGCCCAGATATATGGTTCCGGACCCGGCTTCCGGGACGCTGGTCCAGGAGGCGGCGGCCCATGCCTTCGACGCGGCGCCTGAGGTCGTGGTGACCAGGGCCGTGGTGACGGGTGACGTGGTGCACGTGCTGGAAGCCGAGTCCCAGGCTGCGGAGCTGATCGTCGTCGGTTCCAGAGGCATGGGGGGTGTCCTGGGCCTGCTGCTGGGATCCACACCGGTGTCCCTGGCCGCCCGCAGCCATTGTCCGGTGATGACGGTCCGCGAAGAACACCAGGCATCCGGCGGCGCAGGGCCTGTCGTATTGGGGGTCGACGGCTCCTCGGACAGCGACGAGGCCGTCGACGTGGCCTTCGCCGAAGCCACGCAGCGCCGGGCTGAGCTCGTGGCGGTTCACGCATGGCAGCCGGACAAGACCCCGCCCGGCACAACCCCCCAGCTCGCAGAGCAATTACTGGCCCAGACGATCGCCGGCCGCACGGACACCTACCCGGACACCACCGTCAGATACGACCTGGTGAACGGCAAAGCGCGTGAGGTCCTGCTCGAGGCGAGCAGGACAGCTCAGCTGCTGATTGTCGGCGCCCGCGGACGCAGCGGCATTGCCGGACTGCTCCTGGGCTCTGTGAGCCAGGCCGTGATGACACACGCGCATTGCCCCGTCATCACCGTTCGCAGGACGACATGAACAGCCAAAAAAGATCTGACTTTCCGGACGCGGCCCACCGGGTACAGCACATCAAGTGGCCCAAATCCCACCCGCAACGGCCAGTCCTGTCGTCGAAGTCGACACCGAGGAGACGGGCGCAGCCAGCTCCGTCAGACACTGCCGACCCTCGTGCAAGGAGATGCCGTGCAGCAGCCCATCATCGCCGGAGTCGACGGCACGTCGGACAGCCTGCTCGCGGCCGGCTGGGCGGCCAGCGAGGCGCGACGGCGCAAAGCTCCGCTCGTGCTGCTGCACGGCTACATCCCACTGGCCGGAACCTCCCGGCTGCTCGCCGGCGATGCCGACCTCGAGCACCGCGCGGCCGGGCAACTGCTCGACGATGCGCTGGCGTGGGTGCGTGAACACTACGACGACGTCGAGGCGAGCGCCGATCTGGCGGTGCGGCCGGAGGCCGAGCTGCTCACCGAGCGCGGCCGCGACGCGCAGATGATCGTGCTCGGCTCCCGCCGGCCGGGACCGGTGACCGGTTTCCTTCTCAGATCGGTCGGACTTCGCGTTCTGAGTCGGGCCGTCTGCCCCGTCGTCATGATCCGCGGCGGCACCGTCCCCCGCCGCCCGCAGGACAGCGAGGTCGTGGCGGGCGTCCCCCGACAGGAGGAAGAGGCCGAAGCACTCCTGGACTTCGCCTTCCGGGCCGCCGCCATACGCAGCGCTTCCCTGCGGGCCGTGCGCGCCTGGAGCCTGCCCACCGCGTTCACCTACGAGCCCGAACTGTTGCGCCGCTCGGACGAGCGCGGTGGCCTGGAGGCAGTCCACCGTCATGACCTGGCCGCTCTTTTGGAGCCGTGGCGCCGACGCCATCCCGGGGTCACGGTGATCGAGCACGTCGAACCGGGACCGGCCTCGGAAATACTGGTGAACCTGGCCGCGTCTGCCCAGCTCCTGGTGGTCGGCCGTCGCAGCAAGCCCGTCAGCCGCTATGTCGGGCACGTTGCCCACGCGACCCTCCACTTCGCCGACGCCCCCATCGCCCTCGTGCCCACCTGGTGAACACCGGCCGTCTGTGGCAGTTGCCCCTTCCCATCAGGTAGCCGCAGGCGGGCCCCGCGACGCCACATACTGGTTCGGTCCTTTGGCCGGCCAGGTCCCCGAAGGCGCCCGTACCGAGCGGCTGATGGGGCTGTGCGAGCTGGCCGTTCGCCCACCGTGGCAATCCCAGGACATCGGCACCCGGCTGCACACCGTTCCGCTCCGGGCCATCACGCCGAAGTGGTCCTCGCTGCTTGCCCTGCCCTCGAACCAGCGCGGCCAGGACCTTCATGCCCGGCTCGGCTACAAGTACGCGGGACCGTACCGCAACACGCCTGACGGCCCGGAGTTCGACCTGCTGCTTCTGCGGATTCAGGACGCCACCTGACACCAGCCTCATAGTCGCCAACCCAGTTTGCGGAGGATCACCGAATCTGCTCTCCGCCCTGCGAACCAATACAGCTGGTGGGCGCTGCGGTCCAACCGGATCCGTAGGTGCAGGCAGTATTTGCAGCCAGCCCGTCAGCAGACGATCGGTCGGCCGTCAACCGTGCTGCGGCGTTGTGCTTCCACCGTGCTGATGCGGCTGGCGGACGCGGCCGCTGGACGCGCTCTCCGGCGCGGCCCCGTACCGGTCATCCGGTCGTTCCCGCGCGTACTGCCCCCCGTGCCGGACGATCCCGGGCTGTCCCGGACGAGAAGTTCCGCCGGCCGCCGGGTGGCGAGCACCTCTCATCACCGTGTGTGTCGCGAACGGCCGGCCGGCCCGGCCCGGACGGACCGGGCCGGACGGACCGGGCCGGACGGACCGGGCCGGACGGACCGGGCCGGCCGTCAGCGGTTACCTGACGTGGAAACCGTAGACGTGGTAGGTGTCGGCGCCGGTGAAGGGGGCTAACGTGTGGGGCGGGAGCACTTCGACGTCCCATCCCAAGTTCGTCCTCCAGAAGACGACCACCTCGTGGGCACCTGAGTTGAAGGAAGTGACACCGCCCTGTTCGAGCGGGACGTCGCCGGGGCCGGTCCAGCACCGGGCGTGCTCCGTGCCGTTCTCCAGGTACGTCACCCTCACGGAATCCGTACCGGCACCGCAGTCGATCTCCTCGGTGGCGAAAGCGGGGGCTGCCGGGAGCGCGACGCTCACCGCGACGGCCGCCATGGCACCCAGCGCCAGTCTCTTGGGTCGGCTCTTCATATGCCGTGGTTCCTTCCGATCGGAGCTCCGGGGGACGGAGCTTTGCATGAACCATCAACCATCAACCAGCTTTGTTTCAACGCCTGGACAACGCTGATTTGTTGACATCATGCGGGAATCAGCACTGACATCCTGTGAGAACGTCCAGCGCATCGACGTGAGACGTCGCAGCCGGCCGAACCGGCGGCATACGCGGCGACCGGCCACCAGGCTTCGACCGGTCCATCCACCGCCGCCGCAACGTCGTCGAGCGCTGCTTCAACCGCCTCAAGCAGTGGTGCGGCCTGGCCACTCGCTATGACAAGACCCGCGAGTCCTACCGGGCCGCCGTCGCCGTCGCCTCAATCCTGCTCTGGATCTGTTCAGGGGCGGTTCGGGAGAGTGTGGTGGGCCGGGTTCCGGCTCGTGTTCTCTTTCTCGGACCGCCCCTCGATCGTGTGCAGCCGCCGCTGATAGTGGCCGTGGCCTGGGCAGCCTCCCGGCGTGATCGACGAGCGTGCAGTTAAGATCTGGAACGACGAACTCGAGGAACTCTTCCTGCGTACCGGCCACCGCTTCAGACGCGTCGAGCCGCGTCGCAGGATGCGTGACTGCATCCGTGGACTACTGGGCCCGGTCGGCCGGAAGAACGGCTGGCAGCTGGCCGAATACGCCGGGCATCGCACACCCGACCGCCTTCAGCGGCTCCTCAACGGCGCCCGCTGGGACGCCGACGAGATCCGCGATGACCTCCAGCGCTACGTAGCCGAACGGCTCGGCGAGCCGGACGGGATCCTCATCCTCGATGACACCGGCTTCCTCAAGAAGGGCACCACCTCGGCCGGCGTGCAGCGCCAGCACTCCGGCACCGCCGGCCGCACCGAGAACTGCCGGATCGGCACGCCACCACGCGAGGACGCGCCCTGGTGGACCGCGAGCTGTATCTGCCCAAGTCCTGGACCGACGACCGCGACCGCTGCCGCGCCGCCCACATCCCGGACGAGCGGACCTTCGCCACCAAACCCGACCTGGCCAAGACCGTGGTCCTGCGGGCGATCGCCTCGCCGCTGCCGATCGCCTGGATGACCGCGGACTCGGCCTATGGCCAGGTATGGCGGCTGCGCCGCATGCTGGAGGAGACTGGCCTGGGATATGTGCTCGCGGTCCCCAAGTCCCAGCAGGTGCCCCACTTCGAACGCCACGCGCACTGAGACGGTCACAGTGGCGTGGACGACGCCAAGCCGTCGCCCGCCGCTGCCACGACCAGCGGCGGATCCGCACAATCGAGGGGTGGCCCGAGAAAGAGAACACGAGCCGGAACCCAGCCCACCGCACTCTCCCAGACCGTCCCTGAACAGGGAAAACGTCAAAGCGCTGCTGGAGTGTCAGAGACACGAGCGAAGACCCGGCCTCGGCACTCCGGGCACTCCGGCTTCACCCCTTTCACGCGGTGAATGTCGCTCCAGGTACGACCGCACCCGAGATCGTCCAACGACGCGTCCAGCCGGCCCGAGACCGAGTGGACGGCGGTGCACCCCACCAGTCCCCCCCCTGTACATCCAATGGTCTTGGTGTCCCCCCGCCGAGGCGACCCCACGCTGCCAATCCCGGAAAGGGCGCAACCCAGCGCCCCTCCAGCCGGTTCGGCTTCTTCTGGGAGTGGAACAGTCCGCGCCCCGTACGCCCACGTTTCCGTGATCGGGGTTCCTCAACGCCCCCGGCGTTGTCGGTGGTGAGAGGTACCGTCAATCAATTGGGCGAACCCGTCGGGTGCGGAGTCCAGGTCCGCCTCGGAAATGAGCTCCTCGTGGATGGGGATCCGGACGATGGCCGGGGCGACGGCGTTGACGCGGATGCCGTGTGGGGCGAGTTTCACGGCCAGGTTCGGGCGCAGTCGTTCGACGGCGTCGGCGTCGTCGAGGTCGGCTGCCGGCGCGCTGACCGCGCCCAGATCTGCCAGTGCTGCGGTGCTGGAGTCGGTACGGCCGGTGATGGCGGCGATGCTTGCGGCGTCCAGGACGTGCCGGGTGATGACCGGGATCTGGCGCATCGCCTTCAAGCGGCCTGCTGCCGAGCCGGGGGGCGGACCGAGTTGACGGTCTGGGGGTGATTAGGGTCGGCTTTCGGCCGTAGTGAGGTCGGAGGAGCAAGGTCTCGGTCCAGGAGGGGCATCTGTGAGCGTCGGTGTGCAACGCGGTGCGATCGCCGCCGTGCAGGTGCTCGGCCTCGCCGTGTGGTTCTCCATGTCGGCGGTGGTGCCCGGCCTACGGAACGACTGGGGACTCACGGCCGGCGGCGCGGTGTGGCTGACGGCCTCCGTGCAGTTCGGTTTCGTCGCCGGTGCCGTGGCCTCGACCGCTCTGAACCTGGCAGACCGCGTCCCGCCCCAGCGCCTGCTCGCCGCCGGTGCCGCGGCGGCCGCCGCCTGCACCGCGGCGCTGGCCCTGGTCGCCGACGGGCCGGCCGTCGCCGTCCCGCTGCGCTTCATGACCGGGATGTTCCTGGCCGGGGTCTACCCCACCGGCATGAAGCTCATGGCCTCCTGGGCCGGCAGCGCCGGACGGGGCAGGACCATGGGCGTCCTCATCGCCGCCCTCACCCTCGGCTCCACACTCCCCCACCTCATCGCCGGACTGGGGTCGCTGCCCTGGCGCGGTGTACTGCTCGCCGCGGCGGCGGCCGGACTCGCCGGCTCCGTCATCGCCCTGGTCCTGGTCAGGCCCGGCCCCCACGCGGCGTCGTCCGCTCCCGCCCGCAACCCCCGGTACGCGCTGGCCATGTTCACCGAGCGCGGGCCGCGCCTGGCCAACCTCGGCTACTTCGGGCACATGTGGGAGCTCTACGCCCTGTGGACCTGGATCCCGTCCTTCCTGCTGGCGGCCCCCGCCGCGGGAGGACTCCCGGGCTCGGTGGAGACCACGGTGTTCCTCGCCATGGGACTCGGCGGCGCGGCCGGCTGCCTGCTCGGCGGCTGGGGCGCGGACCGCTTCGGCCGCCCGCCCGCCGCCCTGACGGCACTTCTCCTCAGCGGCCTGTGCTGCCTGCTCTCCCCGTTCCTCTTCCACGCTCCGCCGCCGCTGCTGTTCGCCTTCTGCGCGCTGTGGGGCGCCGCCGTGATCGCCGACTCGGGGGTGTTCTCCACCTCGCTGAGCGAGGTCGCCGACCACCGCTACATCGGGACGGCGCTCACCGGCCAGACCGCGATCGGCTTCGCCCTCACCGTCGTCAGCATCCAGCTCACCCCCCTGCTGGCCGAGGCCGTCGGCTGGGAGTACGCCTTCCTCCTCCTCGCCCCCGGCCCTCTGGCCGGCGCCCTCGCCATGCGCGCCTTCGGCAAAGGCGCCGCCCCTGCTTCCTCCCCGCAGGACACCTCCTGAAGGCCGGCCGTCGATCGGGGGTCGGCTTCGGAGGTGGAGGTGGTGCACGTCGGATCCGTACATGTCGCCGACGCGGGAACGGAGGATGTCGGAGAAACCCCGGACATCGTTGGCGCGGAGCCTGGTGATCAGCGCCTCGTGCTTGGCGGGATGTTCGCGCACCACTGAGAACGCCGGTGACGCTGCCGCACGTGGCGAAGAAGACCCGCACCTGACCAGGCTCCGCCACTTGGCCGACCGGCGACCGGACAGGTCGCGCCCCGCCCAGGGGAGCTTGGGCGGGGCGCGGATGCGGGAGGTGAGTGTGCTTGCCTCACCGCGCTGGGACTGGATGTGGGTGCAGGGTTCTCGCTTTCCGCGGTGGCCTTGTTGCCCCCTCCGAGCAACAGGACCAGGGCGGTGATGGCCGCGGCGGAGGAGGCGATGGCGCCGACGATGTCGCCGCGGCCGGCCGGCGCGGAGGACGCGCGGGTGTGCCGGTAGACGATGCGGCCCACCAAGACGCCTACAAGCAGGATGACGGCGCCGAGGGGCTCGATGTACACGGTCACTGGACGCCCTCGCTCCGCGAGGTCTTCGTGGCTCTCTTCGTGGTGGGGGGCACGGTGGCCGGAGTGGCGGCCTGCTTGCGGGGTTTGCGCGGCCGAAGGATGGCGGTGCGCGCATGCTGGTGGGTCATGGTCACGCCGAGGGGGGACAGGGGGCCTTCTTGTACTCCTCCCGGCGCTCTACGAGGCCGAGTTCCAGGGGCTTCTTCAGGCCGCGCGCTCGTGCGTGTCGGCCGACCGGCCGTACCACTCGGGCGCCTTCCCCGCGGGGAAGGCCGACCAGTTCTTCTCACGGGCCACGACCAGGAGGAGCGCCAGGGCCGGCAGGTCCAGGGTCTCGTCGTAGCCCCTGGTCCAGAAGGTGGCCGGGATCTGCAGGAAGCGGTTCTCCTCGGTGTCGTCCACGGGGCGGTCGTACGGCTTGCCGCTGCCGTCCTCGCACAGGAGCGTGGCCGTGATCCTGGTTCCGGTACGCCGGCAGGTGATCAGTCGGCGCTTCTCCAGCCGGCGCAGGGTCCGCCAGTCACCGGCAGCGTGACCGGGCTCCGGACATCACCTCGCCGCTCGGGCAGGGACGCCTTACCCCTGGTACGCAAGGGTCGTCATCATCCCGGACTCCGAGTGGTAGATGTTGTGGCAGTGCAGCATCCACAGTCCGGGGTTGTCCGCGTCGAAGTCCGCCACCAGCTTGTTGTGCGGCAGCACGATCGACGTGTCCTTGCGGGCACCGTTCGAGTCCACGCCGGCGAGGGAGAAGGTGTGGCCGTGCAGATGCACGGGGTGCCACATGTGGGTGGCGTTGATGACCACCAGCCGCACCCGTTCGCCCCGTTCGACCTTGTGGAGCGTGTCCGGGTTGTAGGGCTCGTGGTCGATTCCCCAGTCGTAATCCTTCATGCCACCGGTCAGCTTGACCCGGAGCAGCCGGTCGTACCTGCGGCGGGGCATCGCCACCGACTCATCCGGCCCGAGCCGGCGGGCGGACACCAGCACCTCACGGTCCAGCTCCGCAGGGTGCGCGGACGGCTTGGGGACCGCTCCGGCGCCCGTACGCAGGACGGCCATGGCCCGGCCCCCCTTCCCCTCGGCGAGCGCGACAAGCGGGAAGACACCCGACTGCGCGGTGATCAGTACGTCGTACCGCTCGGCCATGCCGATGACCAGCGCGTCCGTCTTGTACGGCTGCACGGGAAAGCCGTCGCTGTGGGTGATGGTCATCCGGTGTCCGCCGAGCGCCACCCGGAAGGCCGACTCCCCGCCGGCGTTGATGATGCGCAGCCTGATCCGGTCGCCGGGCTTGGCCGTGAACTGCGTGGGGTCGTCCGCTGTGCGCCCGTTGATCAGGTAGTAGGGGTAGGCGATGTGTCCCGCGTGACCGCCGAGCAGCTTGCTGGTGGCTCCCGCCATCAGTCGCTTCGGCCCTTTCCGCCGGTACGGCGACGGCGAGGGCGCCCGTCCGGAGCCCTTCCCGTCGTCCGCTCCCCCGGACGCGGCGTCCGCCAACGCCCCGCCACCGGCCCCCACGGGTCCCTCCGGCCTGTTGCCGTGCCCCACCGGGGGCTTGCCCTTACGGAGCTGGTAGAGAACATCGTCGGGGGTGGAGCCGTCCACTCCGTCGATCCAGTCGTCCAGCACGACAATCCACTCGTGGTCGTACCCGAGTGGCTCCTTCGGGTCGTCGACGATGAGTGGCGCGTACAGGCCACGGTCGACCTGCACCCCCATGTGAGGGTGGAACCAGTAGGTGCCGGGATGCGTCGCGGTGAAGCGGTAGTCGAATGTCTCACCGGGTTCGACCGGCCGCTGCGTCACACCGGGCACACCGTCCATGTCGTTGCGCAGCGCAATACCGTGCCAGTGCACGGTCGTCGCCTCCGGCAGGTGGTTGGCCAGCGTCAACGCCACAGTGTCACCTGCGGTGACCCGCACCTCCCGACCCGGCAGCAACCCCTCGTACGTCCACGACCTGAAGGTACGTCCGGCGCCCAACTCGACCGGTGACGGGGTGGCCCTCAATGTGTGCTTACGGAGCGGTTCGGCGGGGGTCGGATGTGCCCCGTCGGCCTCTCTGCCGTTCGGAGCGGATCCGGCCGGCGCGGGCGCGCCCGGGTGGCCGTCGTCCCGCGAGCCGGCATGGGAGCAGGCGGCGAGCAGCCCGGAACCCGCGGCCGCGATACCGGCGCCGAGTACGGCGCGACGTGTGGGGGAGGTCTGACTGGTGCGGTCCGTGCGCATGACTGGGTGTACCTCGCTGGTCGGGAGAAGGCAGGTGAAGGCGTGGGTCTGCCACCACCGCCCGGACAGGACCAGACGGCCGGAGGCGCTCTTCCTCACGAGGCACCGACGGGGCGGTGAGCACATCCGGTGGGCGGCGGAACCGACTGTTGCGGAGATCGGCGAGGGTCCCTCACCGGTGTCCGGAACGCAGCTCAGTGCGGCCGTGCGGATATCCCGAGCGGCAGGACACCGGACGGCACCTGCCGTCCGCGCAGGCCGCGCCCGCATCGGGCCCTCGGGTCAGTCACCATGTGAGCACACTACCCCCGCCGGGTATACATTCGGGATATATAGGCAGCATCGACACGGTCATGCGATCAGCCCGCCCCAAGGAGCAGGACGGCAGGCCCGGCGCGGGCGGCGCGGTTGGCGGAGATGAAGTCCCAGCGGCGGGGGCTCACTTCACCTCCCGGGCGAAATGGGCGGCTGCCCGGCGCAGGATCTCGCGCTCCAGCCGCCACTCCTTCCCCGCTTTCAGCAGCCGGGCGTTCTCCGCCCGCAGCCGGGCCAGCTCCTCCGCCTCGCTCCCGCCCGCGTCACGGCGTTTGGGCCCGGCCTGTGAGTCGTCCTTGCGGACCCACGTCCACAGGCGACTCCGCGGTGATACCGAGATCCGCGGCCGCCGCCGCGTACGCCCGCTTCCCGGCCGCGGCACGGTAGAGCGCGACGGCGTCCTTCCTGGGCTCGTCCGGACACGGAGACCTGCGTCCCACCTGGACGTCCCTCCCTCGCCCGTCAGGATCCACTGTCAGGGTGTCCACACCGACATCGCCGCCGCCCTCCGCCGCACCGCCCGAGACCACCAACGGCCCCTCGCCGCCGGACTGACCTGACGAACCCGGACACAAGATCACTTCTCAAAGACCCTGGGTCTCCCCCTGGCCTTGGTCCGACAACGCCCTCTCGGCGGCAACGGCGGCCTGGCGGGCGAAGCGGCCCGGGTCTCGACCCGGGCCACGCGCTCCTGTACGCGGACAAGGGCGAACTGCCGGAGGACCAGCGGACCTGCTGACCGTGACGTCGTAGCCGGCCCTCCGGGGGACGCCTACGCGGAGTGGCGGGGGTGTCCCAGGCCCGCGTCCCGCGCGAGAGCCGCTGCTTCCGTGCGGGACCGGGCGTGCAGTTTCGCCAGCACGTCGCTGACCCGATTGCGGATGGTCTTCTCCGACAGGGACAGGCGACGGGCGATGGACGCGTTGTCGAGGCCGCGGGAGATCAGGTCGAGGGTCTCGCGTTCCCGGTCGGTGAGGTGAGGGAAGGGCAGGGGGGATCGGGCGGCGGGTGGAGTGGCGAAATGGGCCAGGACGCGCTCGGCGATCCGGGGGCCGAAGACCGCTTCGCCGCGGGCGACCCCGAGCAGGGCGCGGTGGACGTCGGCGCCGTCCGACTCCTTGAGCAGGTAGCCACGCGCGCCGACGCGCAGGGCGGCGAAGACCGAGTCCTCGTCCTCGTCCATGGTCAGGACGAGCACGGCGATCTCCGGATGGGCCGTGGTGATCCGGGCCGTGGCCTGCAGGCCGTTGAGGTTCGGCATACGCAGGTCCATGAGCACGATCGTCGGCCGCAGCCGGTCGGCGGCCATGACGGCTTCAGCACCGTCGGACGCCTCTCCTACGACCGTCACATCGGGGAGGTCGGCGAGGACGGTGGCCATTCCGGCCCGGAAGACGGGATGGTCGTCGACGACGAGGACGGTGACCGGGGAGGGGACGGGGACGCTCACCGCTGGTCCCCCACCGGGAGGGTCGCTCGTACGAGGGTGCCTTCGCCGGGCGCGGTCGTCACCTCGAGCCGGCCTCCGACCTCGGCCGCGCGCTCCCTCATGCTGTGGAGTCCCACACCGGCCCTGTGCTTGGGCGGAATACCGCGCCCGTTGTCGCGGATCGACAGGATCAAGACGGTGTCCTCCGAACGGGCGGTCAGTGTGAGGCGGCCGGCGGCGCTGTGCCTGACGGCGTTGGCGACCGCCTCGGCGGCGATGGCGTAGGCGGCGACCTCGACAGCGGCCGGCAGGCTGTGGCAGGCGCCGTCGATACTGCTGTGACAGGCCGGTGTGTCGTATCCGGCCAGCAGTTCCCGCAGGGCGCCGGGCAACCCGAGCTGGTCGAGGACCGCAGGCCGGAGCCCCTGGACCACGGTGCGCAGATCGGTGACGGTGGAGCGGAGCCTGTCCCGGAGTGCCCTGACGCATCCCGCGAGATGGGGGTCGTCGATGCGCCGGGCGAGGGCGTCGAGTTGGTGGGCGGTGCCGGCCAGGGAGGGGCCGATGCCGTCGTGGAGGTCCGCGCGCAGCCGCCGTCGTTCCTCCTCGCGTACGGACAGGATGCGTGACCGGCTGCGGGCGATGTCCTCGACGAGACCGGCGGCGTAGGCGAGTGTTCCGGCGCGGTCCGCGACCTCTTCGACCGCGGCCTGCTCCTTGGCCGTCCAGGGATCGTTGACGCTTCGCCGCCCTACGCGCAGTACACCGAGTTCGCGGCCCAGGGCCCGGCAGGGGAAGGACCGCCAGCCCGCGCCGGCCGCCGGTCTGCCGGAGACCGCCGCCACGGCGGGGCTCTCGAAGGCCGCGTAGGGCAGACGCAGCGCGGACCGCAGGGCGTCGACGAGGTGCTGCATGGCTTCCGCCGGCTCACCGGCCGGAGCGACACGGCGACCGACGTGCGCGACGACGGCGTACGGATCGTGACGGTGCCCGAACAGAGTCCGGTCGACGACCGCCTGGACGGAGCCGCGGCCGTTGGCCGCGATCAGTGCGGTGAAAGCGAGCAGGCAGGTTCCCGTCAGGGACCCGGGCGCGATCAGCCTCGCACCGGCGACGACCCCGGCGTACACCCCGAGGACGAGCGCGCTGAGGACTGTGAAGACGATGGCGCGGCCTAGGACGAGCTCCACATCGAACAGTCCGTGCCGCAGCGTCGCGACAGCGACACTCGCGGGCGGGCCGAGCAGCCCGATCAGCATGACGAGATCGCCGACCAGAGCCGGCTGCTCGACGTCGTCCAGGAGGAGGGAGAAGAAGGAGAACGTCATCAGGAGCCCGCCCAGCATCAGCCACTGCAGCTGGGCCCGCTCGGCGCCGGTCGCCGCTCGGGTACGGAGGACGAGGAGGACGGCGGCCACGAGGGTGCCGCCGAGCATGGTAGCCACGGCACAGGTGAACATCACGACGTGCAGCCACTCCCAGCCCGCGATCCCGAGTGGATTCGGGACACCGGGGACGGGGTCGGTGCCGCTGGGTCGCAGCATCGTCGCCAGCGTTCCGATCCCGGCGACCGTGATGACGGCACAGGCGCACGCCCGGCGCGGTGCCGTTTCCAGGCGGCCGTACGGGAAGAGCAAGGGCACCAGAGGCGTGGCGAACCAGTAGCCGACGAAGCCCCAGCAGCCGACCCAGGCCCCCACCTCCCAGCCGGGAAGCGGTTCCGCGGCGACAAGGCGGCTGTAACCGGCGTAGTAGGCCAGCAGGTGGTACGGCCCGATCATCGCGGGCAGCAGCATCAGCCAGCAGACGGGATTGCGCGGCCGGCCCCTGGCGACGACGGCGCCCACCAGCGGCCAGACCGTGCCGAGCACGAGGTCGGACCAGTACAGGGGTGTGACGGTGATGCGTTCGGCCAGCCAGTCGTGCACGGGTACCGTCGCCACGCAGCCCGCCGTGCCCAGCCCCGAGATGCCGTACGCGGTGTGACGCAGTATCCGGTCCCCTCGACTCACACTCGCATTTTCCCGTAATGCGGGCCCTTACCGGGCGTGATCCGGCGAAACCGTCCCGATCGTACGGGACCGGCGTCCCTGGGCTGCGGGACTTGTCCCCCGCGACAGTCAGATCGGTACGGACCGACCACACAGGGAGTTGAGGCGTATGACCACCATCGATCCGGATGCCCGCCCGGGGCGCATGGCGCGACAGGACGGCGACCGGAGGGCCAAGTGGCCCCTGTACGGAGTCGGAGCGGGCGCGCTCGGAGGAGTCGCCACGCTCTTGGCGGACGTCCGGGCCGGCACGGTCGAGCGGACCCCCGTCGAGGCCTCGGTCCTCGATGACGTGAGCCGCTCCGTGGCGCATCTCGGTCTCGTCGCCGGCTTCCTGACGGTCTCCCTGCTCCTCGTACTGGCTGCGGCATGGCGGCGTCAGGTCGAGCCGCGGGTGCCCTCCAGCACCGCCGCCTACGTGGTCAGCGGCGCCCTGACGGCTTCGGCCGCGGGACTGACCTACGGCTACGGATGGAAGGGCGCCCTGGCGATCTACCTGCCGGGCGGCTTGGACGAGCGGTCCTTCGGCGAGAACGGGATGTTCGTCTACTTCATGCTCAACGACTTCGGCGGGTACATCGGCTGGCTCGGTGTCGTGGTCGCGGCCGGTGCGGTGGCCTGGATGGCGTTGCGTGAGCGCACGATCTCACGGTGGATCGGCTGGTTCAGCGTCGTGCCCGTACTGGCGGTCGTCCTCTTCGCGGGCATCACCGGCCTTCCCGGCTTCCAGGGCGTCGTCGGCCCCGTATGGATGCTGGTCACCTTTCTCGGACTGGCATGGGGGCGCAGCGCGATCGTCCGCTGACACGCCCCTGTCCGACTCGTACATCAGGAGGCCCCCGTGCCGTCCCTCTCCCATGCCGCCCGCCGCGGCGCCGCGTGCGCGGCGATTCTCATAGCCGCGCTGCTGACCACGAGCGCCTGCGGGCCGGACTCCCCGCCGAACGACTCCGGAGACCTTTCGTCCTACGACTACACGGAGGAACCGACGGACGAGCCCACGGAGGAACCGACGGACGAGCCCACGGAGGAAGCGACGGACGAGCCCACGGAGGAACCGACGGACGAGCCCACGGAGGAAGCGACGGAGGAGTTCACGGAGGAACCGACCGAAGAACCCACGGAGCTCATCGAGCCGGTCGAAGCGTCGGTGCCCGACAGCGTCGTCGGTGTCTGGTGCGGCGGCAGCAACGCCGAGGGGCACAGGACGTATGAGTTCTCCAGAACCGGTGAGTTCATGGCGAGCAGGGGCAGCGCGGGTTTCTCGGGTGTCGTCGTCAGCGACTCCCGGTACATGACCTTCCGCGTGCCGGGGGAGCCACCTTTCGTATCGTCCTGGGAAGTGGTCCAGGACCCCGTCCTGGGACCTCTCCTCTTCCTCGACGGCTACAGCTACCTGCCCGGGAGCTGCAACTCCTAGGCGTCTGACCAGGGACAGCCGGCGCGGCAGGTCGATCTCGGCCAGGATCGTCTTGCCGGGCGGGACGCGGTCCTGGGCCTCCCAGCCGGTCGGCGAGGGCGTCGACGAGGGTCAGGCCGCGGCCGTCCTCCGCGAGGGGGTGGACCGGGTGTACGGCGCCGGGTGCGCAGTCACGGCACGGGTGCCCGTGACGATGTTCTCCGGCCGGCGGTGGGCCACTCGCTTCGCGTAGGGGGTGGCCAGGGCGTGGAACGGTGCGGGCACCCCGCTGACGAGGTGTGCTTCGTTCGGGATGTGGCGGTCGGCGGAGAAACCGGCCGGCCGATCGATGAGTTCCGGGCCGTGTGGAGGTCACAGTCTGCGGAACCGCTGGCAGGCGGACGCGCCCGTGCCCGAAGGAGACGCATGGCCAAGCTCATCTACTCGATGGTCACCTCGCTCGACGGCTACGCCGAGGCGGCGGAGGGCGACCTCGGCACCGGAGCCGAGGACCAGGAGGTGCACACCTTCATCGGTGACCTCTTCCGCCCCGTCGGCACGTACCTTTACGGCCGGCGGATGTACGAGACGATGGTCTACTGGGAGACCGCGCATACCGAACCCGACCAGCCGCCGCACATCCTGCAGTACGCCCGTGACTGGCAGGCCGCGGAGAAGATCGTGTACTCCACGACGCTCGAGTCGGTGTCCAGCGCGAAGACCAGGATCGAGCGGACCTTCGACCCGGACGCGGTGCGCGAGCTCAAGGCCGAGGCTGATCACGACCTCACCGTCGACGGTCCGAACCTCGCGGCCCAGGCGATCGCGGCCGGCCTGGTGGACGAGTACCACCTGTTCATCACCACGAGCGTGGTCGGTGCCGGCAAGCGGTTCTTCCCCGACGGCGTGCGCCTCGATCTCGAGCTGGTCGAGGAGCGTGCCTTCGGCAGCGGACTGATCTACGCGCGCTACCGGCCCCGCTGAGCCGCATCGGTCGGTGACGTGGCCGACGGCCGGGCCGGGTGAGAGCCGGGTCGCGGGAAAGGGCGGGGTGTCGCGGTGGCCGGGCCGATCCGCGACGAGATCGAGCGGCGCGTGTGCAGGGGTGCCACGCCGGCGTGCGCATCGCGCCGATGCGGCCGGAGCCCGTCGAGCAGATCCGGGCGCTCCACCGGCCGGACGTCGAGGAGGACAGCGCCGGTACCAGTGCCGTGGAGGCGGACATCGTGGACTCCCCAACGCGTGCGAAGAGGTCGTGGTGGAAAGCTCGGGCCAGGCTGTTGGTGGCCGGCAGGTCCATGCGGCAGGATCAAGCCAAGCAGGTCGTGGGGCAGGGGGACGGGTTGGGCCGGCAGGAGAGGTACCGCAAGGTGATCAAACCGCTGCTGCGAGCCGGGCTCGAGGTGATACCCGACGCGGTCCCGGGCTCGGCGATACCGCATGTCCTGGGGTACGAACGAGAGCGGGTTTTCGGGTTCTGCCTGGTCGAGTACGACGATCCGCGATTCGTGGAGCGGCTCAACAAGGCCTGGTACGACCTCGCCACGTCCTCCGGCCTGATCGACGGGAATCGCGAGTTCCTCCTCATGTTGCCCAGGGGAACCTGGACCGCTGCGGAAGACCGCCGGCGGCGCACGATGCACGTCTGGCACCGGGTCCGCCTGCTGGAACGGTGGGACGTCATGGGGGCCGGCGCGGCGTCGTTCCTCGGCATCCGTGCCGGCCGCCCCGGCTTCGCCATGCTGGCACTGGACAACAGCGTCTGGCTCTTGGCCGACACGTACGAAACGGGTGCGGCCGTGTACGCGGTGCGTGATCCCGCCGGCTCTCCAGGGGTCCTGCGCGAGTTGAAGTGGGAGGTGGAGTGGCTCGCCGGGAAGGACGAAGACCGGGAGTTCCGACGTGAAGTCAGCGTTTGGCTTGAGAGCAGGCAACAGCGCTAGACGACAGGCGCGGACGAGGAGTCCGTCGGCTTCGCCGAGTCGTTCGGCGACGTATGCCTGCGGGTCGTCGCGGATGTCGTCGGCGTTCCAGGTGGCTCGCGGATGTCGTCGGCGTTCCAGGTGGCTCCGTTCAGCAGCCGTTGCAGGCCGTCGGGGGGTGCGGTGGCCTGCGTGTTCGGCCAGTTGCCAGCCGTTTTTGCGGCCGACCGGGCCGAGCAGGGCGCGGACGTAGTCACGCATGCGGCGTCGCAGGTCGGCACGGCCGAAACGGTGGCCGATGCGCAGGAAGAGGTCGTCGAGTTCACGGTCCCAGGTCGCGTCGGCAAGGTCGTCGATCACGCGGGAAGGCTGCCCTCGTCACTGCGCAGACAGTTCTCGATGTCATTCGTCGGAGGGGCGGTCCGGCAAGACCGCCCCTGACGTGCCAGCAGCCAACTACACTCCCGACGATGCCTCTGACCAGGCCAGACAGCGAAACGCCGCTGGAGTACTAGGTGTTGCGGGTCATGACGTTGTTGACGGCGGGTTCGGGGCGGTCGGCGGGGCGGGATCGGTTGTGGACGGTCTGGCGCGGACGATGGCCTGGTCTCCTCGTGGACCGAACAGGTGCAGGATCTCCACGGCGCTCGTGTCCGCGGGGCCGAACCAGTGTGGCTCGGCGGTGTCGAACTCGGCCACTTCGCCGGGCCGCAGCGTGAAGTCCTGCGCACCGAGGATGAGGCGTAGCCGACCGGCGAGGACGTAGAGCCATTCGTAGCCCTCGTGGGTGACCAGTTCCGGCCGGCGGGGTGCCAGTACCTGCTTGAAGACCTGCACTCGGCCCGGGTACTGCGTCAGGGGCACGAGGACGCTCCCACGCTCCTTGTGCAAGGGCCGGAGGTGCACCCGGGGGTCACCGCTGGCCGGGGCCGCCACCAGCTGGTCGAGTGCGACGTGGTGCGCCCGTGCCAGGGGGATGAGCAGGTCCAGAGTCGGGCGCCGCCTGCCCGATTCCACCCGGGACAGTGTGCTGACCGAGATCCCGGTCGTGGCCGCGAGCGCCTCGAGCGTGAGTCCCCGTTCCCGGCGCAGCCTGCGCAGCCGGGGCCCGATGCCATCGAGGATCTGCTCCAGCTCCGCGTCCCCGGATTCTGTGTTCATGGATCCAGTTTTGCAGTGTTCGCAAGATTGCTGGGCTGCGGCCGTCGCCCGGGCCGAACCTTGCCGAGCACTGTTCCCGGACATCAGAGGTAGACGTGACCGCGACGACACACCCTGTTCGACCCATGCTGAGTGCGCGCAGACGCTGGACGGTACTGGCCGTCTGCTGCCTGAGCATGTTCCTGGTGGGCCTGGACACCACCATCGTCAATGTGGGGCTGCCGGCCATCGGGCGCGGCCTGGATGTCGACACGCGCGGTCTCGAATGGATCGTGGACGCCTACACCCTCGTCCTGGCCAGTCTCCTGATCTCCTCCGGCGCACTGGCGGATCGCTTCGGACGCCGCCGGGTGTTCCAGTGCGGGCTGGCCGTGTTCGGCGCGGCCTCACTGGTCTGCGCGCTCGCCCCGTCGGCCGGCGTACTCATCGCGGCCCGCGCCCTGCAGGGCATCGGCGCCTCGATGCTCAGCCCCGTGGCGCTCGCGATCGTGGTGAACGCGATGCCCGACCCGAAGGAACGGGCGCAGGCGATCGGCATCTGGGCGTCGGTGTTCGGACTGAGCATGGCCGCCGGACCCGTCACGGGCGGCGCGCTGCTCGCGGGGCTCGACTGGCGGGCGCTGTTCTGGATCAACGCACCCGTCATCGCGGCCGCTCTGCTGCTCAGTGCGGTGTTCGTGCCGGAGTCCCGGGCACCGCGGGCCCGCCGGCTCGACCTGCCCGGCCAGGTCCTGCTGACCATGGTCCTCGCCGTCGTGGTCGGCGTCCTGATCGAAGGGCCGCGCATCGGCTGGACGTCGCCTGCGGCACTGGCGGGATACGCAGGGGCAGCCGTGGCGACAGCCGGATTCGTGTGGGTCGAGTCCCGCCGACGTGAGCCGCTCATGGATCTGCGACTCTTCGGGCGCCCGGTCTTCAGCGGTGCCGTCGTGGGCGCGGTGGCGGTCTTCGTCGCCCTGAACATGACACTCCTGTTGAACACCCTCTACCTGCAGCACACCCGGGAATGGACACCGCTGGCCGCCGGCATGGCGACCTTGCCCCTGGCCGTCGGAGCGACCGTCTGCGCCCCCTGGTCCGGCCGCATGGTCGGCCGCACGGGACCGCGGCTGCCGCTGCTCCTTGCCGGCGGTTTCATCACGGCCGGCGCTCTCTGCCTGGTCCGGCTCACCCCGCACACGAGCGTGCTCCTGCTTCTGGCCGCATACTCGCTCATCGGCATCGGGTTCGGCTTCGCCAACGCCCCGATCACCAACACCGCGGTCAACGGACTGCCACCCGCCCGTGCCGGCGTAGCCGGGGCGATCACCTCCACCGCACGGCAACTCGGGGCCGCCCTCGGCATCGCTCTCGCCGGCGGCCTGGTCACGGCCGCCGGCCCGACGGGGCTCGCGCACGCGTCCCGCCCGGGCTGGATCCTGGTCGCCACCTGTGGCGTACTGCTCTTCCTCGTCGCCCACGTATCACGGCCGAAGGAGGTCACCACGGGCCCCGCCTCCCCACAAGCGCGGTGAGCCACGTGACTCACCGCAACGCGCCGTTGTCCGCTGAAGGGCGCCGCCGCCTCGTCGAGCGCTGCAGGACTCGCCCCATTGCTCACGTCGCCGCTGAGACGGGAATCTCCCGGGCCTGTGCCTCGACGTGGGTGAACCGCTACCGCAGATTCGGCGAGATCGGGCTCTTGGACCGCTCCTCGACGCCACGACACCAGCCGACGGCCGTCCCGGACGAAGCAGTAGCCCGGGTCGATGTCCTCCGACGCGCCCACAAGTGGTCGGCAGCCCGCCATTGCGGCCTGGTCGCTTGCCACCGCAGCTGAACCGCTGTGGCCTGCTCGCCGGGGGTTTTGACCGTCATCCGAACAGGTGAGATGCCGAGCTGCCGCATCGGACCCATCGATCCGGTGGGAAAACTGACTGGGCCCATACCCCGGACACCGAAGGACCGTCATGGCGGAAGAGCTCTACGCGACGTCGAAGACCGACAAGGGCGACATCCCGATCCGGCTGCTGCCCGATCACGCCCCCAAGACGGTGAAGAACTTCGTGGAGCTCGCCACGGGTGAACGCCAGTGGATCGACCCGAACACCGGGCAGCCGAGCAACACTCCCCTGTACGACGGGACGGTGTTCCACCGGGTCATCCAGGGGTTCATGATCCAGGGCGGCGAACACCTGGGTACCGGAGAGGGCGGCCCGGGGGTACAAGTTCGCCGACGGGATCCGCCCCGACCTCTCGTTCACCGAGCCCTACCTGCTCGCCATGGCCAACGCAGGCCCGGGCACCGACGGCTCCCAGTTCTTCATCACTCTCGGGTCCGCCACCTGGCTCACCGGCAAGCACACCGTCTTCGGCGAGGTCTCCGACTCTGCAGGCCAGAGGGTCGTTGACGCCATCGGTGCGGAGGAGACCGGGGCCAAGGACCGGCCGCTGGACGACGCGGTCATCGAGAAAGTTCTCATCGAGACCCGCCGGCCATCGCGCAGCTGATGCACCCCGCTCGGACATGTGCCCGCACCGGCCCCGGTGCGGGCACATCCGACATGATCGGCCGGACAGGGCCTGATCGTCGCCGACGCACACGCCGATTTCCCGCACGGCGACGTCGGGCAAGGTCACTGCGGATCAGCCGTCGCAGAACGGCCCCGGGACAGGCCCACCCCTCTCGCAGGCGAAACCGCGCAACACGGGCAGCGCGGTGACTCGAAGCACGCGATGTGGGAACTGGATGAGAAGCCCTGACGCATAAGGGAGGACCGGGTGCCCGCCCGGCTCCCCGACCGGAGGAGAGACCACGGTGGCGCAGAAAGACGACACCCAGGAGGCCGCGCCGTACACCCCGGAAACGCGCACTGACGGAGATGGGGGCACGCGGCGCCGACCGCTGCGGGAGCGGCACGTCGAGGAGACGGTCGAGGTCGCCGTGCCGGTACGGACGGCGTACAACCAGTGGACGCAGTTCAAGACCTTCCCCCGTTTCTCGACCACGGTGCATGACGTCGAGCAGGTCAGGCCTGCCGTGACAGTCTGGACCATCGGCTACGGGCCCCTGCGCCACCGCTTCGCGGTCGAGACCGTGGAGCAGGACCCCGACGCGTACCTGGCCTGGCGCGGTCTCGAGCAGAACCCCTCCCACCAGGGCGAGGTCGAGTTCAGGCCGACAGGGTCCGGCGGCACCGCGATCACCGTCCGGATGCTCCTGACACCGCGGGGAGCCGCGAGGATCCTCACCCGCTCGTCCAGGGTCACCCGGCTGACCGCCGGGCTGGTGCGCGGGGAACTGATGAACTTCAAGCAGTTCATCGAGGGACTGGGACAGGAGGGCGGGGCCTGGCGCGGCACCATCCGCAACGGCCGTGTGCAGCACGAGCACCCGGAACCGCCCAGGAGCCGCGTGGCCCAGTGGCCGGTCGGTTGACCGGCGTGCCACACACGGCAAGAGAAAGGCGAACCGATGCAGAACCCGCCCGGCGAGGAGCCGGAGACCATCCTCTCCGTGACACCACCGAAGAAGTGGGCGGCCGGAGTCCCCGCGGTCGTGCACGCCCTGGAGTACTCCCTTGAGCAGACGTCCCCACGCAAGACCGGGGTGGACCTGCTGACCATGAACCAGGTGGGCGGAATCGACTGCCCCGGCTGCGCGTGGGCGGACCCGGCCCCGGGCCGGCGTCATCGCAACGAGTACTGCGAGAACGGCGCCAAGCACATCAATGACGAGGCCACCACGCGCCGGATCACCGCTGACTTCTTCCGTGAGCACAGCGTCGCCGACCTCGCCGCCCGCTCCGACATGTGGCTCAACCAGCAGGGGCGGCTCACCGAACCGATGATCAAGCGGCCCGGCGGCGAGCATTACGAGCCCATCAGCTGGAACGACGCCCTGAGCGTCCTCGCGCGGGAACTCCAGGCACTGGCCTCCCCCGACGAGGCCGTGTTCTACACCTCCGGCCGCGCCAGCAACGAGGCCGCCTTCGTCCTGCAGCTCCTGGCCCGCGCCTACGGCACCAACAACCTGCCCGACTGCAGCAACATGTGCCACGAATCCAGCGGCTTCGCCCTGAGCGAGACGCTGGGCACCGGCAAGGGCACCGTCAGCCTCGATGACCTCCACCACGCCGGCCTGATCTTCCTGGTCGGGCAGAACCCGGGTACCAACCACCCGCGCCAGCTCACGGCGCTGGAGGAGGCCAAGCGCAACGGTGCCCGGATCGTGGCGGTCAACCCGCTGCCGGAGGCCGGACTGCGGCGCTTCAAGAACCCGCAGAAACCGAGCGGGATCGTCGGACGCGGCACCCAGATCGCCGACCGCTTCCTTCACATCAAGCCCGGCGGCGACCTCGCCCTGTTCCAGGCCCTCAACCGCCTGCTGCTGGAGGCCGAGGACGCCCGGCCCGGCACCGTCCTGGACCACGACTTCATCGACGCCCACACCACCGGCTTCGAGGAATTCGCCCAGCACGCCCGCACCGTCGACTGGGACGACGTGCGCACGGCGACCGGACTGACCCGCGAGGAGATCGAGAAGGTTCGCGACGAGGTCCTGCGGAGCGAACGCGTCATCGTCTGCTGGGCCATGGGCATCACCCAGCACAAGCACGGCGTGCCCACCATCCGGGAGATCGTCAACTTCCTGATGCTGCGCGGCAACCTGGGGCGCGCCGGCACCGGCGCCTGCCCGGTGCGCGGTCACAGCAATGTCCAGGGCGACCGCACCATGGGTATCTGGGAGCAGATGCCGGACACCTTCCTCGATGCGCTGCAGGAGGAGTTCGGCTTCGACCCGCCGCGCCCGCACGGCCTGGACTCGGTGAACGCGATCAAGGCGATGCGCGAGGGCGGCGTCAAGGTCTTCCTCGCCCTGGCCGGCAACTTCGTCCGTGCCGCTCCCGACAGCGAGGCCACCGAGGAGGCGATGCGCTCGTGCCGGCTGACCGCCCATATCTCCACCAAGCTCAACCGTTCGCACACGGTCTGTGGCGACACCGCGTTGATCCTGCCGACCCTGGGGCGCACCGAGCGTGACGTGCAGGCGGACGGCGAGCAGTTCGTCACCGTGGAGAACTCCATGAGTGAGGTGCACACCTCCCAGGGGCGCCTCGAACCGGCCTCCCCGCTGCTACTCAGTGAAGTCGCCATCCTGTGCCGGCTCGCCCGCCGCACCCTGGACGGCAAGGCGGACATCCCCTGGCATGAGTTCGAGGGTGACTACGGCACCATCCGCGACCGCATCTCCCGCGTCGTGCCGGGCTTCCACGATTTCAACGCACGGGTGACCCGCCCCGGGGGCTTCCAACTGCCGAACCCGGTCAACGAGGGCGTCTTCAACAACAAGGTCGGCAAGGCCCTGTTCACCTGCAATGAGCGGGTGGTCCCCCGAGCACCCGAAGGTCACCTGCTGCTGCAGACGCTGCGCTCGCACGACCAGTGGAACACCGTCCCCTACACCAACAACGACCGCTACCGCGGCATCCACGGCAGTCGCCACGTCGTACTCGTCAACCCGGCCGACCTGACCGAACTCGGCCTCGTCCAGGGCGATCGCGTTGACGTGGTGAGCGTCTGGGCGGACGGCACCGAGCGCCGGGCGGAGAACTTCGAAATCGTGTCCTATCCGGCCGCCAAGGGCTCGGCCGCAGCCTACTACCCGGAGACGAACGTCCTGGTGCCGCTGGACAGCGTCGCCGACATCAGCAACCAGCCCACGTCGAAGGGTCTCGTCGTCCGCCTCGAACCCACCCTCGGCCGGGCACGGCCCAGGCCCGCCTGACCGGCGGCACGTTGGCGACGGGGCCCGTGACGACAGCGGGCCCCGTCGCTGTCTGTCAGCTCATCTCGACCTGCCGCGAGATCAACGATCAAAGTGATCATGATCGGGCTCGTACGCGGGGTCCGCCACGAACCGGCTCAGCCGGTAGGTGGTCGGCAGCGTCAGGCGGCCGCACAGCGTGTCGATCCGGATCACCGACCCGTCGACTCGTGCCTCCCGAAGGCGGCACAGCTGCGCGCGCAGCTCCGCCCCGTCCCGAGTCTCGAAGATCACTTCCCACCGTCCCCTGTCCGGTGCAGTGCGAGCAGCAGGCCGCTGCCTCTCTGTCTCTTGTCGCCGCCTTCGTCTCCTCTGTCCTGGCACCGGCCCAGAGTCGCTGGCCGGGATCAGGACGGCAAGGCAATGGAGGCCTCGGACGGTGTGCAACCGCTGCGGAACGGCGCGGTCAGCCGATGCCGTCGGAAGTGGGCAGTGGTGTCTGGTCCGGGTGGGCGCGGAGTCCGTCGAGGACAATCCTCAGGTAGCGTCGCCACACATCGGAGGGGCCGGGAAGGGCCATGACCGCGTCGATCATCGCGGCGATCGGTGCGATGTCGGCCTCGGTGACACCGTCGCGCAGCGCGCCTTGCGCACGGGCCCGAGCCACCAGGCCCTCGCAGTACGAGGCGATCTCCCGCCGTGCCTGGGCGAGGCCGGCGCCCTCCACGGTGTCGTGACGCATCAACTCGCGCAACCCGCGGTTGCAGGCTGCCCGCTCCAGGGCTCTCTCGAGGAAGCCGGACAGGGCGGCGAAGGCGTCGTCCTCGACGAGGGCCTGCCTCGCCATCACCGCGATCTCGCCGAGTTCTTCGGCGAAGACGCACTCCGCGAGCGCCTGTTTGTCGGGGAATTTCCGGTAGACGGTGCCGACTCCGAGACCGGCGTGATGCGCGACGTCATTGAGCGTGGCCTGAAGCCCACGCGCGGCGAAGACCTCGCGTCCGGCTTGCAGGATGCGCCGGCGGTTCAGCTCGGCGTCCCGCCGCAGCGGACGCGCGCCTGCCGCGACAGGGTCCCGTCCTTCCTTCTGCGTGGCCATTGCCGCTCCTTCCGTCGACGGGGCTGCGCCACAACCGGATAGATGTTATCCGGTTCATGGTACGGTCCCCACGTAAGCGGATATGGCGTATCCGCATGGTGCGGGGGCGCCTTTCCTCACCCGGGCCGGACAGCTCGGAGGAGAAGGAGAACCAGGGATGCAGACCGTGGTCATCACCGGAGGAACCGACGGGCTCGGCAAAGGGCTCGCACTGCGCTACCTGCGCCAGGGAGCGCGCGTACTCGCCGTCGGCAGCACGCCCGCCAAAGGCAGAATCCTCCTGGCAGAGGCGGCAGCCGCCGGCGCCGCCGACCGAGTCACGTTTCTACGGACCGACCTGACCTCGGTCTCGGCGACTAGGGAGCTCGTCGACGAGATCCAGAGCACCTGCGCCTCAGTGGACAGACTCGTCCTGTGCGCTCAGCGCTACCGGCTCTTCGGCGCTCGCACCGTCACCGGCGAGGGCTTCGAGCACAGCTTCGCTCTCGCCTACCTGAGCCGGTACGTCCTCAGCCACGGCCTGCGCAAGGCGCTGGAAACCGCGTCGCGACCCGTCATCATGAACGTCGGCACCCCCGGCGTTCCCCTGGGGCGCATTCACTGGGACGACCCGCAACTGACGCGTAACTACAGCGGTTTCAAGGCCACCTTGCAGTCCTTCCGCGCCAACGACTTGCTCGGCGCGGCCTTCGCCGCCTTGCACGCCGGCACCCCGATCCACTACATCGGCTACAACCCCGGCGTGGTGTCCACCGGCATGCCCGACCACCTCCCGCAGCCGCTGCGCACCCTCACCAAGGCGTCCTTCACCGTGCTCGCGGCCTCCGTACCGAAGGCCGTCGACCCGATGGCCCGTCTACTCGACCAGCCTCCGGCCGAACCCTTCACCGCCTACCGCACCACCCGCCGGCTGTCCCTGAAGGTCCCCGCATTCGACCAGGACGACGCACTGCGTCTGCACCGCCTCACACAGGACCTGATCAGCGCCGTGTGACATCGCGGATACTTCCGTCGGTGCCCCGTACGCCGGAATGGCGGTTCATAGCCGTCGTGAGGGCAGCGGGCCCTGGGAGACGCGGGTGAGGCTGCTCATCAGCCGGGGGAATTCCGTTCGCCGGCACTCGGCCAGATCCGCCCGGCCGGTCTCGTCGTGGAGTTCCATGAGTGCTCCCAAGGTGCGTTCCTGCCACTGCCGGTCCCCTGGGCCATTTCCTTCAGATCATCCGATCGTTGGTTGATGCGTGTCGTTGACTGACGCCCAGTGGGCGAGGATCCAGCCGTTGCCTCCGGACCGGACGCCGAAGCGGGGTGGGCGCCGGCATGATCACCGGCAGGTGATCGGCGCGATCGCGTTCAAGTACCGCACCGGGACACCGTGGATGGACCTGCCCGAACATTTCGGCTCGTGGAAAGGCGCCCACAACCGGCTGCGGAAGTGGGCCGCCGACGGGACCTGGGAGAAGGTCTCCACCGCCCTGCTCGCCCAGGCCGACGCCGAAGGCGACCTCGGCTGGGTCGTTGCGGTCGACTCCACCATTGTCCGAGCCCACCAGCACGCCGCCGGGGCCCGTCAAAAGGGGCCTCGGCGGGCGAGCCGGACCACCGTGCCCTCGGCCGGTCCCGCGGCGGACCGACCACCAAGATCCACCTCGCCGCCGACAGCCGCTGCCGGCCCCTCGCGTTCGCCCTCACGCCAGGCCAGGCAGGCGACGCACCGGCGTTCACCGAGGTCATGGCCCGCTTACGGGTTCCCAGGCCGACCGATCGGACCAGGACTGCACCGGACGTGGTCCTGGCCGACAAGGCGTACTCGTCCCGCGCGATCCGAACCCATCTCCGCAGGCGCGGAATCCGGGCGGTGATCCCGCAGCCCGCCGACCAGGCCGCGAACCGCAAGCGCCTCGGCAGTCGCGGCGGCAGACCGCCCGCCTTCGATCGCGACGCCTACAAACAGCGCAACACGGTCGAGCGGTGCATCAACAAGCTCAAGCAGTGGCCCGGCCTTGCCACCCGATACGACAAGACCGCCACCATCTGCCCGGCTGCACTCCACATCGCTGGAATCCTCATCCGGTCAACGGCGTGATTCGACGCCTCAGGCCGCCGCTTGAACCATCGCCAAGGTCAGGGCGATACCGGCCGTTGCACCCGACACCAGAGCGGTGACAGCCGCCGTCCGGCCGATACCCTGCTCGAACGGGACACTCGGCACAATTTTGTGGAGCACCGGCGCCACCACCGCGATGAGACCGAAGCCGACGCCAAGGCGCCAGTACGTCCCGCCCGAGCACGAAGCATGAAAGCGGCCTCCGCAACCACTCGGTTCCACGGCAAAGCCCGTCACGACGAGGAACAACGCGCTGGCATACACCGCGCCAAACAGCATGGTCGCGCCGAAGTCGACACGTCTCGCTCTGCCAGAGCTGTTGCTGTCCCCTGCCACATCGCCCCCCAGCGCGCTGAATCAAGAGTGCGGAGTCTACTGTGTCGCTGCTGCGGCCCGTCAGCGACGGAAGACCCTCTGATCCGAAGGAAATGGCCCAGCGGTCTTCGGCCGCCGGTGAAACCTCCGCTGCCGCCGGCCCGCCCAAGGGGACTCGCCCTTCGTGCTCTGCCAGGCGGCCTGACGCCTCAGGCAAGTCGTGCCGCTTCGTCACCAGCGACCCCAACCCGGACAGCACGAGACCGAGTCGGTACAGGCTCGCCTCTCGTTCCGGCAAGCCCAGCCGCGTCAGTTCGCGGCATGGACGGAACGTCGTCGTCATGGGCAACCCGGTCTGTACCGCCAGTTCCGCCAGTCGGAAAACATCTCCTTCATAGCGGTAGCAGTTGAGGATACTGATCGCCTTGTCGAGCAGGCTGCTCGGAGAACCGTGCTGCTCCATGTCCCTCCCCTCGATCGATCGCTGGGATCACGCGTCGGTCTTCACATGGCCGTGCCGGGCCCCTGGCTGGAAGCCCGGCACAGTTCGTGCCCGCTGCACGACGGCTGAGGTCTGTGCAGCGAACGGTGGACGTAGCCGTGTTCGTGGCAGTGGTCGAGTACGGCGGCGGGCGCGGTGCGGCAGACGGCGCGCGTCCACCCGGCCACCTTGCGGGAGATGCCGGGTTTTCTGCTGAGTACCGAGTACAGGTGGCCTTTCAGTTCCTCGTTGTACGGACGCAGTGAGGTGGCTGGACAGCCGGGACTCGTCGTCTGCGGAGCGTCGGCGGTTCGGGCCGGCCGGTGGGAGGGCGACTCGGTGACGGTTGTGCCTGCCTGACGGGTCCGCGCGGCTCGCAGCCACCGCGTTTCGGTGTGCTCGGCCACGTCCAGCAGCCTGACCACAGCACGCGGCGGCCACCACGTGCGCCGCGCTCCGTCCCGGGTCTGCTCCACGAGCATCCGCCGCCAGTCGATCCCCGCCAGATGGCAGGGACGGCCGTCAGCCCGCTCGGGTTCGTCCGGTTCCTGCAGTTCCCGGGCGATGCGGCGGCGCCATCGCAGCAGCGTCCCCTCAAGGTGCTCCTGCTTCGCCCCGTCACGGAACGGGCCGATGCGGACCAGGTCCCGGCGGTCCGTCTCCACCGCGTTCAGCTCCGCTGCCGCCCGGCACACCTCGGCCTCCACAACACCCCACCGGCCGCCGCCGGCCTTCACCGTCGCCACCACACAGCCGCCGAGCAGGACGTAGCCCGCCTGAGCATGAGCAGGAGAGCCGGTGAACGCCGCAGAAGCCGTCGGCACGGCGCTTCCTGCCGTCAAGCCGGCCCACAGAGCGTCCGCGGCGCCCGGAGTGATCAGACCGTCCGTACGGCCCGCAGTGACACGCTCCGACATACCCACAGGCTAACGGCCGACCTCCGCAACACCGCCTGGGCCGCAGGCCAGGCCGAGCAGCCAGTCGGGGCCGATGCCGCCGCGGTGGGTCAGGGAGAGCACGGCACAGGTGGAGGCGCCGACCGGAGAGGTGGCGAAGGTGGAGGCGAGCGCGGCCGGGGCGACCAGGAGGCGGAAGACGCGGGGGCCGGGCAGGGCGAACACGCGGATGACCCCTCCGAGGACTATGCCGGGCAGAGTGCCCACCACGAGGCGGCGTACGAGTGGTCCGGCCAAGGCACCGACGCGCTGGTAGCGCAGCAGGGCGCCGGACCCCGCCACCACGTTGTAGAGCAGGTCGGTGGGTGTGACGGCCGGGCTGCCGACATCGGCGTGCACCGTTTCGCGAGCGGACCCGGCCCTCCCGCCGTATGGGCTCGCACGGCCGTGTCCGTCGGGTACGACGTGCTGACGCAGATCGCCCGCGAACGCTGAAGAGGACTCCGTACGCAGAAAATCTTGCCGAACCGCCATCCCTCGAGCGGGAACGCACGTATGTCCTGGTGAACGGTGTGAGATGAAGGGAAAGACCATGTCGCTCTTCAGCCACCTGGCACCCGCCAAGAGGCACTCCAAGGGCAGGAAAAACACGACCACCTCGAAGGGGAGGACGTCCCACCACCGCGAACACCGTCGTCGTACCTGCAGCACCGGCACGCACAAGTGACGCCGGTGCCCCCCGGCGGCTGGTGGGCACGCTCCTCCGGTCGTCGGGGGACGACGCTTGGCAAGTCGCGGTTCCGTGAACCTACGCCGTCATCCCGTCCCCAGCGCCTCCCCGGTCTCGGGGCTGCGGCGGTTGCTCTCTGTCACCGGGACTCTTGCAGAAGGCCCCGGTGTTCACGCCGGGGATGAATGCAGGGCGGCCTCAAGACATGGTGGCTGGAGTTTTCCACCGCCCAGTGTCCGCGAACGTATCCGGCCAGGTCAGCCGGGGTGGCCTGGTGGACATCCAGGCTGGTGACGGCGTGGACGGTCTCGCGTGACTGTTTGCGTCCGGTCTCCTGGCGGCGGCAGCGCACCCGCAGCGCCTGCCGGCCGTAGGGGAAGGCCGGCTCGTCCGTGGACGCGGCGAGGGTGAGCGGGATTCCCGTCGGCCGTCCGCAAGGTCAAGGGGGCGAAGAACCGGGCCAAGGCCCGCCTCGAGGTCGCACGCCGGCACGCCCGTGTGGCGGGCCGGCGCCGGGACTTCCACCACAAGGCCTCCACGCGGATCGTCCGCGACAGCCAAGCGGTACACGGGGATGACCTCGCGGTGTCCGGTCTCGGCCGTGCCCGGCCGGCCAAGTCCGTGCACGACGCGGGATGGTCCGCGTCCGTACGGACGCTGGAGTGCAAGACGGCTCGGCACGACCGCACCGTCACCAAGGTGGGCCGCGCCTTCCCGTCCTCCCGGCTCTGCCCGGCCTGCGGATTCCGCGACGGCCCCAAAGCCCTGCGCGTGCGGGAGTGGACGTGCAGGACCTGCGGCACCGTGCTCTACCGCGACCACAACGCAGCCCGCAACGTCCTGTTCGAAGGACGCCGCATCGTCGCCGCCGGACGGGCGGAGACGCCAAACGCCTGTGGAGCGCCGGCAGGACGGGCACACGTGCCCGCACGGCGCGGTGAAGCAGGAAGCCCCCGGGAGGGTCGGACGAGCCAGACCGGAGTCCCTGGATTTCGGGCCAGGGAGCACGTCAAGAGTTCCAAGGCTGCCTCAAATGAGTGCACGGCCGGCAAACGGCCGAACGGCACGGCGACCGCAGTCGTGAACGCCTTGCCCGGCTCATGCACGAGCCGTTGCCCATTGTGATGACCGAATCGTCCGATGCCTGTTCCGTGCGGCGAGGCGGAGGGGCGGGCCCTCCCGACCGGCTCATTGCCGAAACCGCCCAGTGACTGTGGATCATGAACGGCGCCGGTGACGTCACTCCCACCCGCCGCACGGGCCCCTCTCGAATGCGTAATACTCTCTGTGTGATTCCGAGCATTACACCCACGCCTGGTGCGACCATCGTACGACAGGCTGTCGCCCAGGACGCCAAACGGCTCACGCGGCTCGTGCGCGGCTCGCGCGCGTACGAGGGCCCATACGCGGCGATGGTCGCGGGCTACCGCGTCGGTCCCGACTACATCGAGGCCCACCGCGTCTTCGTGGCCACCGACACCGATGATCCCGCGGGCCGGGTGCTCGGTTTCTACTCGCTGGTCCTCGCGCCGCCGGAGCTGGACCTGCTCTTCGTCGCCGACGGATCGCAGCGCCGCGGCATCGGGCGGCTGCTCGTCGAGCACATGAAGTCCCAGGCGCATGCGGCAGGGCTGGACCGTGTCCGCGTCGTGTCGCATCCTCCGGCCGAGGGGTTCTACCGAAGTGTGGGCGCGCTGCTCACCGGGACCGTCTCCGCGAACCCGCCCGCGGTGGCGTGGGACAGGCCCGAGCTGGAGTTCTCGATCCCGTGACGCCACCCGCGATCAAAGTCGCGGGCTTCCCTCGGTGGTGGCCAAGCCTCCGTGCAGAGCACCGGCCCGGTCCTGTGCAGCACATTCAGCGCGCCCACGCGGTCGGCGTTCTCCACCAAGCCGCGCTTGACGCACTCGAACGTCGTTTGGGTGACGTGGTTCTCCTTCGGGACGTGACCGCATCCGCCGATCTCGGACGGGCACGTGCGGGAGGTGTTGCGGGCGTCCACCGGGATCACGCGGCGAGCGGCACTCTCAGCCTTCTGCGCCAGGGCTCCGAGCCCAACGCGTCGAGAAAGGCGCGGATCCCCCACGTGCGCGCCCCTGCCGGTGGTGAGGGCGACATACCAGCGGCCCTGCCGCTCGGGACCGAACGCCCGGATCTCCCGGAGCCGCACGGACTGGTCGCCGTACCTCCCGCCCGTCTTCGAGATCGTGGCGCTCCCGGAGCCGAAGAGCGCCCGGTTCGACTTCGGCGACGGCGGCCCGGAGGAGTGCGTGTCCGCCCCGATGGGCGACCTGATCACCAGCCACGTCTCCACGGGCGCGCCCTCCATCGGGGTGTACGTACAGACCGGCCTGCCGCTCCCGATCGGCCTGGGCCTCGACGCCCTGCCCGACGGTCCCACGGCGGCGGAGCGCGAGGTGGGCCGCAGCAAGGCAGTCGGCCGAGACGGCACCGTGGCCCGCGCCCTGTACGAACAGGTCGAGGAGCGGATGCCCGGCCGGACCTGGACCCTGCCCGAGCCGGCGCTCGGCTTCACCGACGACGCCGCCTACGTCGGCCGGCTGGTCCTGGCGGCCGAGGGCACGTGGGACATCGAGAGCGACAAGGACGCCGAACTCGAACACAAGCCGGCCGCATGCCTCTGGTGGAGTTCCGTACTCGCCGACCGGCTCGGCATCGACGCCCCGCGCGCCTTCGAGAACACCATGGACCGGATCGAGGCCGGGCCGCAGCGGACCTCACCCGAACCCGCATCAGACCTGCCAGGTTGCGAACCGTCTGATCCCCGGGGAGCCGAGCAGACGAAATCCCGGCGTCGGGCCGACGAGGAGCACGAGGGTACCGAGCACGGTGTCCTCCGAGGAGAGTGAAGACGTGCAAAGGAGCGGCGGCCTTCTTCACAAGGGCCGGCCGTTCGATGGCGGGACATGCGGAACGGGATGAGTTCTGCCGGGGTGTTCAGCCGCGGGTGAAGAACAGGCCGGCTCCGTACGTGTGGTGGGCGGAGACGAAGAAGCCACCACCGGTCGGCCGGGTTGCGGTGCCGCCGCTCTCGACGATCTTTCGGGCGTCATTGACGTCGTCGACCAGGACGGTCATCGCGGCCAGGTAGGAGGAGGCCGGGACGGGTTCGTCGGGTAGGACGTCACCGACGTGCGAGGCGCGGACGATCTCCAACCGTGCAGCGGCCGCCTCCAGAACGGCGACCGGGCCCTCGTACCTGGCGGTTGTCTCCATCATGCGGGTGTACCGGTTCGTGATCCCGTCGAACTCGATGTCGGCGGCCACGATCAGCACGGCGCCGAGGCCTCGAGCACCGTTCGGGTGGTTGAGATAGCGAGGCTGGTGCACATACCGGCGAGTGAGGTGTTGGGCGATCCCGACATAGCCCTCCGGGGTCGAGCGCGGATCGATGTGCACGGCGCGGGCGCGCACCGTGCGCGGTCCTTCCTCCGTGTCGACGTCTCGTTCCAGTTCCAGCACTCCTGAGGTGCGCAGCCCGGCGTCCGTCAGCCGGCGGTCGGCGGTTTCGACGTCGTCGGTGTCGAGGTTGAGCAGCCGGAAGCCCTCGTACTCGTTGGCCATCGCCTTGGTGTGCCAGGGGTCGGGTGCGGATTCGTCCACGATCCCGAGCAGCTCTATGTACGACCCGCCGAACAGTGCGCACCGGTTGGCCGTGCAGCCGGGCACTGGCGGTTGGCCGGGCCGCCCGCCGAGCAGGTGCCGTGAGCGAGGACTGAGGGTGAACCCGAATGAGAGGTAAGCCTGTTCCAGCCCTTCGAGGTCACGGGTCAGGATGCCGGTGTGATGGATGCCCTGGATGTCGCGTGTCATGAGGCCGATGCTTCATCGACCGTTCGCGCCTGACCTCCAACTGCCGCCGCCACGCCGCTATCCGACACCGGCCTACACTGACCAGGTGGATTCGGTCACGCTGGACGTACTCGATCTGCGACTGCTGCACGCGCTCCAGCTCGACGGGCGCGCCCCCTTCAGCAAGATCGCCGATGTTCTCGGCGTCTCCGACCGCACCGTGGCCCGCCGCTTCGGCCGGCTCCGCAGCACAGGGATCGCCCGAGTGGCCGGCGTGCCCGACAGCCGCCGTACCGGCCACGCCGAATGGCTGGTACGTCTGCGGGGCTTGCCGTCAGCCACCGCACCGCTGGCCCGGGCTTTGGCACGCCGCCCGGACACAGCCTGGGTGACCGTTCTCTCCAGCGGTACCGAGATCGTGTGCATCTTCCGCGTCGCCGAGGAGGGAGCGGCGCCCTTGGACGGGCTTGGCCGCCTGCCACAGATCACGCAGGTCGACGCACAACGGCTGCTGCGTCCTGTGATGGACCACCGCTGGATCGGGCGGACGTCAGCACTTGCCGCGGAGCAGATCACCGCACTGCGGCCACCTCCCGCAGCGGATGCTGGTCCCTTCTGCCTGACCGAGCTCGACCGCCGTCTGCTCCCCGTCCTCGCCGCAGACGGCCGCGCCGCCTACCCGGACCTCGCACAACAGGTCGGGTGGTCTGAATCCGCGGTCCGTCGTCGCCTGGAAGAACTCCGCAGCACTGGCGTGCTCCAGTTGGACGTTGAGGTTGCCCCACGCTTATTTGGATTCTCCGTCCAATGCCTGGTATGGCTGACCGCCACCCCCGCCCAACTGGGCAGTGTCGCTCAGGCCCTGGCCGCCGACCCTGAAGCAGCCTTCGTCGGCACCACGACCGGCGTCCACAACCTCATCGCCATCGTCATCTGCCGGGACGCCAATGCCCTCCACGCCTACCTCACCGACCGCATCAGCTGTCTTAACGGCGTTGACCGCATGGAAACCGCCATGGTCACCTCCTACACCAAGCGAACGGCTCCGTCGCCGTGACGACGTCGAGGCCACGGAAGGACCCGATCCCGACGTGATTCGACGAGTCCGGACCGCTCGGGATCCGGCCCATCGCAGGCTCGGGCCGGGCCGAGCGAAACGCCCCGACCGGCTGCCCGCCGCCTGTCACCGCACGTACGGGGTGCGGTACTTCCACGGCACACCCTCTGCCTGGAGAACTCACCCACCAGATCGCCGCCGACTGGCTTGGCTACCGGCACCGCCGCTGGCCTGCCTAGCCCCCCGGCTGATCGTCAGCCCGAGATCGGCGCTCGACCCCGACCATCCGGCCGTCGGCAAGACCCTGTTCCGTGGCGACGTGCCGCCAGGACTCACCCTGGTCGGCCTGCGCCGAGGCCGCGTTCTCAACGGGGCAGCAGAAGCAGCGGACCTCCTTCCGGCTGATGAGGCTCTTCGGGATCACGGGGGAGACCAGCACGCACTATGTCACCGCCGCCCCGCACCGAGCGCACTGCGAAGCCGCCCAGGCGACGCTTCAACAGAGGCTGCCCGTCCCGCGGTTTCGCGACCGATGCCCCGTCTGTCATCGTCATGACTTGCCGTCACCACCGAATGTGCGACAGAGCCGAACGATTTACAGTCCCCCTTGTACGATCGGTGAACCGCCTCGGGTGTTCGTAAGGTGCCTCAAATGCTCACGGCGTGTTCGCGCACCGCGATCCGAGCCAGCTTCGTCAGCATCATGCCGTTGCGGACCGCGACGAAGTAGTCCACGGGGAGCCCGTGCATCCGCGTGCCGGGGCCCCGGAGGGGGTGCCAGTCGAGAGTGAAGAGGGTGTGCTCGCCCCAGGGGGTCAACTTCATGGCGATGCGAGCTGCGCCGAAGGGCCCTGCCTTCGCTTCCAGTTGCAAGTGGTGTCGTGGTTCGGAGATGCGGACGACGCAGGTGTCGTCGAGGGTCAGAGGACCGGCTCCGACGCGAACCCTCAGTCGGGCGCCTACGTCCGGCCAATGCGGGTCCACGGCGAGGATCTGCTGGGTTCCTGTCACCCACTCCCCGTAGCGGTGGCCATCGGACAGCAGGCCCCAGACTTCGGACGGCGAGCTCAGAATCAGACAGCGGTTCCGGGTCATGATCACGCTCCTGAAGGACGGGCAGCATGGAGGCACCCCCGGTCATGACGTCCCCGGGATGAGGACGTCCGGCGCAGCAGACGCTCGGCGGCCGTGAGGCCCGGCGCGGGAATCCGGTCACTCCTCGGGCCGATACACCGGGTTGCCTCTCCGGCCGTCCCACGGGCTTGGCTTCCAGCGTCACGCCGGCCACACCGCCTGCATAGTCCGACAGGTCCAGACGGGTGAGTCGCCAATCGGGGGCGAGTCCGCACCAGCCGGCATGGAGCAGCCGCAGCACACGAGACAGCCATCGCCTGGCATCAGCAATGGATACCGACAATGCCGGACGACGACGGGCCGGGCCGGCCCTACGAAGGACCATCCACCCGACGCCAACGGTGCCAACCGCAGCCGAGCGACCTCCTCATGCGGTGGCCGCACCTACCTGCGGCGCCGGACGCACCAGCCCACGACCGAAAACGCCAGTACGAACGCCCACACGGTCGTCGTCGCATCGTAGGACGGGTACACGATGGCCAAGCATGCAGGGACGGATAAAGGGCATGCTGTCCCACGCCCTGGGGCAGGCCATGTGTCGAATTTCCGCAGAGGCGCAGCTGTCCGTCCGCTTCTTCATGCATGTCGCCCGCTATGCCCGCACCGATGGCCTCACCTTCGCCCCAGGCCGGAGCCGAGCGGACTTCTTCGGAGAGCGGGCCTCCGGGGCCACGTTGCCGCAGAGGCCAAGAAGTCGTCTCATGTGGCCGACAGCCTGAGCCGACGGACTGTCGTGAGTGCTGGTCCGGTGCCGCTCCTGTGGACGTCGACGTGCTCCGCTGCCACGTGATGAGCCCCTCCTGTGGTGCGTTGACCGATGATCGAGCCTCCCTACGGTGACGGCTATGGGACATGACATTGCCCGCCTGCACCACGTCGGCCACATCGTGGAGGACATGACGCAGGCGATCAGCCTGTACGAGCGACTGGGCTTCGTCGTACCACCGCCCAGTTGTCCGGCGATGCCCCGACGTGAAGGCGCGGCGCCCGAACCCTTCGGCGCCGCCAACACCCATGCCGGCTTCGCGGGTTCCCTCCTCGAACTCGCGACCTGCGTGGAGGACGGTCGGCGTCGGGGGTGTTCGTCCTCGGGCGTGGTCCACTCTGTGTGCAGGGGGCGTCGGCGGTGCGGTGGCCGGCCGAGGCGAGCAGGTCGTCGATGGTGCGGTCGTCGCCGGGCAGCACGGTCATGAGAGGTTCTTCCCGTCGGGGTGCTCCGGGCAGCGGAGTCTGAGCAAGGTGGTGAGGCGTCGGCGGCCGGTACGCAGTCGGGACCGCACGGTGGATTTCTGGTTGCCCATCACTTCGGCGGCCTCGGCGGCGGTGAAGCCCGGGCCGTAGCGCAGCAGGATCGCGTCGCGCTGCCCCTGGCCCGGAATCGAGTTGAACGTTCTCCCCCGGGCCCGGCGCAGGAGGGCGCCGAGGCGCTGACCGCGTGCGACCTCTGCGGGGGTGAGCGGCAACCTGACCATGCCCCCGATTCCAGACCGGTATAGTTTTACCGGTATAGTTATTGGCCGCATGAGAAGAGCGTCGCATGATCGAGATTCTGAACCCCGCCCTGCTGGCCCGAGCAAAGGACTCAGGCGCCCTGGTCGCGGACATCCTGCACACGCTGAAGGGCCGCACCGCGGTCGGCACGAACCTGCTCGAGATCGACCGGTGGGCGGAGAAGATGATTGCCGAGGCGGAAGCGCAGTCCTGCTACGTCGACTACGCGCCCTCTTTCGGACGTGGCCCGTTCGGCCACTACATCTGCACGGCCGTCAACGACGCCGTGCTCCACGGGCTCCCCCATGACTACACGCTCGCCGACGGAGATCTGCTGACCCTCGATCTCGCCGTCTCCAAGGGCGGAGTCGCCGCGGACGCCGCCGTCAGCTTCATCGTCGGCGACACCAGGCCCCCGGAGAGCGTCGCGATGATCGGGACGACCGAACGCGCACTGGCCGCGGGGATCGCCGCCGCCGGGCCCGGGGCCCGCATCGGCGACCTCTCCCACGCCATCGGCACCGTCCTCAAGGAGGCGGGCTATTTGATCAACACGGAGTTCGGAGGTCATGGCATCGGATCGACCATGCACCAGGACCCGCACGTCCCGAACACCGGACGGCCCGGCCGTGGGTACAAACTGCGCCCGGGACTGCTGCTCGCCCTGGAGCCGTGGGTCATGGCGGACACCGCCCAGCTCGTCACGGATGCCGACGGGTGGACGCTTCGCAGCGCGACAGGATGCCGGACGGCACACAGCGAGCACACGATCGCCATCACCGACGACGGAGCCGAAATCCTCACCTTGCCCAAGCAGGCGTGAGGCCGGGGGCACCGTCGCGGTTGGCGGCCGCGGCACGCCGCGGGGAGGCCGGCTGCCGGCCTCTCCTGCGCGCGGTCCTTTCAGAGATGAGTTTCCTCTTCCCTCCTGTCGAAGTCCTCGCGTGCGCGTGCGATGGCGGGCATGTTCTGTGAGGCCCACGCCAGCAGCACGTCGACGGGGTACCGGAGGGTCTTGCCGAGGGGCGTGATCCGGTACACGACCGCCACAGGGCGGGTGGAGACGACCTCACGCTCGATCACCCCGTTGCGTTCGAGTCGCCGGAGTGTCGCGGTCAGCGATTTCTGCGTGACCCGAGGGACGGCCCGGCGCAGTTCGTTGAAGCGGCACGGGCGTTCGCAGAGTTCGTTGAGGACGCTGAGCGACCACTTGTCGAGGATCTGGTCGAGCAGTTCGCGGTGCGGGGCATCGATGCGGAGTTCGTCGTCGGTATCCATGGCGAAACCTGGTCTCGTTGAAGTGTCCTTCTTCCACTAGGTAGCTTACGGATACTTACTTTGGAGGAGAGAAGACCATGCCTGTTCAACACTTCACGCCGGAAGGCATGCTGCAGCCGGTCCCGTACCACCACGTCGCCGTGGGCACCGGAACGAAGCACGTCCACGTCAGCGGGCAGGTCGCGCGCCAGACCGACGGGACTCCGGTCGCGCCCGGCGACCTGGCCGGGCAGGTCGCCCAGGCGCTGCGCAACACCTCCGTCGGCCTGACAGGCGCGGGCGCGTCGTTCGCAGACGTGCTGCGCCTGACGTTCTACGTGACCCAGTGGAGCCCGGAGAAGATCAGCGACTTCATGAGCGGTGTGGAGGCCGTCGCCGACGAGATCGGACTCCGGCTTCCCATGCCGCCGGCCTCCCTCATCGGTGTCGAGTACCTCTTCGAGCCGGATGTTCTCGTCGAGGTCGAAGCGACCGCGCTCCTCGACTGATTTTTGAGGCGGTGCCGACCACCGTCGTGCCT
>NZ_JBHWHX010000048.1:0-48164 GCF_042732315.1 Streptomyces sp. NPDC059787
TTTCCCTTTCCGGCGGTTCCGACTCTATCAGATCCTTTCGGGCCTGATTCCCGGTCAGAGCGGGCTGTCTTCCCGGCCGTTGGGCCGTTCCGACGAGTGAGACTTTAGCGGATTCCCGGCCCCCGACCTAATCGGGGTCCTGCTCCCTTTCGGGTGCGGATTCCTCATTTCGCGAATACGCACGTCAATGAAGCGTCGGCAGACAGACTGCTGACGTCGATCAGGAGTGGTACTTGCGGAATGGCTGTCCGGGGACCGACCGGAGTCGGCGCTCACGTCGGACAACTCGGAGAACAGTACGGATCCGGCCGGGGCGTGTCAACTCACTGCCTCGTCCCGCCCTCCGGGCGTACTCTGGTCCGTATGACGACGCGTACGTACAGCCAGTTCTGGTGGGCCGCCTGACGGCGGCCGCCCCCTACGTGCGCACTCAACGGCCGCCGCCTCGGCGGCCGTTTCTGTTTCTCCCTCCAGGACTCCGAGGGGCGGCCGGCCAGGGACGGCGGCCTCGGACCGGAGATGGAGAAGAGAAGAGATGACACGGGTCTTCAGCGGGATCAAGCCGACCGGGCATCTGACGCTGGGAAACTACCTGGGAGCCATGCGGCAGTGGGCCGCGGTCGACCAGCACCGGGCGGACGCGCTGTTCTGCGTCGTCGATCTGCACGCGCTGACCGTGCACCACGATCCCGCGCGGGTGCGCAGGCTGAGCCGACAGGCGGCGACGTTGCTGCTGGCGTCCGGGCTGGACCCGGCGCTGTGCACGGTGTTCGTGCAGAGCCATGTGGACGAGCACGCGCGGCTGTCGTATCTGCTGGAGTGCGTGGCCACGGACGGCGAGATGCGGCGGATGATCCAGTACAAGGAGAAGGCCGCGCGGGAGCAGCGGCGGGGTGGGAGCGTGCGACTGTCGCTGCTGACGTATCCGGTGCTGATGGCGGCCGACATCCTGGCGTACGGGACGGACGAGGTGCCGGTCGGGGACGACCAGACGCAGCACGTGGAGCTGGCGCGGGATCTCGCGGTGCGGTTCAACCAGCGCTACGGGCACACGTTCGTGGTGCCGCGGGCGACGAATCCGTCGGTGGCGGCGCGGGTGATGAATCTGCAGGACCCCATGTCGAAGATGGGCAAGAGCGACGACACGGGGCCGGGGATCGTCTATCTGCTGGACGAGCCAGACGTGGCGCGGAAGAAGGTCATGCGGGCGGTGACCGACAGCGGGCGGGACGTCGTGTACGACAGGGAGACCCGGCCGGGGGTGGCGAATCTGCTGGAGATCCTCGCTGCGTGTTCGGGTGGGAACCCGGAGGAGTTGGCCGGTGTATATGAGTCGTACGGGGATGTGAAGAGGGACGCCGCGGAGGCGGTGGTCGAGGTCTTGAGGCCGGTGCGGGAGAGGCACAAGGAGTTGTGCGCGGATCCCGGCTATGTGGAGGAGGTGCTGCGGGATGGTGCGGAGCGGGCGCGGGGTATGGCTCGGCCGACCGTTGATGCCGCTTATCGGGCGATCGGCTTGTTGCCGGCGGGCTCGGATACCGGGGCGCCCGTGCTGAACGCGGCTCGGTAGGCGCGGGGGCTGGTGGCGAGGCGCGATGCGAAGTGCTGGCGCATGGTGACCTCGCTGCCGAAGCCTGCCCGGCGGGCGACCTCGGGCATGGGGAGGTCGGTGCGTTCGAGGAGGCGCTGGGCCGCCGCGATGCGCTGGTCGAGGAGCCAGCGCAGTGGGGTGGTGCCGGTGGCCGCGGTGAAGTGGCGGGCGAAGGTGCGCGGGGACATTCCGGCGTGGGCGGCCAGGTCGGCGACCGTGAGCGGTTCGTGGAGGTGGCGCAGGGCGTGCTCGCGTACGGCGGCGAGGGCGTCGGCGTCACGGTCGGCGCGCGGGGTGGGGTGCTCGATGAACTGTGCCTGGGTGCCGGTGCGGAAGGGGGCCGTGACCATGGAGCGGGCGATGGTGGCGGCGGCCTCGGCTCCGTGGGCGAGGCGGATGAGATGGAGGCAGAGGTCGATGCCGGCGGCGGTGCCGGCCGCGGTCCAGATGTTGCCGTCCTCGATGAACAGGGCGTCGGGGACGACGGTGACGTGGGGGTGGTGTGCGCGGAAGAGGTCGATCAGGTTCCAGTGGGTGATGGCGCGGCGGCCGTCGAGGAGTCCGGCCTGGGCCAGGGTGAAGGCGCCGCCGCAGAGGGCGGCGATGGTGGTGCCGCGGGCGTGGGCGTGACGGAGGGCGTCGAGGACCGGAGGTGGTGCGGGGGTGAGGTGGTCGTCGAGGCCGGGGACGACGATCAGGTCGGTGTCGGTCAGCCAGGTGAGGGGGCGGTCGGGGAGGAGGGTGAGGCCGCCGCGCATGGGGACGGGGGTGGTGTCGGTGGCGGCGCGGTGCAGGTCGAAGGCGGGGGCGCCGCGGTCGGTGCGGTCGGGGCCCCAGACCTCGGTGATGACGGAGACGTCGAAGGCCCGGATGCCGGGGAAGGCGACCAGGGCCACGCGGTAGGGGGCTGCCATGGGTGGCAGTAAACCATCGATCGCTGACTTTCGGACCTCTGGGAGCCGGTGCCGCCGGGCGGCACGATCGTGGGCATGGACATCGCGCAGAACGCAGCACTGGTGGTCGTGGACGTGCAGAAGGGCTTCGAGGAGGTCGGCTTCTGGGGGATGCGGAACAATCCGGCCGCGGACGACAACATCGCCGCCCTCATCGACGTATGGCAGTCAACCGGTCGGCCGGTCGTCTTCGTGCGGCACGACTCGGTCAAGCCCGGGTCGCCGTTGCGTACCGGGTACGAGGGCAACGGGTTCAAGGAGTACGTGGAGCGGCGGCGCGGGAAGGGAAGCGGGGCCGAGCTGCTGGTCACCAAGAGTGTGAACTCGGCGTTCCTCGGGACGCCGGACCTGGGCGCCTGGCTCCGGGAGGCGGGGATCTCGCAGGTCGTGCTGGCCGGGATCCAGACGAACATGTGCGTCGAGACGACGGCGCGGATGGGCGGGAACCTCGGGTACGAGGTCGTGGTCGCGTTCGACGCGACGTACACCTTCGGCCTGGAGGGGCCCTTCGGCTGGCGGCAGAGCGCGGACGAGCTGGCGCGTGCGTCGGCGGTGTCGCTGCACGGGGGCGGGTTCGCGACGGTGGTGACGACGGAGGACGTCCTGACCGCGGCGAAGTGAGCCCCCGTGCGGGGGCTCAGGCCGGTCGTCAGTCCTTGGTGCCGCTCGCGAGTTCGCGGCTGCGGTCGCGGGCGGCTTCGAGGGCGGCGATGAGGGCGGCTCGTACGCCGTGGTTCTCGAGTTCGCGGATGGCGTTGATGGTGGTGCCGGCGGGGGAGGTCACGTTCTCACGGAGCTTCACCGGGTGTTCGCCGCTGTCGCGGAGCATCGTCGCGGCGCCGATAGCGGACTGGACGATCAGGTCGTGGGCCTTGTCGCGGGGCAGGCCGAGCAGGATGCCGGCGTCGGTCATGGCTTCGACCAGGTAGAAGAAGTACGCCGGGCCGGAGCCGGAGAGGGCGGTGCAGGCGTCCTGCTGGGACTCGGGGACGCGGAGGGTCTTGCCGACGGCGCCGAAGATCTCCTCGGCGTGGGCGAGGTGGCCGGCGGTGGCGTGGCTTCCGGCGGAGATGACCGACATGGCCTCGTCGACGAGGGCGGGGGTGTTGGTCATGACGCGGACGACCGGGGTGCCGGTGGCGAGGCGGTCCTCGAAGAAGGCGGTGGGGATGCCGGCGGCACCGCTGATGATCAGGCGGTCGGCGGGGACGTGGGGGGCGAGTTCGTCGAGGAGGGTGCCCATGTCCTGCGGTTTGACCGTGAGGATCAGGGTGTCGGCGGTCTTGGCGGCTTCCTGGTTGGAGACCGGGGTGACTCCGTAGCGGGTGCGGAGTTCGTCGGCTCGTTCCTGGCGGCGGGCGGTGACGAGGAGGTCGGTGGGGGCCCAGCCTGCGCGGATCATTCCGCTGAGCAGGGCTTCGCCGATCTTGCCTGTGCCGAGGACTGCGACTTTCTGGGTCATGGCTGGGGGTGCCCTCCGGGGGTGCGTCGTCCTGTGGGCATCCTCGCATCCCGGGGGCGGGTGGGGGTGGGGCGTCCGGTGGGCGGGACGTTGGTGGTGGGTGGCTGTCCAGGGTTTTCGCCCCCGCCGCCCCTTCCCTTCCCGTTCCGGGGGGGGCTTCGCCCCCAGACCCCCTTCGGCCCTGAACGGGCCTTGTCCTCAAACGCCGGACGGGCTGACTTATGCCGTCCGGCGTTTCAAGGTCGCCGCGCCCAGGGTCAGGACCAGCAGGGCGCAGCCGGCGACGATCGCGGTGTCGCGGACGAAGGTCGCGGTCATGTCGGTGTGCTTCAGGACCTCGTTCATGCCGTCGACCGCGTAGGACATGGGGAGGACGTCGGAGACGGCCTCCAGGGCCGGGTGCATGTTCTCGCGCGGGGTGAAGAGGCCGCAGAGGAGGAGCTGGGGGAAGATCACCGCCGGCATGAACTGGACCGCCTGGAATTCGGAGGCCGCGAAGGCCGAGACGAAGAGGCCGAGGGCCGTGCCGAGGAGCGCGTCGAGCAGGGCGATCAGCAGGAGCAGCCAGGGGCTGCCGGTGACGTCGAGGCCGAGGAACCAGACGGCGAGGCCCGTGGCGAGGGCGGACTGGACGATCGCGAGGGTGCCGAAGGCGAGGGCGTAGCCGGCGATCAGGTCGCCCTTGCCCAGCGGCATGGCGAGGAGGCGTTCGAGGGTGCCGGAGGTGCGTTCGCGCAGGGTGGCGATCGAGGTGACCAGGAACATCGTGATCAGCGGGAAGATCCCGAGGAGTGACGCGCCGATGTTGTCGAAGACGTGCGCGCTGCCGTCGTAGACGTAGCGGAGCAGGAACAGCATCACGCAGGGGATGAGGACCATCAGCGCGATGGTGCGCGGGTCGTGGCGGAGCTGGCGCAGGACCCGGGCGGCGGTGGCGGTGGTGCGGGAGGCGTTGAGGGCGCGCGTCGGGGCGGGAGTGGTCGTGCTCATCGGGTCGTCTCCTTGGTACGGCCTGCCGCGATCGCCTCGTCGACCAGGTGGAGGAAGGCCGCCTCGACGGTGTCGGAGCCGGTGCGGGTGCGCAGGGCGTCGGGGGTGTCGTCGGCGAGGATCCCGCCCGCGCGCATGAGCAGGAGGCGGTGGCAGCGCTCGGCCTCGTCCATGACGTGGGAGGAGATCAGGAGGGTGGCGCCGCGTTCGGTGGCGAGGGTGTGGAAGAGCTGCCACAGGTCTCGGCGGAGGACGGGGTCGAGGCCGACGGTGGGTTCGTCGAGGACCAGGAGTTCGGGGGTGCCGAGGAGGGCCACGGCGAGGGAGACACGGCTGCGCTGGCCGCCGGAGAGGTTGCCGGCGAGGGTGTCGGCGTGGGTGGTGAGGTCGACGTCGGCGATCGCGCGGGTGACGTTCTCGTGGCGGCGGTCGACGGCCGCTCGGCCGGGGTCGAGGATCGCGGCGAAGTAGTCGAGGTTCTGGCGGACGGTCAGGTCGTCGTAGACGGACGGGGCCTGGGTGACGTAGCCGATGCGGGTGCGCAGGGTGGGGTGGCCGGCGGGGCTGCCGAGGACGTCCAGGGTGCCGGTGACCTTGGCCTGGGTGCCGACGACGGCCCGCATCAGGGTCGACTTGCCGCAGCCGGAGGGGCCGAGGAGGCCGGTGATCTGACCGCGCGGGACGGTGAAGTCGAGGCCGCGCAGGACGGTGCGGGGGCCTCGGACGACGGTGAGGTCCTGGGCGTGGACGGCCGGTTCCTCCGGTGGGCGGGAGGAGTAATTCATCATGTGATGAATACTCCTCCCGGGGTCGGGAGGCGTCAAGCCGTTGGGGTCGGGGGTGTGGTGGCGAGGAGGAGGACGACGTCGTAGGTCTCCTCGACGGTGCCGTCGGGGAAGGCGGCGGTGAGGTGCTCGCGCTCCTCGGCGAGGAAGGCGGCTGCGCGGTCGCCGTCGACGAGGAGGACCGAGTGGCTGGCGAGGTTGGCCAGGTGGGTGTCGATCGAAACGCGGCGGCTCCAGCGGATCTCCCGGCGGGTGAAGTGCAGGAGACCGGCGGGGTCGGCGGCTCGGGCGTTGGTGTTGCGCCGCTCGGCGGCGAGGTTCACGCCGAAGTGACGTGCGGTGCGTTCGGCTTCTTCGGCGATCCAGGGCACGTCGAGCGCGTCGGTGTTCCACCACAGGGCGAGTGCCCCGCCCGGCCGCAGGACCCGTACCGCCTCCGGGACGGCGCGGGCGGGGTCGGTCCAGTGCCAGGCCTGGACGTAGGTGAGGAGGTCGGCGTGGTGGCCGGCGAGGGGGAGGGCGTTGCCGCTGCCCCGGACGACCGGCACGTCGGGGAGGGTACGACGGAACTCGGCCGCCATGCCGTCACCGGGCTCGACGGCGATCACGTCGGCGCCGCGCGCGTGCAGATGCGCGGTCGCCATGCCCGTACCGGCACCGACGTCCACGACCCGGGAGCCGGCGAGGGGACGGCCGGTCAGCTCCTCGACCGTGTCGAAGAGGGCGGGCGGGTAGGAGGGGCGGTTGGCGGCGTACTGGGCGGCGGCCGCGTTGAAGGAGTGGGCTCGGGTGAGGTGGTCGGCCCTGGGTGTCGTCATACGGCCATGGTGGCCGGGCGGCTTCGGCGCACAGGTGGTTTTCGGGGGTACGGGCGGCTACCAGGCCTTTTTCCGAGGGCGCGGTTGTCGGGGCGGGCCGGGGCCGCCCGGTGAGCCACCGGGCTCCCGGGGCTCGCGGAGTCCGCCCGGGGCTCGCGGGGATCCGCCGGATCCGGTCCGTCCGGAAGCGCCGCCGGGCTCCCGGGGCCGCGAGCGTCTTGGGATCGGGAAGGCTCCCGGGAGGCGGTAATTCTCGGGGGCGCGGTATCCACCCGGAAGTCACCGGGTTGCGCCATGCGGCCGGGTCGTCGGGCGGTTCCTAGTGGCGGCGCTTCGACGGGTTGCCCGAGCGGCGGGTGGTGCGCTTCTCGTAGTCCGCTCGGGCCTTGTCGTACTCGGCGCGGTGGAGCTTCTCGCCCGGGGCCTCGGTGAAGGTGCGGAAGAAGTAGGCGAGGAGCGAGCCGACGAAGCCGATGGCCAGCAGGCCGCGCAGGGAGGCCTGGCGGTCGGGGTCGGGACGGGTGGTGAAGGCGGACCAGGTGTGCCGGAAGGCCAGGGCGCTGCAGACCGCGAACATCACGACCATGAGGAGGGAGACGAAGCTGCCGATGTCGGCGATCCGGAGCCCGTCGTAGGCGATGCGGAGCACGAGGCAGGCGGCGACCGCCGCGACGAGGGAGCCGACGGCCAGGCCGGCCCGGCGGGCGGCGTAGCCGTTGTCGTGGTTCACCCAGGTCGTGCCGTAGAACCGGAGGGGTTCGGGGCGGGGGCCCGCGGAGGTGTCCGGGTTGCCGTTCGTGTCGTTCTCTGCTGCGCTCACGGATCGATTGTGACCCCTCCCCCGCGCGACCGCGGAAGCCCCCGCCCCACCGGCACCCCCTAGCAGCGGGCGGCGACGTACCCGTCGCTGCCGGTGCGGACGTACGTGTCGGAGACGTACTGGCCGCTGCCGATGTTGTCCCAGATGTTCGAGGTGCCGTACGGGCCCGACACCCGCGTGCCCGGTGTCTGGCAGTTGATCCGGACCTCGGCGCCCTCGGACAGGACCCGGACGACGGAGTAGCCGGTGCCGGGGCCGCTGCGGACGTTCAGCCGGTAGCCCGGAGCGACCGGGTAGGAGGCCGCGGCCGTGGCCGCCATCGTCTCCACCGTCGCCGTCGCCTCCTGGTCCCCGCCCGCGATGTCCTGCGTCTGGTCGACAGACATGAGAAAACCTCCCCCGTTGCACCCCACGACTGCCGTGGGGCCACGTTGATACCCCTGGAACAAGCCATGAAACACCGGTTCGCAACTCGCACACGGAGGTGGGCAAGCCGCCTCGGCCCCGCACGCACCATCGACTAGGCTCCGAGCGTCGCGCGCGCGAACGAACAGCACGGGGGTGGTTCCATGGCGCCGCAGCGGAACGCCGGAGCGGGCGCGGAAGCGGAACTTCCGGAGTACGCCGGTCACTACCGTCTGGAGTCCTGTCTGGGCTCGGGCGGCATGGGCGTCGTACATCTGGCCCGGAGCACCTCCGGGATGCGGGTCGCGGTGAAGGTCGTACACGCCCGGTATGCCATGGACCCCGAGTTCAGAGGGCGGTTCCGGCAGGAGGTGGCCGCCGCGCGGCGGGTGAGCGGGGCTTTCACCGCGCCGGTCGTCGACGCCGATCCGGAGGGCGGACGGCCCTGGATGGCCACCCTGTACATCCCCGGTCCGACACTCTCCGAGGAGGTGAAGCGGAACGGGCCCATGGACCCGGACCAGTCGCGCCGGCTGATGGCCGGACTCGCGGAGGCGCTGCGCGACATCCACCGGGTCGGGGTCGTGCACCGGGACCTGAAGCCGAGCAACGTGCTGCTCGCCGAGGACGGGCCGAAGGTCATCGACTTCGGCATCTCCCGGCCGAAAGACAGCGAACTGCGCACCGAGACGGGGAAGTTGATCGGTACGCCGCCGTTCATGGCGCCCGAGCAGTTCCGTCGCCCCCGGGAAGTGGGTCCCGCGGCCGACGTGTTCGCGCTCGGGTCGCTCATGGTGCACGCGACGACGGGGCGCGGTCCGTTCGACTCCGACAGCCCGTACGTCGTCGCCTACCAGGTCGTGCACGACGAACCCGACCTGACCGGCGTACCGGAGTCGCTCGCGCCGCTGGTGCTGCGGTGTCTCGCCAAGGAGCCCGACGACCGGCCCACGCCGGACGAGCTGATGCGGGAGCTGCGGTCGGTGTCGGCGGCGTACGACACTCAGGTGTTCGTACCGGCGCCGCGGACGCCCGAAGAGCGGGAGGAGGCCGTGCCGGAACCCCCGGACACGCCCGGGGCGCGGCCCGCGCGGCGGCTCGGCAGGCGGACGGTTCTGGTGGCGGGGGTGCTCTGCCTCGCCGTACTCGGCGGGCTTGCCTCGGTGCAGGTGTTCGGTGGCGCGGAACCGGCGCGGAAGACCACCGCCGCGCAGAGCGCGTCGGGCGGCTTCGGCGCGTGGGAGGCGGTGCCCGGCGCGGAGCGCGGCGGCATGCCCCAGTGCTCGTACGGGGCGGAGAGGCTGCTGTGTGCGCTGCCCGGCCGGGTCTTCGCCCTCGATCCGGCCGACGGCCGCACCCTGTGGCGGCACGACGTCGCGGGGACGGACCGGAGCGAACCGCCGGTCGTGTCGGGCGGCCTCGTCCAGCCCTCCCTCGACCGGACCGGTGACCTGGAGGCGCTCGACCCCACCACGGGCGAGCCGGCGTGGCGGGAGGACCCGTCCGAGTACGAGGGAGTGCGGGCGGTCGGCGACACGCTTCTGCTCACCCCCGCCGACGGGACGGTCACGGGCGTGGACGGCGCCTCGGGCGAGACCAGGTGGTCCCACCGGATTCCGGGGCAGGCCGTGCCGTACTTCTCCTCGTTCGCCGGGGAGTCGGAGGAGCCGGGTGAGCCGTCGGCGTACGCGGTGAGTCCGTCCGGGGACGGGAACGGGACCCGGGTCACCGCGGTGGATCCGGCGACGGGCGACGTGCGGTGGGACGCGGAGCTGGAGGGGGACCTGACGCCCGTGGGGGCGGCGGACGGGGCCGTGTACCTCGTCGCCGGTGGCGCCGTGTACGGGGACGCGAAGGCCGTGCTCCGCTACACGCCCGGCACCGGGGCCGTCCGCCGGGTGACGCTGCCCGTGCCGGTCGCGCAGGCGGAGGCCGGCGTGCACGGGGACACCGTGTACCTCATGGGCGCGGGCGGTTCGCTGGTGGCCGTCGACATGGCGGCGGGGAAGCAGCGGTGGCGGCTGGAGACGGGCGTGAGCCGGGGTTCGGTGCCCGTCTCCGACGGACGGCACGTGTACGTCACCGCTCCCGACGGGCGGCTGCTGGGCGTCGACGCCCGTGAGGGGAAGCTCCTCGGGCAGACCCGGCCACGGCTCGGCGCGGAGTCCGACCGGGTCCCCGCCGCGCTGCCCGAGCCCGTGCTCGCGGGCGGCCACGTCTACGCCGGGGCGCCCGACGGGACGGTGTTCGGGGTGGCGGGGCGGGATCCGGAAGGCTGGTAGGGGCGGGCCGGGCCGGCCGTACGAGCGGGGTCCGGTGGGGGCGTACGGGTCGTCGCCCCGCCGCCGGACGGTCGTACAGCGCGCGGGAAGCCTGCCGGGCGGACACGGGCACACGGCGAACCCGCCGGTTCGTCACGCGGGGCGCAGGGGATCCGGCGGGCTCGGTGCAGGGGATCCGGCGGGCGGCCGTACGGGACGTCGTCCCAGGGCCGGCGGAGGGCGCCGGACGCCCGTACAGCACGTACCGAAGTTCGCCGGACGGGTGCATACGTGAGCCCGCCGGGGCGTCGCGCGGGGCGTACGGGGGCCGGCGGAGGGCGCCGGACGCCCGTACAGCACGTACCGAAGTTCGCCGGACGGGTGCATACGCGAGCCCGCCGGGGCGTCGCGCGGGGCGTACGGGGGCCGGCGGGCTCGTTGTGCGGGTGGGGTGGGTCAGCCGAGCCTGCTGATGTCGCGCACCGCGCCCTTGTCCGCGCTGGTGGCCATCGCCGCGTACGCCTTCAGAGCCGCGGAGACCTTGCGGTCGCGGTTCTTCGGGGCGTACCGGCCGTTCAGGGCCTGCTCCCGGCGGGTCAGTTCCGCCTCGTCGACCAGCAGCTCGATCGAGCGGTTCGGGATGTCGATGCGGATGCGGTCGCCGTCCTCGACCAGGGCGATGGTGCCGCCCGAGGCCGCCTCCGGGGAGGCGTGGCCGATGGACAGGCCGGACGTGCCGCCGGAGAAGCGGCCGTCGGTGATCAGGGCGCAGGCCTTTCCGAGGCCGCGGCCCTTCAGGTACGACGTCGGGTAGAGCATCTCCTGCATGCCGGGGCCGCCCTTGGGGCCCTCGTAGCGGATGACGACGACGTCGCCCTCCTTGACCTGCTGGGTGAGGATCTTCTCGACGGCCTCCTCCTGCGACTCGCAGACGACCGCCGGGCCCTCGAAGGTCCAGATGGACTCGTCGACGCCGGCCGTCTTCACGACGCAGCCGTCGACGGCGAGGTTGCCGCGCAGGACGGCCAGACCGCCGTCCTTGGAGTAGGCGTGCTCGGCGGAGCGGATGCAGCCGCCCTCGGCGTCCTCGTCGAGGGAGTCCCAGCGCTCGGACTGGGAGAAGGCCTCGGCGGAACGGACGCAACCGGGAGCCGCGTGCCACAGCTCCACGGCCTCCTGGGAGGGCGAGCCGCCGCGGATGTCCCAGGTCTTCAGCCAGTCCGCGAGGGAGGGACTGTGGACGGAGTGCACGTCCTCGTTGAGCAGGCCCGCGCGGTGCAGTTCGCCGAGGAGGGCGGGGATGCCGCCCGCACGGTGCACGTCCTCCATGTAGTACGTGCGGTCCTTGGCGACGTTGGGCGCGACCTTGGCCAGGCAGGGGACGCGGCGCGAGAGGGCGTCCATCTCGGTGAGGCCGTAGGGGACCTCCGCCTCCTGGGCGGCGGCCAGCAGGTGCAGGATCGTGTTGGTGGAGCCGCCCATCGCGATGTCGAGCGCCATGGCGTTCCCGAAGGCCGCGGGGGTGGCGATGTTGCGGGGCAGGACCGAGTCGTCGTCCTGCTCGTAGTAGCGGCGGGTCAGGTCCATCACCGTGCGCGCGGCGTTCTCGTAGAGCGCCTTGCGGGCGGTGTGGGTGGCGAGGACCGAGCCGTTGCCGGGGAGGGAGAGGCCGATCGCCTCGGTGAGGCAGTTCATCGAGTTCGCGGTGAACATGCCGGAACAGGAGCCGCAGGTGGGGCAGGCGTTCTCCTCGATGCGGAGGATGTCCGCGTCGGAGATCTTCTCGTTGACCGCCTCCGACATCGCGTCGACCAGGTCCAGTGTGCGGACGGTGCCGTCGACCAGCGTGGCGCGGCCGGACTCCATCGGGCCGCCGGAGACGAAGACCGTGGGGATGTTCAGCCGCAGGGCCGCGTTGAGCATGCCCGGGGTGATCTTGTCGCAGTTGGAGATGCAGATCAGGGCGTCCGCGCGGTGCGCCTCCACCATGTACTCCACGCTGTCCGCGATCAGGTCGCGGGAGGGCAGGGAGTACAGCATGCCGCCGTGGCCCATCGCGATGCCGTCGTCGACGGCGATGGTGTTGAACTCGCGCGGGATGCCGCCGGCCGCGACGACCGCCTCGCTGACGATCCGGCCGACCGGGGCCAGGTGGGTGTGGCCGGGGACGAACTCCGTGAAGCTGTTGGCGACCGCGATGATCGGCTTGCGGCCGATGTCCGCACCCGGTACACCGGAGGCGCGCATAAGGGCGCGGGCGCCCGCCATGTTGCGGCCGTGGGTGACTGTGCGGGACCTCAGCTCGGGCATCGTCGCTCGCTCCTTCGGAGAGTTATGACTGTCGTCGAGCGTACGCCGGTCATCCAGTGGGCGGGACGGGGTGTCCGGATTTCGGGACGGGTGTCTCGGTCCGGAGGGGCGTCAGCGCCCGGTGAGGTGCCCCTGCACCACCGGCGCCACCCGCCTGATGATCTGCTCGGCGTCCGCCGAGGCCAGCGGCTCCACCTTGATCACGTACCGGATCATCGCGATGCCGACCAGCTGCGCGGCGGCGAGCTCGGCGCGCAGCTCCGCGTCGGGGACGTCGAGCCGGCCGGCGATCCGGCGCAACAGCTGGCCGGCGATCAGGCGGCGGAAGACGCCGGCCGCGATCTCGTTGTTCACGGCGGAGCGGACGATCGCGAGCAGCGGGGCCCGGGAGACCGGGCTCTCCCAGAGACCGATGATCATTCGGGTCATCCGCTCGCCGGCCTCCTCGACGGGACCGTCGAGGATCGTGTCCCGCGCGGTGAACGCCGGCGCGAAGGCGACCTCCACGGCGGCCTCGAACACCTGCTCCTTGGTGCCGAAGTAGTGGTGCACCAGCGCGGAGTCGACCCCGGCCGACTTGGCGATGCCCCGGACGGACGTCTTCTCGTATCCCCGCGCGGAGAACTCCTCGCGGGCCGCGTCGAGGATGCGGTCCCGGGTGCCGGCCGATTCCGTACGGGGAGGACGGCCGCGGCGCCGGGTGGTGCCGTCGCCCCGCGCGGGAGTACCCGGGCCGTCGCCCGGGGCGATGCCGGTCACCGGCGGGGCACCTCGATCGCGGAGGCGGCGGAGGACAGGTGCCGGCGGGTGAACGCCAGCGCCTCGGCCAGGTCGGCCTCGCGCTCCGCGCTCGACATGGCCCGGCGGGTGTTGACCTCGATGACGACATGGCCGTCGAAGCCGCGCGACGCGAGGCCCTCCAGCACCTCGGCGCAGGGCTGGTCGCCGCGGCCGGGCACCAGGTGCTCGTCCTTGGCGGAGCCCCGGCCGTCGGCGAGGTGGACGTGGCCGAGGCGGTCGCCCATGCGGTCGATCATCTGCAGGGCGTCGGTGCGGGCGGTCGAGGCGTGGCTGAGGTCGATCGTGAAGTGGCGGTAGTCCTCTTTGGTGACGTCCCAGTCGGGGGCGTACGCGAGCATCTCGCGGTCGCGGTAGCGCCAGGGGTACATGTTCTCCACGGCGAACCGCACGTCCGTCTCGCCGGCCATCCGCCAGACGCCCTCCACGAAGTCGCGGGCGTACTGCCGCTGCCAGCGGAAGGGGGGATGGACGACGACCGTGCCCGCGCCGAGCTTCTCGGCGGCGGCCTGGGCCCGCTGGAGCTTGGTCCAGGGGTCGGTGGACCACACGCGCTGCGTGATGAGCAGGCAGGGCGCGTGGACGGCCAGGACGGGGATGCGGTGGTAGTCGCTGAGTCTGCGCAGGGCCTCGATGTCCTGGCTGACCGGGTCGGTCCACACCATGACCTCGACGCCGTCGTACCCGAGGCGCGCGGCGATCTCGAAGGCCGTCGCCGTCGACTCCGGGTAGACGGAGGCCGTCGACAGGGCGACCTTCGCATCCGGGATGCGGACTACGTCCCTTGGTTCTGCCACGAGCCTCAGGTTACGGGGTGGGGCCGGGTGGGTGCGGGGTGCCCGTTCGCCGTTGTGGCGTTTGTCATGGACTCAGGGCCGCCGCCCCTCATCCCTGGCCCAGGTGATCCAGTCTGCGGAGTATCACGCCCTCCCGCAGGGCCCAGGGGCAGATCTCCAGGCGTTCCACGCCGAACAGGTCCATGGCGCCCTCCGCGACCAGGGCCCCGGCGACCAGCTGACCCGCGCGGGCCTCGGAGACGCCGGGCAGTTCGGCGCGCTCGGCGGCGGTCATCGCGGCGAGCCGCGGCACCCAGCCCTCCAGGGACTCCCGCTTCAGCTCGCGCTGGACGTACAGGCCCTCGGCGGAGCCGGGGGCACCGGCGATGCGGGCGAGCTGCCGGAAGGTCTTGGAGGTGGCCACCACGTGGTCGGGTGCGCCGAAACGGCTGAACTCCCCGACCGTGCGGGCTATCTCGGTACGGACATGGCGGCGCAGCGCGCGTACGCCGTCCGGCTCGGGCGGGTCGCCGGGCAGCCGCGCGGCGGTGAGGCGGCCGGCGCCGAGCGGCAGGGACACCGTGGCGTCGGGCTCCTCGTCCATGCCGTAGGCGATCTCCAGGGAGCCGCCGCCGATGTCGATGACGAGCAGTTTCCCCGCCGACCAGCCGAACCAGCGGCGGGCGGCGAGGAAGGTGAGCCGGGCCTCCTCGTCGCCGCTGAGCACCTGCAGCTCGACCCCGGTCTCCTCGCGCACGCGCGTGAGGACGTCGTCGGCGTTGCCGGCGTCGCGCACCGCGGAGGTCGCGAACGGCAGCAGCTCCTCGACGCCCTTGTCCTCGGCGGCCTGGAGCGCCTCGTGGACGACCGCGACCAGCCTGTCGACCCCGTCGGGGCCGATGGCCCCGTCGCCGTCGAGGAGTTGGGCGAGGCGCAGTTCCGCCTTGTGCGAGTGCGCGGGCAGCGGGCGCGCGCCGGGGTGCGCGTCCACCACCAGCAGATGCACCGTGTTCGAACCCACGTCGAGGACACCGAGTCTCATGTACGGAACGCTACTGCCCGCCGCGCGGTGTGATGCCCTGTCCGCGGTGGTCGAGCCGGTCCCGACGTGGGGCGTGGGCGACTTACCCTGGACGGGTGCCAAAGACGAAAAAGGCGAAGGACGAAAAGACGGACAAGAAGGCCAAGAAGGACAAGAAGGCCGGACTGGCCGAGGGTTCTTCGCGGGCGACAGCACCGCGGGCGCCGGGAACAGCGCCGGTGGACGACGAGAAGGGGCTCGACTTCGCCCGCGCGTGGGTGGAGTTTCCTGATCCGGCGGACGACGAGCAGGTCTTCCGCTGCGATCTGACATGGCTGACCTCTCGCTGGAACTGCATCTTCGGCAGCGGCTGCCAGGGCATCCAGGCGGGCCGCGCGGACGACGGCTGCTGCACCCTGGGTGCCCACTTCTCGGACGAGGACGACGAGAAGCGGGTCGCCGGGCATGTGGCGAGGCTCACTCCGGACATCTGGCAGCACCACGCGGAGGGCACGCGGAACGGCTGGGTCTCCGAGGACGAGGACGGCGACCGTCAGACCCGCCCGTTCCAGGGCTCGTGCATCTTCCAGAACCGGCCGGGCTTCGCGGGCGGCATGGGCTGCTCGCTGCACATCCTCGCCCTCAAGGAGGGCCGGGAGCCGCTGGAGACCAAGCCGGACGTGTGCTGGCAGCTTCCCGTCCGGCGGACCTACGACTGGATCGACCGGCCCGACGACACGCGCGTGCTGCAGGTGTCGATCGGTGAGTACGACCGCCGGGGCTGGGGCCCGGGCGGTCACGACCTGCACTGGTGGTGCACCTCGGCCACCTCGGCGCACGGCGCCGGGGACCCGGTGTACGTCTCCTACCGCGCGGAGCTGACCGAGCTGATGGGCAAGGCGGGTTACGACCGTCTGGTCGAGCTGTGCGAGGAGCGGCTGGCATCCCGGTTGCCCCTGCTGGCCCCGCATCCGGCGGACCCCGCCTGACGCTTCCCGGGGCGTGTCCGCACAAGCGCGCCGTCCGCCCGCGGGGCAGGGCTCGCGTCGTCCGGTGCGGTGCGCCGCAAGGCGGAGGGGGCCGCCCGCGTGCTGGGCGTACGCGGGCGATCCCGGCCGCACGGCGTGGCGTCGTGCCGGGCGTCGCGAGCCGGGCGGGGCTTCGCGGACACGGCCTCGCTAGGACGTGGCCGGGCTCTGGGCGTCGCCCCCGGTGGGCGGCGGCGAGTCCTCCGGGCCGGTCGTCACCGGGACGGAGGGCGTGGGCCCGGTGGGTGTCGGGCCGCCCGTCGTGGGGTCCGGGCCGGGCGAGGACGGTGGGTCGCCCGGTGTGGGCTCCGAGGGCGCCGGTGCCGTGGGCGCCGGCTCCGGGCCGGGCGACGACGGAGGCGCGGTGCCCGGGCCGCCGGGGTGCGCGGTGCCCGGGCCGCCGGGGTGCGCGGTGCCCGGGCCGCCGGGGTGACCGGAGGGCGAGCCGCCGCCCGGGGCGGAGGGGACGGGGCCGTGACCGTCGATGGTCACGACGGAACCGGCGGGCGAGATCGCCACGGCCGCGCTCCAGGGTCCGGACGGCTCGCGCAGCTGGTCGACGTAGACCCTGACCGTCACCGACTCGCCGGGTGCGAGCGTTCCCGACGACCGGCTCGGGTAGAGCCAGGACGCTTCCGTCGACACGGACCAGCGGACCGGTTCGGCACCCGTCGCGGTCAGGGTGATCAGCGTGGTGTCGCCGCTGTGGTCGGCCGTGACGCCCAGCGCGCCGGCGCCCTTGTGCCCGGCTCCGGCGGCGCTCAAGACCTCCACGGACACGTCCGGCTCACCGTTCTCGCCGAATCCGGTCTCGGGCCGTGTGCTCGCGTTGCCGGTGTTCTCGTAGCCGCCCGCTCCCCCGCCGTCGAGGTCGAGGGGGCCGCCGTCCTCCCGCGCGGAGGACGGGCGGCCGTCCCGGTCCTCGCCCACGGGGGTGCTCCGGTAGGCGGCCCACAGGGCGAGCACCGGCGCGGCGACGACGGTGGCGACGACCGTCGTCGTGACGGCACGCGCGCGCAGCCGCTCCCGCCGGGCGACGCGGTCCTTGTGGTCCATCGGGAAGCCGCGCCGGTCGAAGCGGGGCGCGGTGGCACGCGCGCGTGGAGGGTGCGCCATGGCGGCGTGCAGGGCCGCTCCGGGCGCCGGGAGGACGGGCAGCGTGTCCGGGGTGACGCTGGTGCCGGGCCAGCGGCCGGGAACGGCCCGCTCGGCGGTGCGACGACAGCGCGGGCAGTCGTCGACGTGCCGGACGAGTTCCCGGCGCAGGGTCGCGCTGAGCACGAGCCGCTGGTCGCCGGTGAGATGCGCCACGCCCGGGCAGGCGCCGGTCTCGATGACGGCGAGCGCCGCGCGGGTGCGTTCCACCTCGCAGGCCGCGGCGGCGAGCAGCGCACGCGCGGCGGCCGGCTGCATGCCGAGCACGGCGGCGACCTCGTGGGCGGCGAGGTGGTGACGCACGGCGAGTTCGAGCGCCTCGCGCTGCTGGGGCGTGGTGCCGGCGGCCTCCGGCCAGGCCAGCTCGGCCAGCTCGCGGCGGCGCCGCTCCTGGACGTCCTCGGAGACGGCCGGGACGGGGGCGGCCCCTGCCGCCCGCCGCCGGCCGGCGCGGCCCACGGCGTGGGTGGCCCGGCGCTTCTGCCCGGCCTCGGCCAGCTTGCGCAGACACGCCCAGCGGGCCAGGGCGTACAGCCAGGCCCTGCGGCTCCCGAGCTCGTCGGGGGCGTGCCGGCCTCGGCGTTCCGCGAGCACGAGGACGTCGGCCAGGGCGGCGGTCGCCGCGTCGTGGTCGCAGAGGACGGACAGGCAGTAGGTGAACAGGCCGTCCAGATGGGACTCGTAGCGGGTGGCCGGCCGCTGGGCCAGCGTGCGCGCGGCCCCGCGGTCGCGCACTTCCCGGTGCGTCCGGTGGGTTCCGGTCGTGCGGGTCGAGGTCTCCGGGCCGCTGCTCGTCATCCGGCGACCGTAGGCGGCGCGGGGCGGTGCCTACGGGAGTGCTGCGCGCTTTTAATCCGTACGGGTGAAACGATCCCTCTATCGGGGACAGGAACCTTTCGCTTCACGGTTCCGGTGGGCTTTGTCAGCCCGTCCGGCGCCTGAGGACCAGGCCGTTCGGGCCGAAGCGGGGTCCGGGGCGGCAGCCCCGGGAGGACGGGCACAGCCCGTTGTCAGTGCGTGCCGTTACCGTTTTCGCATGGCTGCCCGTACCAAGACCACCAAGGACCGACCGTCCTACCGCTGCACCGAGTGCGGCTGGCAGACGGCCAAGTGGCTCGGCCGCTGCCCCGAGTGCCAGGCCTGGGGGACGATCGAGGAGTACGGCGCGCCCGCGGTCCGTACGACGGCACCCGGGCGGGTCACCACCTCCGCCCTGCCCATCGGCCAGGTCGACGGCCGCCAGGCCACCGCCCGCTCCACCGGCGTGCCCGAGCTGGACCGGGTGCTCGGCGGCGGCCTGGTGCCCGGCGCGGTGGTGCTGGTCGCGGGTGAGCCGGGCGTGGGCAAGTCCACGCTGCTGCTGGACGTGGCGGCCAAGGCGGCGAGCGAGGAGCACCGCACGCTGTACGTCACCGGGGAGGAGTCGGCGAGCCAGGTCCGGCTGCGCGCCGACCGCATCCACGCCATCGACGATCACCTGTACCTCGCCGCTGAGACGGACCTGTCCGCCGTGCTCGGCCACTTGGACGCGGTGAAGCCGTCCCTGCTGATCATGGACTCGGTGCAGACGGTGGCGTCCCCCGAGATCGACGGCGCCCCGGGCGGCATGGCCCAGGTCCGCGAGGTGGCCGGCGCGCTGATCCGGGCCTCCAAGGAGCGCGGGATGTCCACGCTCCTCGTGGGCCATGTCACCAAGGACGGCGCGATCGCGGGTCCGCGCCTGCTGGAGCACCTGGTGGACGTCGTCCTGCACTTCGAGGGCGACCGGCACGCGCGTCTGCGGCTGGTGCGCGGCGTCAAGAACCGCTACGGCACCACGGACGAGGTGGGCTGCTTCGAGCTGCACGACGAGGGCATCACGGGCCTCGCGGACCCCAGCGGACTTTTCCTGACCCGTCGTGACGAACCGGTCCCGGGCACCTGCCTGACCGTCACCCTGGAGGGCCGCCGCCCCCTGGTCGCCGAAGTGCAGGCGCTCACGGTCGACTCGCAGATCCCCTCGCCCCGGCGCACCACGTCCGGCCTGGAGACCTCACGCGTCTCGATGATGCTGGCGGTGCTGGAACAGCGCGGCCGGATCAGCGCTTTGGGCAAACGGGACATCTACTCCGCGACGGTGGGCGGGGTGAAGCTCTCGGAACCGGCCGCGGACCTGGCCGTCGCACTCGCGCTGGCGTCGGCGGCGAGCGACACCCCGCTGCCGAAGAACCTGGTCGCGATCGGCGAGGTCGGCCTCGCCGGTGAGGTGAGACGGGTCACGGGCGTCCAGCGCAGGCTCGCCGAGGCACACCGTCTGGGCTTCACGCACGCCCTGGTACCGGCCGATCCGGGCAAGGTCCCGCCGGGCATGAAGGTGCTGGAAGTGGCGGACATGGGGGACGCGCTGCGGGTCCTTCCGCGCTCCCGTCGACGAGAGGCCCCACAGGGCGAGGAGGACCGCCGGTAGACTTTGCCCAGGTCTCGCCCGTCCGTACGAACCGAGTGTGCGAAACGACGGCGCCCCAGAACCTGCGACCGGAGGAGTGCAGTGGCAGCCAACGACCGGGCAGCAGCTCCCGGAAAGTCCGGTGGGAGTGCCGGTTCCGATGGCCTGATGCGCGCCTCGCTGAGCGCCGTGGCACCCGGTACCGGGCTGCGTGACGGCCTGGAGCGCGTGCTCCGCGGCAACACCGGCGGTCTCATCGTGCTCGGTTCCGACAAGACCGTCGAGGCACTGTGCAGCGGCGGCTTCGTGCTGGACGTCGAGTTCACCGCGACCCGGCTGCGCGAGCTGTGCAAGCTGGACGGCGGCATCGTGCTCTCCTCCGACCTGTCCAAGATCCTGCGGGCGGGTGTCCAGCTGGTGCCGGACCCGACCATCCCCACCGAGGAGACCGGCACCCGGCACCGCACCGCCGACCGCGTCTCCAAGCAGGTCGGCTTCCCGGTCGTCTCCGTCTCCCAGTCGATGCGCCTGATCGCGCTGTACGTCGACGGCCACCGGCGGGTCCTGGAGGACTCGGCGGCGATCCTGTCCCGTGCCAACCAGGCGCTGGCCACCCTGGAGCGCTACAAGCTCCGTCTCGACGAGGTCGCGGGCACGCTGTCGGCGCTGGAGATCGAGGACCTGGTGACCGTCCGGGACGTCTCGGCGGTCGCGCAGCGGCTGGAGATGGTGCGCCGCATCGCCACCGAAATCGCCGAATACGTGGTCGAACTGGGCACCGACGGTCGTCTTCTCGCCCTGCAGCTCGACGAGTTGATCGCGGGCGTGGAGCCGGAGCGCGAGCTGGTCGTACGGGACTACGTTCCCGAGCCCACCGCCAAGCGTTCCCGCACGGTCGACGAGGCGCTGCACGAGCTGAACGTGCTCACGCACGCGGAGCTGCTGGAGCTGCCGACGGTGGCCCGTGCGCTGGGGTACACGGGATCACCGGAGACGCTGGACTCCGCGGTGTCTCCGCGCGGGTTCCGGCTGCTGGCCAAGGTGCCGCGGCTGCCGGGGGCGATCATCGATCGGCTGGTGGAGCACTTCGGAGGGTTGCAGAAGCTGCTCGCCGCCAGTGTGGACGATCTGCAGACCGTGGACGGGGTCGGGGAGGCCCGGGCGCGGAGCGTGCGTGAGGGGCTGTCGCGGCTGGCGGAGAGCTCGATCCTCGAGCGGTACGTCTAGGACGCGGGCGTAACTGCGGGCAGTCGCGCCTCCCCCAGTGCCTCAAGGGCCTGGGAGGTACCCCCAGGGCGATGGGGGTCCCCCCGCTCGAGCGAAGCCGAGAGCGGGGGAGGCACCCCGCAAGCGCGGGTGAGCGAAACCCACCCCCGGCGGGTCAGGCGGCCTTCAGCACGAACGACGTCCGTACCCTCTCGAAGCCCGGTGCCTTCGCCTCCACCAGGTAGGTCCCCGCGCCGGCCGTGCCGGCCTTCGGCGTCGCGCACTCCGGCTCGCTCGCCTTGCGGTCCCACTTCACCGTGTACGTGATGCTGTCCTCCGCCGGCACCCGGAACACCAGGCTCCGTGTCCCCTTCGGACAGTCGTCCGACGCCCAGTACGCGTCCTCGACACTCGCCGGAATGATCGTCAACACCGCGTTGTCCGGCCCGAGATCGACCTTGCAGTCACTGCCGGAGGTGTTCCGCGCGGTGAGCAGGAACGTGGGCGTCTGCCCGGGCTCGTAGGAGTTGTGGGAGCTGCGCAGAGTGAACTTCACCGCGTTCGCCGTGCAGTTGGGCAGCGAGGACCCCGATCCGGCCGGCAGCGCGTCACCCGCGCCGACCCCCGCCGACGTACCGCCCTCGGAACCGCCGCCCGCGCTGCCCCCGGCACCACCACCGTCACCGGAGTCCGCGGTATCGCCGTCGTCACCGGACCCGGACGACGAGCCGTCCGATCCGCCCGATCCGCCCGATCCGCCGGACCCGCTGTCGGATCCACCGGACCCCGACTCGTCGCGCCCGCCCGGCGCCTGACTGATCGCCGGCCCCGAACTCGACGGTCCCGGAGTGATGGACGGCGCGGGATTCTTGCCGTTGGCCCCGTTGTCACGGTCGCCGCCGCCCCCGCCCCCGGAGACCACCACCCAGGTGATCGACAACGCCAACAGGGCCAGCACGGACAGCAGTACGGCCCTCCGACGCCAGTAGATGGTGGAGGGAAGCGGCCCGACCGGATTGCGCAGAGATCCCACGGCGCAAACTGTACGAGAGATCGGAGCGTTCGCTTGTCCCACCCGCCGCTCCGAGCCCAACTTTTCCGGATCATCATTCCGGTAAAGGTCCTGTGACCCCTGTCTTTCGTCAGGTACGGCACGCGACGATCGCGGGGTGTGACCGTATCGGCACCTTGCCTACCGTGCGTGACCATGGACTTCGTGGACAGCGGGCTCTACCGCGACATCACCGACTACGCGCACGGCACCCCGGCGTGGGTACAGCACACGGCCGAGATCGGGACGGAGGCCGGACTGCTCGTGTTCGTCGCACTGTTCGTGGCCGGCTGGTGGCGGGCACGGCGCTCCACCACCCGCGCGTTCGCGACAGCGGTCCTTGCACCTCTGGCCACGGCTGTGGCGTACGTGTGCAGTGAGGTGCTCAAGTCCGTTGCGACTCAGGAGCGTCCGTGCCGGGCGGTCACCGGTGCCGCCCCGTCGCTGGCGGAGTGTCCGCCGTACGGCGACTGGTCGTTCCCGAGCAACCACGCCACGATCGCGGGCGCCTCGGCCCTCGCGCTGGTCCTGGTCCGGCGCGCGCTCGTCCGGCTGACGGCCCCGCTGGCCCTGCTGATGGCGTTCTCCCGGGTGTTCGTCGGCGTGCACTACCCGCACGACGTGGCGGCGGGCCTGCTGCTCGGCACGGTCGTCGCCTTCACCGTCGTACGACTGGGCACGCGCCCGGCGGTCCGGCTCGCGGAGGCGATGCGCGCCTCGTCGGCGTCCACCGCGCGGTGGCTCGCCGGGCCGGGGCCGGGAACCGTCGCCCGTGCGGTGCCGCCGTACGCCACGCACCGGCGCCGCTGAGCGGGTTCATCCCCCCACCAGGCCCGCCTCGTAGGCGACGATCGCCGCCTGTACGCGATTGCGTACGCCGAGCCGGTCGAGCACCGCGCTGACGTACGCCTTCACCGTGCCCTCGACGAGATGCAGCCGGGCGGCGATCTCCGGGTTGGACAGCCCGGCCCCGACCAGGCCGAGGACCTCGCGTTCGCGCGGGCTCAGCACCGCCACGCGCGCGTGCGCCTCGGCCTCCCGGGCGAGCCGGCCGCCGCCGTCGGCCCCGCCGAGGCCCTCGATGACGTACCGGGCCACCTTGGGCGACAGGAAGGCCGCGCCGCCCGCCACCGCCCTTACGCCCGCGATGAGTTCGTACGGGTCGCCGGACTTCAGCAGGAAGCCGGTGGCGCCGCCGCCGAGGGCGCGGGCGACGTAGGCGCGTTCGGAGAACGTGGTGAGCATGGCGACCGCCGTGCCGGGGACGGTGCGGGCGATCTCCTCGGCCGCCGCGAGCCCGTCCAGGCGGGGCATGCGGATGTCGAGCAGCGCCACGTCGGGGCGGTGCGCCCGGACCAGCTCGACGGCCTCGCGGCCGTCGCCCGCCTCGGCGACCACCTCCGTCTCGCCGCTGCTCCCCAGGATGGCGCGCACCCCGGCGCGCACCATCGCCTCGTCGTCGGCCAGCAGGACCCGGATCACGGTGCGAACTCCTCGTGTTCGTCCCGCCCTTCGCCGGACGTGCCGACGCGCGGGATCACGTTCTTGGCGGCCAGGCGGCCCCGGTCGTCGAAGCAGAGCCGGAAGTGGTCGACGGAGACGAAGAGCTCGCCGCTCGCGCGGTAGTAGCGGCAGTCGGTGCCCTCGGGCGGTGCGGGGGCACGCTCCGTCGGCGGGTCCTGGACGTGCCGGTCCGGCAGCACCCGCTCGACCTCCGCGGCCGGTGTGCCCGGGCGCAGTCCGGCGTACGCGGCGGGTTCCAGCACCGAGTGCGTCTCGGTGTACGCGTACCAGCCGAAGGCGGCGCCGACCAGGACGACGCCCGCGCCGACGGCGGCACCGAGTCCGGCGGCGACGCGGCGGCGGGCGCGGGTGAAGGGGGCGGAGGCGGGGCGGGGCGGTTCGAGCGCCGCGGCCGCCCGCGCGGGGACGTACGCCCGGACGCGGAACCCGTCGGCGTGCGGGCCCGCCTCGAAGGTGCCGCCGACCGCGGTGACGGCGGCGCGCAGTCCGAGCAGTCCCGAACCACCTCCGGGGGCCGGGGAACTCTCCGCGGCCGGCAGCCCGTTGGAGATGGTGACGGTCGCTCCTCGTCCGTCGTCCCCCGTCACCGCCACGACGACGGGCGCGCCCGGTGCGTGCCGTGCCGCGTTGGTCAGCGCCTCCCTGGCCACCCGGTGCAGCAGCCGCTCGGCGACCCCGCCGGGTGCCACGGCCGCGCCCCGCCCGCCGCTCTCCCAGCGCACCGGCAGTCCCGACTCGGCTGCCCGGGCGACGAGTTGCTCGACGTTCTCGCCGGCCGGGGCGAGCGGCAGGGGTTCGTCGTCGTCCTCCCGCAGGACGCCGATGATGCGGTGCAGCCGGTCCGTGGCGTCGGCGGCCGCGGCGCGCAGATCGGCCGCGGCGGCCCGGTGGTGGCCGGGAAGGTCGGGGGCGACCTGGAGGGCGCCCGCGCGCAGGGCGATCAGGCTCAGCTCGTGGCCCAGGGAGTCGTGCATGTCCTGGGCGATCCTGGCCCGCTCGCGCAGCCGGGCGCGTTCTTCGGTCAGGCGCTGCTCCTCCTCCAGGCGGGCGGCCCGCAGCCAGCCCGCCGCGGTGAGCGCACGGCTCTGTCCCCAGTAGCGTCCGCCGAGCCAGGGCAGGACACAACCGAAGAGGAGGGTGCCGGTCAGGACCAGCCACTCGGGGACCGGGTCGGGCCCCACCAGTTCGATCTTCACGCCGCCGGCGCAGGCGACGGCGGCGAAGCACAGCGCCGCGGGGGCCGTACGGGGCGACCGCAGGCCGAGCAGCAGCGCGAACACCGCGAGGGCGGGGCCGTAGGAGACGCTGAACAGCGCGGGCGTGGCGGCGATGCCGAGCGCCGCCGTCAGTCCGAAGGCGGCCGCCGGGCGGCGCCGGGCCACGGCGGTGGCGGCGGCGAGCACGCCGAGTCCGGCGAGCTGCTGCCAGAGCGGACGCGGCTCGTTCAGCCCGATCCGGTCGGCGCAGACCGCGGGCAGGGCGAGGGCCGCCCAGAGCAGGCAGCCCTTGCCGAGCGCGGCGGGACGGGCACGTTCCATGGCCTTGACGCTACAAGCGGACGGGGGTGTGCCACCGCTGCCGATCGTCAGGTGTGCCGTCACCCTGCGGGAGGCCTCCGCCGTGGCGCTCCCACCACGGGCGGGCACCGGCGTGGGAGGATCGAGGGGCCATGACTGCTCCCACTAAGCCCCCGTACGGCAACGCCGCCGATTCCGCGTCCGAGCGTGCTCCCGGTGAGCCGCTGCACTCCCCCGTCATCGACTGGTTCGACGAGCACGCCCGGGATCTGCCGTGGCGGCGTCCGGAGGCCGGTGCGTGGGGGGTGATGGTCAGCGAGTTCATGCTGCAGCAGACCCCGGTGAACCGGGTGCTGCCCGTCTACGAGCAGTGGCTGGCCCGCTGGCCGCGCCCCGCCGACCTCGCCGCGGAGGCGCCCGGCGAGGCGGTCCGCGCCTGGGGCCGGCTCGGCTACCCGCGCCGCGCGCTCCGGCTGCACGGCGCCGCCGTCGCCATAACGGAGCGGCACGGGGGCGACGTACCGGCCGACCACGCCCAGCTGCTGGCGCTGCCCGGCATCGGGGAGTACACGGCCGCGGCGGTGGCGTCGTTCGCGTACGGGCAGCGGCACGCGGTGCTGGACACCAATGTGCGCCGGGTGTTCGCCCGCGCGGTCACCGGTGCGCAGTACCCGCCGAACGCCACCACCGCCGCCGAGCGCCGGCTGGCCCGCACCCTGCTGCCGGAGGACGCCCCGACCGCCGCGCGGTGGGCCGCCGCCTCCATGGAGCTCGGCGCGCTGGTGTGCACGGCGAAGAACGAGTCGTGTCAGCGCTGCCCGATCGCGGCGCAGTGCGCGTGGCGGCTGGCGGGCAAGCCGGCCCACGAGGGTCCGCCGCGCCGGGGCCAGACGTACGCGGGCACGGACCGTCAGGTCCGCGGGCGGCTGCTGGCCGTGCTGCGGGAGGCGCACGGTGCGGTGCCGCAGGCCGCGCTGGACCGGGTGTGGCACGAACCGGTGCAGCGGGCCCGCGCGCTGGACGGTCTGGTCGCCGACGGTCTGGTGGAGCCGCTGCCGGGCGGCCTGTACCGGCTGCCGATGACCTGACACCGGATACAGCCGGTTCACACACACGTCCGACGTCACGTACAGCCGTTTCACACACGTCCCATCGGTACGGCGGGACATACCGGCCCGCACCCGCCCCGATCGACCGCCCGCTTTACCCCGTTCCTCCTTCCGTTACACAACCGACGGACAGCCGAGCGCTTCCCGCAGGCTTCCTCGGACAGCGCCGTGACAACGCCTCCGTACCGTCGATCACGTGCTCGACAAGGGCACGGCGACGACGGATCACAGGCGGTACCACCGGCTCGCGCGGGCGGGCCGGACACGGGGAGCGGGAGGCGGTTCACCATGGCGCAGGAGATGGCGCGGGGCGAGGTACGGGGTGAGGTCCTCGCATTCGAGGAGTACGTCCGCACCCGGCAGGACGCACTGCTGCGCAGCGCCCGCCGCCTGGTCCCGGACCCCATCGACGCGCAGGACCTGCTGCAGACCGCGCTGGCCCGGACGTACGGCCGCTGGGAGACCATCGAGGACAAGCGGCTGGCCGACGCCTATCTGCGCCGGGTGATGATCAACACGCGGACGGAGTGGTGGCGGGCCCGCAAGCTGGAGGAGGTGCCCACCGAGCAGCTCCCGGACGCCTGTGTGGACGACTCCACCGAGCAGCACGCCGACCGCGCCCTGCTGATGGACATCCTGAAGGTCCTCGCCCCGAAACAGCGCAGTGTCGTGGTGCTGCGACACTGGGAGCAGATGTCCACGGAGGAGACGGCCGCCGCCCTCGGCATGTCGGCCGGAACGGTCAAGAGCACCCTGCACCGGGCGCTCGCCCGGCTCCGCGAGGAGCTTCAGGCGCGCGATCTGGACGCCCGCGCGCTGGAGCGTGAGGAGCGGGAGCGTTGCGCGGCCTGACCGGCGCGGGGCCCACCTGGGCCCGGACCACCGCCAGGGCGGCGACCACGGTGACGGCCGTGTTCGTCGCCGTCGTCCTGTTCGTCGCCGGCTGCGGCACGGGCGGCACCGGCGCGCGGGACGAGGGCCCGGCGCACGCGGACTCCGTGGCGAGCGCCCCCGCCGCCGCGGCGTCGGCCGAGCCCTCGCGGACCCCCGACCGGGTGGACGCGGTCCGGCTGGTCAAGGCCGACCCGGAGATCTCGGCGGAGGTCAAGCGGGAGCTGCAGCCGTGCGTCGCCGACCAGTACCCCGTCGACGTGAGCTACGGCAACCTCACCCGAGGGGCCGTCGACGACATCGTCGTCAACGTGCTGACCTGCGGGGACGCGGTGGGCGTCGGCACGTATGTGTACCGCGAGCAGGGCGGCGCGTATGTGAACGTGTTCTCGGCCGAGGAGCCCCCGGTGTACGCGGAGATCGACCGCGGGGACCTGGTGGTGACCAAGCAGGTGTACGACCGGGGCGACCCGGTGTCGAGCCCGTCCGGGGAGAACGTGATCACGTACCGCTGGGAATCGGGCCGGTTCGCCGAGAAGTACCGCACGCACAACGACTACGGACAGGTGGCCGGCGCGGAGCCGACACCGGCGCCCGAGAGCTGAGACATGGCTCACGTCGTGAACCGAAGAGGCCGCCCGGGCCGATGAACGGGTGAACCCGCGGCGCGGTCCCCGCGTCCGTGGGGTGAACGAGAAGAACACGCGCGCACCGACCCCGAGATCACACGAGGACTGAGAGCACCGGGATGGCAGACCAGACCCACGTCCTGTTCGTCGAGGACGACGACGTCATCCGTGAGGCCACCCAGCTCACCCTGGAGCGGGACGGCTTCGCGGTCACCGCGATGCCCGACGGGCTGTCGGGCCTGGAGGCGTTCCGCACGGACCGTCCCGACATCGCGCTGCTCGACGTCATGGTGCCCGGGCTCGACGGGGTCAGCCTGTGCCGGCGCATCCGGGACGAGTCGACGGTGCCGGTGATCATGCTGTCGGCGCGGGCCGACGCCATCGACGTGGTGCTGGGCCTGGAGGCGGGCGCCGACGACTATGTGACCAAGCCGTTCGACAGTGCGGTGCTGGTGGCCCGGATCCGCGCGGTGCTGCGTCGCTTCGGGCGCGCGAACGGCGGCCGGGAGGACGCGGACGGTCCGGGTGACGGGGGTGTGCTGGCGTTCGGCGAGCTGGAGGTCGACACCGGGGGCATGGAGGTGCGCCGGGCGGGCAGGCCGGTGGCGCTGACGCCTACCGAGATGCGGCTGCTGCTGGAGTTCTCGGCGGCGCCGGGAACCGTGCTCTCCCGCGACAAGCTGCTGGAGCGGGTGTGGGAGTACGGCTGGGGTGGTGACACGCGGGTCGTCGACGTCCATGTGCAGCGGTTGCGTACGAAGATCGGCCAGGACCGTATCGAGACGGTCCGTGGCTTCGGTTACAAGCTGAAGGCCTGAGCGAAGCGGATGCGCGGGTATTTCCGGCGCCTGGTGGCGGCGTGCGTCGACCGGGTGGGCATAGGTACGGGTCTGCGGTGGAAGCTCAGCGCGGCCATCGCGCTGGTCGGGGCGCTGGTGGCGGTCGCGCTGAGCCTGGTCGTGCACAACGCGGCCCGGGTGTCGATGCTGGACAACGCGCGCGACCTGGCGGACGAGCGCGTCATGATCGCCCAGCGCAACTACGAACTGTCGGGACGGCTGAACTTCCCCAACACCAAGATCGACGACCCGGAGCTGCCGGAGGAGCTGCGGGAGAAGGCCGAGGGGGGCCGACGGGCGACCTATGTGGCGGACCGGCCGGGCGGGGCGCCGGACATCTGGGCGGCGGTGCCGCTGAAGAACGGGCACGTGATGTCGCTGCACTCCGGTTTCACGGACCGCAGCTCGGACATCCTCAAGGACCTCGACCAGGCCCTGGTGATCGGCTCCATCGCGGTGGTGCTGGGCGGCAGCGCGCTCGGGGTGCTCATCGGGGGGCACCTGTCGCGGCGGCTGCGGAAGGCGGCCACGGCCGCCAACCGGGTCGCGAAGGGTGAGACGGACGTCCGGGTGCGCGAGGCGATCGGCGGGGTGGTGCGCGACGAGACCGACGACCTGGCCAGCGCGGTGGACGCCATGGCGGACGCGCTGCGGCAGCGGCTGGAGGCCGAGCGCCGGGTCACCGCCGACATCGCGCACGAGCTGCGCACCCCCGTGACCGGCCTGCTCACCGCCGCCGAGCTGCTGCCGCCGGGCCGGCCGACCGAGCTGGTGCTGGACCGGGCCAAGGCGATGCGCACCCTCGTCGAGGACGTCCTGGAGGTGGCCCGGCTGGACAGCGCCTCCGAACGGGCGGAACTGCAGGACATCCTGCTGGGCGAGTTCGTCGCCCGGCGGGTGGCGGCGAAGGACCCGGACGTCACCGTGCGGGTGGTGCACGAGTCGGAGGTCACCACCGACCCGCGGCGGCTGGAGCGCGTGCTGCTCAACCTGCTCGCCAACGCCGCCCGGCACGGCAGGCCGCCCATCGAGGTCACCGTCGAGGGCCGGGTCATCCGGGTCCGCGACCACGGGCCCGGCTTCCCCGAGGCACTGCTCGCCGAGGGGCCGAGCCGCTTCCGCACCGGCAGCGCGGACCGGGCCGGCCGCGGTCACGGGCTGGGCCTGACCATCGCGGCGGGGCAGGCGCGGGTGCTGGGCGCGCGGCTGACCTTCCGCAACGTACGGCCGCCGGGGGCCCCGGACGACGCACCGGCCGAGGGCGCGGCCGCCGTGCTGTGGCTGCCCGAACACGCACCGACGAACACCGGGAGCTATCCCGTACTGGCGCATTAGCGGGGGCGGTTCAGCGGGACCGGTCCTTGTCCGTGGGGATCACTGAGCCGATCGGAGACGCTGTGGAAACCGGCCAGGTGGCGGATCTCCGTCACCGGCGGGTTTGCGGTGCGCGCCAGGTCCCCGGCGCGCTCGATCCGGCGGTGCGTGAGGTACTGGCCCGGTGTCTCGCCGCAGGTCTCCCCGAAGGCGCGTACGAAGTGGGAGCGCGCGTCCGGCGTGCGCGGCGATCGCGGCCAGGCCGAGGTCCGGGGCGGCCCGGTCCCGGTCCATCGCGTCCTTGGCCGGCCTCGGCTGCCGCGCCTTGTCCGTGCGACCGATGGTGGCACGGGGGTCCGACAACGGGGCCGGTCCGGCGTACGGGGAAGGCCCCCGGAAGCGCGGGTGCGCCGCCGGGGGCCTTCGTGCCGCTCGGGAGGAGAGTCAGACGGGCTCGGTGACCGCCATCGGTGCCGGTGCGCCGTCGTCGGTGTCGTCCTTCTGGGGGCCCGCGCCCTTCAGCGGGACCTCCTTGACGAAGACCGCCGCCGCCAGCGAGAGCACCGCGATCACGGCGCCCAGGAGGAACGCCGAGTGGGTGCCCGAGGACACCGCGTACTGGTAGGCCTCGCGGGCCGCCTCCGGCAGCTTCGCCAGGCTCGCGGCGTCCAGTTGGGCGGACTGCTCGGTCACCTTGGAGCCCAGCGAGCCGGCCTTCTCGGCCATGACGTCCTGGACGCGGTTGTTGAACAGCGCGCCCATGATCGCGACGCCGAAGGAGGAGCCGAGGGTACGGAACAGGGTGGTGGACGAGGACGCCACGCCCATGTCCTTCATCTCGACGCTGTTCTGCGCGACCAGCATGGTGATCTGCATCAGACAGCCCATGCCGAGACCGACCACGGCCATGAAGACACCGGAGGTGAACCGGGAGGTCCCGGTGTCCATCGTGGACAGCAGGTACAGGCCGACGATCATCAGCGCGCTGCCGAGCACCGGGAAGATCTTGTACCGGCCGGTGTTGGTGGTGACCCGGCCCGCCACCATCGAGGTGACCAGCATCGCGCCGAGCATCGGCAGGAGCAGCAGGCCGGAGTTGGTGGCGGAGGCGCCCTGCACGGCCTGCTGGTAGAGCGGCAGGAAGAGCGTCGCGCCGAACATCACGAAGCCGGTGATGAAGCCGATGACGGACATCAGCGTGAAGTTGCGGCTGCGGAAGATGTGCAGCGGCACCACCGGCTCGGCGGCCCTGGTCTGCCAGAACACGAAGCCCACGAGGGACGCGACACCGAGCCCGATCAGCTCCATGATCCGCGCGGAGGTCCAGGCGTACTCCGTGCCGCCCCAGGTGGTGACGAGCACGATGGAGGTGATGCCGACGGTCAGCAGCGCGACCCCGAGGTAGTCGATGCCGGCCTTGGACCGCTTCTTCGGCAGGTGCAGTACGGCGCCGACGGCGGCCAGCGCGATCGCGCCGAGCGGCAGGTTGATGTAGAAGGCCCAGCGCCAGCCCCAGTTGTCGGTGATGGTGCCGCCGACCAGGGGTCCGCCGATCATCGCCAGCGCCATCACGGCCGCCATCATGCCCTGGTACTTGCCGCGCTCCCGGGGCGGGATCAGGTCGCCGATGATCGCCATGACGCCGACCATCAGTCCGCCGGCGCCCAGACCCTGCACCGCGCGGAAGGCGATCAGCTGACCCATGTCCTGGGCCATGCCGCTGAGCGCGGAGCCGATCAGGAAGATCACGATGGACGTCATGAACGTGGCCTTGCGCCCGTACATGTCGCCGAGCTTGCCCCAGACCGGGGTGGAGGCCGCGGTGGCCAGGGTGTAGGCGGTGACCACCCAGGACAGGTGCTCCAGTCCGCCCAGCTCGCCCACGATCGTCGGCATCGCCGTACCGATGATCATGTTGTCGAGCATCGCGAGCATCATCGCGATCATGAGTGCGAGCAGGACCACCCGCACGCTCTTCGGCTGTTTGCCGGTGTCCGTCTCCACGGCCCCCGCCGCTGGTGTGTCCGTCATGGTTCCTTCTCCCCCGGCCACGGTCGCGTGACCACTGCTACTTACTTGCCGCCCGGCTAGTTCACTACACTGGGAAGCTAGTCGTGTAACTAGCCGGGCGTCAAGTAAGTTTTCGTCAAGAGGAGTCGAGTAGGAGGATGGGCGGCACCATGGACGGCACCAGACAGCGGCGCCGCGGGAACACCCGCCAGCGCATCCAGGACGTGGCCCTCGAACTCTTCGCCGAGCAGGGCTACGAGAAGACATCGCTGCGCGAGATCGCCGAGCGCCTGGACGTCACCAAGGCGGCGCTGTACTACCACTTCAAGACGAAGGAAGAGATCCTCGTCGGTATCTTCGAGGACCTCTCGCGGCCGATCGAGGACCTGATCGAGTGGGGTCGGCGGCAGCCCCACTCGCTGGAGACCAAGCAGGAGATCATCCGCCGCTACAGCGAGGCCCTGGCGGGCGCGGCCCCGCTCTTCCGCTTCATGCAGGAGAACCAGGCGACGATCCGCGAGCTGAGCATCGGCGAGATGTTCAAGACCCGCATGCTCGGGCTGCGCGACATCCTCATGGACCCGGACGCCGACCTGGTCGACCAGGTGCGCTGCGTCAGCGCCCTGTTCACCATGCACGCGGGGATGCACGTCCTGCAGGACGTCGAAAGCGACCCCGAGGAGAAGCGCAAGGCCGTCCTCGAGGTCGCCATCGATCTGATCACCCAGGCCCACCGGGGGTCCGGGGGCGCTTAGGCGCTGCTCGTCCGTGCGGGTCAGACGGTCACGCCCTTGGAGTGCAGGAACTTGACCGGGTCGACGGCGGAGCCGTAGTTCGGGGTGGTGCGGATCTCGAAGTGCAGGTGCGGGCCGCTGGAGTTGCCGGTGTTGCCGGACAGGGCGATCTTCTGGCCGGTCTTGACGACCTGACCGACCTGCACGTCGACCTGCGACAGGTGGGCGTACTGGGAGTACGTGCCGTTGCCGTGCTTGATGACGACGGCGTTGCCGTACGCGGGGCCGTCGCCGGCGCCGTTGGGGCCGGCCTTGACGACGGTGCCGCCGTGCGCGGCCATCACCGTGGTGCCGGTCGGGACGGCGTAGTCCTGGCCGCTGTGCTTGTGCGCCCACATGCCGCCGTTCTGGGCGAAGCTCGCGGACAGTTTGTAGCTCTTGACCGGGTCGATCCAGGACGCCTGCTTCTTGGCGGCGGCCTGGGCGGCCTTCTTCGCCTGGGCGGCCTTCGCGGCCTTCGCCTCGGCGGCCTTCTCGACCTGGGCGGCCTGGGCCTTCGCGGCCTTGGCCTGGGCGGCGGCCTGCGCCTGAACGGCACTGGCGGCACCGGACGCGGCCGTGGTGTCGGCGGCGGCCGCGACCCCGGCTCCCATCACGACCGAGGCCCCCAGTCCGGCGGCCAGCACGGCAGCACGGGTGCGGATCTGGGACGTACGGAAGGAGCGGGGCGTGACGCGCTGGGACATCTCAACCTCATCAGGAAGGGGGCGTAGGAAAACCACCCGGCGGACGGATCCGCGCCTCGGTGGTGATTCATTGGTAGCCCTTCCGGACATAAGCGCGCAAAGGTGTGACCTACGACGGAAAGTCGTAGACATGCACTGAGATGCAGATCTCTTGACACAGCCCCCTTACCTGGCGAAACCCCCCATTTAGAGCCGATCGATCAGAATCTTGGGGTAAATGTCCGTTTTGGGTGCGGTCTTCAGCCACTATTCCGGCTAGTACCGGACAAAGCGCCTGTGCACCATGTCACCGGGGACCGGGTTCGGCCATTCCATAAATGTGGCGCAGGCCTCTAGGCGCCTACCGCCCGGTAACCCTACGGTTCACCTCACGTCACCCTCGCAGACGAGCATGCACACGACACGTTGGCAGCGTTACGGACGTGAGAGGACCCCCCACGAGATGAGAAGCCGACGCTCCTGGCCGATCCGCGCATCGGTCACCGCCGTCTCCGCGGCCGCCCTGGTGGCCCTGGCCGCACCGGCCGAGGCCACGGCCCCCGCCTCACCGTCCGCCGCCGCGCTGGCGGCTGCCACCGCGGCGGCGGACGTCGACTACGACACCTGGCAGCGGGACTGCCGGGCGGTCATGGACCAGGCCCTGCCCTATCTGAAGCAGCGGATCGGGGACACCGGGCCGGGCGAGAAGCAGGCGATCGTCCTCGACGTCGACAACACCGCGCTGGAGACCGACTTCGGGTTCAGCTTCCCGCAGCCCGCCAACGAGCCGGTCCTGGAGGTCGCGGAGTACGCGCAGGAGCACGGTGTCGCCCTGTTCTTCGTGACCGCCCGCCCGGGCATCATCCACGCGCCCACCGACTGGAACCTCGACCACGCCGGCTACGAGTCCTCCGGCCTGTACGTCCGCGGGTTCTTCGACCTGTTCAAGAACGTCGCCGACTACAAGACCGCCCAGCGCGCCCACATCGAGGCCAAGGGCTACACGATCATCGCCAACATCGGCAACAGCGCCACCGACCTGTCGGGCGGCCACGCCGAGAGGACGTTCAAGCTGCCGGACTACGACGGTCAGCTGTCGTAACACGGGCATGTGTGCCCGCGGGCACGCGAAAGGGGCCGGTGCCTTTCGGGCACCGGCCCCTTTCGGTCGCCGTGGGACGCTTACGCGTCCTTGCTCAGGTTCGGACCGGCTCCGCCGGCCGCCTGCTCGATCGGCGGGACGTCGGGCAGGGCCGACTTCTCCTCACCGCGGAAGGTGAAGGTCTGGGACTCGCCCTCGCCCTCGGTGTCCACGACCACGATGTGACCGGGACGCAGCTCGCCGAAGAGGATCTTCTCCGAGAGCGTGTCCTCGATCTCGCGCTGGATCGTGCGGCGCAGCGGACGCGCGCCCAGCACCGGGTCGTAGCCCTTCTTGGACAGCAGCTCCTTGGCGGACTGGGAGAGCTCGATGCCCATGTCCCGGTCCTTGAGGCGCTCGTCCACCTTGCCGATCATCAGGTCGACGATCCGCAGGATGTCGTCCTGGCTGAGCTGCGGGAAGACGACCACGTCGTCGACGCGGTTGAGGAACTCGGGCCGGAAGTGCTGCTTGAGCTCGTCCTGGACCTTGTTCTTCATGCGCTCGTAGTTGGTCTTCGTGTCACCCGCGGCGGCGAAGCCCAGGTTGAAGCCCTTGGAGATGTCCCGGGTGCCGAGGTTGGTCGTCATGATGATGACCGTGTTCTTGAAGTCCACGACCCGGCCCTGGGAGTCGGTCAGGCGACCGTCCTCCAGGATCTGCAGCAGCGAGTTGAAGATGTCCGGGTGGGCCTTCTCGACCTCGTCGAAGAGGACGACCGAGAACGGCTTGCGGCGCACCTTCTCCGTCAGCTGGCCGCCCTCCTCGTAGCCCACGTAGCCGGGGGGCGAACCGAAGAGACGCGAGACCGTGTGCTTCTCGCTGAACTCCGACATGTCGAGGGAGATCAGCGCGTCCTCGTCACCGAAGAGGAACTCGGCGAGCGCCTTGGACAGCTCGGTCTTACCGACACCGGACGGGCCGGCGAAGATGAACGAGCCGCCGGGACGCTTCGGGTCCTTCAGGCCGGCACGGGTACGGCGGATCGCCTTGGACAGCGCCTTGACGGCGTCGACCTGGCCGATGACCCGCTTGTGGAGCTCGTCCTCCATGCGCAGCAGGCGGGACGACTCCTCCTCCGTGAGCTTGAAGACCGGGATGCCCGTCGCCGTGGCGAGGACCTCGGCGATCAGCTCGCCGTCGACCTCGGCGACGACGTCCATGTCGCCGGCCTTCCACTCCTTCTCCCGCTTGGCCTTGGCGGCGAGGAGCTGCTTCTCCTTGTCGCGCAGGGAGGCGGCCTTCTCGAAGTCCTGCGAGTCGATCGCGGACTCCTTGTCGCGGCGGACGCCGGCGATCTTCTCGTCGAACTCGCGCAGGTCCGGCGGCGCGGTCATCCGGCGGATGCGCATCCGGGAGCCGGCCTCGTCGATCAGGTCGATCGCCTTGTCCGGCAGGAAGCGGTCCGAGATGTAGCGGTCGGCGAGCGTCGCCGCCTGGACCAGGGCCTCGTCGGTGATCGAGACGCGGTGGTGCGCCTCGTACCGGTCGCGCAGGCCCTTGAGGATCTCGATCGTGTGCGGCAGGGACGGCTCCGCGACCTGGATGGGCTGGAAGCGGCGCTCCAGGGCCGCGTCCTTCTCCAGGTGCTTGCGGTACTCGTCCAGCGTGGTCGCACCGATGGTCTGCAGCTCACCGCGGGCCAGCATCGGCTTGAGGATGCTCGCGGCGTCGATGGCGCCCTCGGCGGCACCCGCACCGACCAGCGTGTGCAGCTCGTCGATGAACAGGATGATGTCGCCGCGGGTGCGGATCTCCTTGAGCACCTTCTTCAGGCGCTCCTCGAAGTCACCGCGGTAGCGGGAGCCGGCGACCAGGGCACCGAGGTCCAGGGTGTAGAGGTGCTTGTCCTTGAGGGTCTCGGGCACCTCGCCCTTGACGATGGCCTGGGCGAGGCCCTCGACGACGGCGGTCTTGCCGACGCCGGGCTCACCGATCAGCACCGGGTTGTTCTTGGTACGGCGGGACAGCACCTGCATGACCCGCTCGATCTCCTTCTCGCGCCCGATGACCGGGTCGAGCTTGGACTCACGAGCGGCCTGGGTGAGGTTCCGGCCGAACTGGTCGAGGACCAGGGACGTGGAGGGGGTGCCCTCGGCAGGACCGCCGGCGGTGGCGGTCTCCTTGCCCTGGTAACCGGAGAGCAGCTGGATGACCTGCTGCCGCACCCGGTTCAGATCGGCGCCCAGCTTGACCAGGACCTGGGCGGCGACGCCCTCGCCCTCACGGATCAGGCCGAGCAGGATGTGCTCCGTGCCGATGTAGTTGTGGCCCAGCTGAAGGGCCTCGCGGAGCGACAGCTCCAGGACCTTCTTGGCACGGGGGGTGAAGGGAATGTGACCCGACGGGGCCTGCTGGCCCTGCCCGATGATCTCCTCCACCTGCTGGCGGACCGCCTCGAGCGAAATCCCGAGGCTCTCAAGGGCCTTGGCGGCGACACCCTCACCCTCGTGGATCAGGCCCAGGAGGATGTGCTCGGTGCCGATGTAGTTGTGGTTGAGCATCCGGGCTTCTTCCTGAGCCAGGACGACAACCCGCCGCGCGCGGTCGGTGAACCTCTCGAACATCGTTAATCGCTCCTCAGAGCGGTCAGGCAGTGGGGGGAACTTCCCCTCCCTGTCCTTCCGCAGCTTAGTCCCGCGAGCGGGGACCGCTCATTCCAACTGCCGACACCGTCGATGGCCTCCTGACCCCGCTCACGCCGACATCTGCTCCAACCCGATGGTGCGAGACGATGTTCCCGCAGGCCAGGCAGTTACCCCCTTCGCCAGTACGCCCATGGCGAACGGGAGACGTCCCGCCCTGCGTGTCGCCCCCTCCCACTAGGGATGTCTTACCCGCTGCTACGGACAGTCCATGCCGAGTGCACGGGTTCCCTCCGCTACGGGCGAACAACCTTGCGCCTCCCCGCACCCCCGCACGCCCCCTTGTTCGACACCCCCCGCTTACACGTGAGCACCCAGCGTAACCCGGAGGGCGCCGGGACGTTGCGCCGGGCATGGCTCGGACCGTCGCTCCCGCAGTGCCGTTTCCCCACCGGCCGCTCACGCCGGACGACGACGAGGTGCGGCTCTGGTACGAGAACGCGCTGGGGTGGCCCACAGTGCCCGGGGTGCCGGTGCGGCTGGTGGTGGGGGTGTGCTTCGACGTCCTGGACGTGCCCGCGGAGGCGGGGTGCGCGGCGCTGGAACGCCTGGGGCGCTCGGGAGGACTCGGGCGGGGGTTCCCGGTGGCCCTGCGGGACGGCCGGATGAGGCTGCTGGTGGCGGCGGGCAGCGCGGAGGAACTGCCGGGGCTGCTGGAGTGGCTGGAGTGGGGTGCGCTGGGGCTGGACCTGGTGGCGATCGGCGCGGGAGGTCTCATGGACGCTCCCTGGCCTCCGGGCGCCGCCGCCGGCGGTGACGCCGGCCCCGCCGCCCGGTCGCTCCCCCTGGGCCGTGACGGATCGCAGGGGGCCGCCGTGTGGCTGCGGCCCCCCGAGCCGGGACGCGGGGCCGAGGCCTCGCTGCCGACGCTGTCGGCGATGGGCACGAGAGGTGGTGCGAGGGGGGACCGGGACGTCCCCCCGGATCTCGTGCGACTGGTGAACACGGTGGCGACACAGGTCCACCGGGTCCGGCTGCGGCGTGCGTGCGCTGCCGCCGCCGTACGGGCCGACGGTCAGCCGTTGGCCTTCTCGTAGGCCTCGCGGATGGACGCGGGGACACGGCCGCGGTCGTTGACCTCGTAACCGTTCTCCTTCGCCCACGCGCGGATGGCCGCGGTGTCCTGGCTGCCGCCGGAAGAGGAACGCGCCTTTCCGCGCCCGCCCGAAGCGCGGCCTCCGGTACGACGACCGCCCTTCACGTAAGGATCGAGAAGGCCGCGGAGCTTGTCCGCATTGGCGGTGGTGAGATCGATCTCGTACGTCTTGCCGTCCAACGCGAACGTCACGGTCTCGTCCGCCTCGCCGCCGTCGAGGTCGTCGACAAGAAGGACCTGAACCTTCTGTGCCACCGGATTTCCTTTCATCGATAACTTGAGGGCCGGGGTGTGCCGGCGTCCGCCGTATCGCCGCCCCTTGTTATATCCAGTACTGCAGTACTCCGGAAAGCAAACCGCTTTTGCCGTAAAAACACAAACCCCTGACGGAGACCCGCTGCCCGCACCCGGCCCGGAAACGTGCGCGTTTCGGACATAGGGCACCGCGCGCAGATCACAGATGCAGAAGCATCCGGCTGTTGCCCAAGGTGTTCGGTTTCACGCGTTCGAGGCCGAGGAACTCCGCGACACCCTCGTCATAGGAGCGCAGCAACTCCGCGTACACATCGGTGTCGACGGGTGTCTCACCGATCTCCACGAAGCCGTGCTTGCCGAAGAACTCCACTTCGAAGGTCAGGCAGAATACGCGCCGAACACCGAGCCAGCGGGCGGTCTCCAGCAACTTCTCCAGCAACCGGTGTCCGACGCCCGCGCCCTTCAGGCCCGGCTTCACGGCGAGAGTGCGGACTTCCGCGAGGTCTTCCCACATCACGTGCAGGGCGCCGCAGCCGACCACCTCCGCGTTGTCGTCCCGTTCCGCGACCCAGAACTCCTGGATGTCCTCGTAAAGCGTCACCGTTGCTTTGTCGAGCAGGATGCGCCCGCGGACGTAGGCGTCAAGGAGCCGGCGGACGGCGGGGACATCGCTGGTGCGGGCCCGTCGGACCGTGATGGCTTTTGCGGGGACTTCGGGGCTGTCTGCGGACATGGGCGGACGCTATCGTCCGCCCCGGCCCTCTGCCGAGCCGGGGTTCTCCTCGGCGGGGGTTTCCGGGAGCTGGACGATGCGGACCGCGTCGGTGAGAGCCTGACGCTGTTCCTCGCTCATCATGCCGAAGAACGCGACGAGAGCGGCGGCGGCGTTGTCGCTCTGCGACCACGCCTCGTTCATCAGCGCGGCGGCGTAGGCGGCGCGAGTGGAGACCGCCTCATATCGATAGGCCCTGCCTTCCGCCTCTCGGCGCACCCAGCCCTTCTGATGGAGATTGTCCAAAACGGTCATCACCGTGGTGTACGCGATGGACCGTTCCTTCTGAAGATCTTCCAGGACTTCCCGAACGGTCACCGGGCGGTTCCACTTCCACACCCGCGTCATGACCGCGTCTTCGAGTTCTCCCAATGGGCGAGGCACAACTCAGAACAATACTGGCGGATCCGGGTAATGGCGTGCCGGACGGGCATGATCGTCGTCAAACATGAACAAAAAGGGCGTACGACCTTGGGTCGTACGCCGGGGGCGGCTGGGGTCGGGCCGGTCAGGCTTCGGTCTTGGGGGAGGGCTGGGAACCCTGCACCCGCGCGAGGGCCGCGTCGACCGCGGCGTCCTCCTTGGTCTTGTTGGCGCCGCCCTGGGTCTTCACGATCACCCGGATCACGCCGATGAAGAGGACGGCCATGACGGCCGGGGGGAGGAGCGCGGAGACGTAGTCCATGGGTCCAGGGTAGGGCAGCGGGGGTCGTCAGCCGGCGGCCAGGTGCCGGTCCGAGGGGGGCGGGGTGGGTTTGCGCCGGGGGAAGACCTCGCCGGGGGTGGGGATGGGGCGGGCGGGGTCGGGCGCGGGGGCGGGAGTGGGGTTCGGGGCGGGGCCGGGGGCGGGGCTGGGGGTGGCCGGCTTCCGGGACGGGTCCTGCTTCTTCCGCGGGTCCTCGGTGGCCGCACGGCCTCCTGGGAGGGCCAGGAGGAAGGTGCGCCGGCAGTGGCGCAGGAGGGCGGCGGCGGTGGGATTGCCGCGCAGGGCCCGGAGGGCGGCCAGGTCGTCGGGGTGGGGGCGGTACCCGGCGCCCAGCGCCTCCTCCAGGAGCGTGAGGTAGCCGGCGGCGGTGCCGGGGAGGGCCGCGCGGTAGCGGCCGAGGTCGGCCAGGAGGAAGGCGCGCAGCCGGGCACTTTCCCGCGTCGCCTCGTCGAGGTCCGTGGCGAGGCGGAGGCAGTCCTGGAGGTCGTCGGCCGAGGCGGGGGTGGGGGTGGGGCACAGGGCGAGGGCGAGAGCGCGGCGGAGCACGCGCAGTTCCTCCGCGCCGAACGCCATGCCGCCGCGGGGTCCGTAGGGCGTGGGCATGCTGCGACGATACGCGCTAATCAGACAAACACCGCGTATGGGGCAGGTGTGGCGTGGGGCGCCACCCGGGTGGGTGGGATGCCTGCGGTGCGGCTTTCGGTCCGGTGGGTGGGATGCCTGCGGCGCCGCTGTTCGCCCCCGGTGGGGGTGCGGGTCTTGTGCCCTCGGCGCCGCCACGGTCCCGGTGCGGGTCTTGTGCCTGCGGTGCGGCTTTCGGTCCGGTGGGTGGGATGCCTGCGGCGCCTGTGCGGCTCGGGTGGGGGCTTGGGTAGCGCCTGCGGTCGGTGGGTGGGTCGGGGCCGGGTCGGGGGTGTCCGTCCTCGGACTGGCGCGGAACAGGTCACTTGGAGGGGTGGGCGGCGCGGACGCGCCAGCCGCTGCGGGCGGCCACCCCCGCCCCGTCCCCTTCCCGCCGTACGCGACTGCCTACCCCCGCCGCCCCGTCCTCTGCGGGCAGCCGTGCCGCATGCCCCGTCCTCCGCGGGCAGCCGCCGCTGCCGCCGTTTCCGCGGGCAGCCACCACCCCGCCCTCCGCGGGCAGTCGTGCCGCTGGGGCGGCACGGGTGGGCGGTGGGGGTACCTCCCGCTCGAGCGAAGCCGAGAGTGGGGGGAGGCACCCCGCAAGCGCCGGGCAGCGCGAACACCCCCCCCGGCCCACACCCACGCCGGGGCACCCCGCAAAGCGTGCCGGGCCGCACGAACACCCCCGGGCCGTATCAACGCCGGGCACCCCGTACCGCACCGGACCACAACAGCGAGGGGCACCCCGTACCGCACCGGGCCGCGCAGGCACCCGCACGTCACAGACGCGACACGTTCCGTTCGTACACCAGGCGCAGACCGATCAGCGTCAGCCACGGCTCGTGCTCGTCGATGACCGAGCTCTCACCCAGCACCATCGGCGCCAGCCCACCCGTCGCGATGACCGTCACGTCCTCGGGATCGTCCGCCAGCTCGCGAGCCATCCGGTTGACCACGCCATCGACCTGACCGGCGAATCCGTAGATGATGCCGGACTGCATCGCCTCGACCGTGTTCTTGCCGATCACACTGCGCGGACGCGCCACCTCGATCTTCCGCAACTGCGCACCGCGGACGCCGAGCGCCTCGACGGAGATCTCGATGCCGGGGGCGATGACCCCACCGACGTACTCCCCCCGCGCGGAGACCGCGTCGAACGTCGTCGCCGTACCGAAGTCGACGACGATCGCCGGTCCGCCGTAGAGGTCGACCGCCGCGACCGCGTTGATGATGCGGTCCGCGCCGACCTCCTTGGGGTTGTCGGTGAGGATCGGCACGCCCGTCTTCACGCCCGGTTCCACCAGGACCGCTGGGACGTCTCCGTAGTAGCGGCGCGTCACCTCACGGAGTTCGTGCAGGACGGACGGGACCGTCGCGCAGATCGCGATGCCGTCGATGCCGTCGCCCAGCTCGTCGCCCAGCAGCGGGTGCATGCCCATCAGGCCCTGGAGCAGGACCGCGAGTTCGTCGGCCGTGCGGCGCGCGTCCGTGGAGATGCGCCAGTGTTCGACGATGTCGTCGCCGTCGAAGAGGCCCAGGACGGTGTGCGTGTTGCCCACGTCGATCGTCAGCAGCATGGCCGGTCCTACTCCGCCGCTCGCAGGTCGAGGCCGATGTCGAGGATCGGCGAGGAGTGGGTGAGGGCCCCCACCGCCAGGTAGTCGACGCCCGTGTCCGCGTACGCCTTCGCGTTGGTGAGGGTGAGGCGGCCGGAGGCCTCCAGGGCGGCACGGCCGCCGACGAGGGCCACCGCCTCCTCGCACTCGCCGGGCGTGAAGTTGTCCAGCAGGATCAGGTCGGCGCCGGCGTCCAGGACCTCGCGGAGCTGGTGCAGGGTGTCGACCTCGACCTCGATCGGGACGTCGGGGAAGCGCTCGCGGACCGCGTCGAAGGCCTTGGCGACACCGCCGGCGGCCACCACGTGGTTGTCCTTGACCAGGGCCGCGTCCGAGAGGGACATGCGGTGGTTGACGCCGCCGCCGCAGCGCACGGCGAACTTCTCCAGGCTGCGCAGGCCGGGGGTCGTCTTGCGGGTGTCGCGGACCTTCGCCTTGGTGCCCTCCAGGGTGTCCGCCCACGCGCGCGTGGCGGTCGCGATGCCCGACAGGCGGCACAGCAGGTTCAGGGCACTGCGTTCCGCGGTGAGGATGTCGCGGGTGCGGGTCGTGACGGAGAGCAGGGTCTGGCCCGCCTCCACGCGGTCGCCGTCCTCCGCGTGGCGTTCGACCTCGAACTCCTCCGTGCACACGACCGACATGACCGCCTCGGCGATCCTCAGGCCCGCCACGGTGCCCGCCTCCCGCGCGGTGAAGTCGGCGGTGGCGACGGCGTCCTCCGGGATGGTCGCGACCGTCGTCACGTCCACACCGTGGGCCAGGTCCTCCTGGAGGGCGACGTTGGCGATGTCCTCGACCTCGACGGGGTCGAGGCCGGCGTCGGCCAGGAGCTGGGCGAGTGCGGGGTCGAGGCCGCACTCCAGGTAGGTCTCCTCGTCGGCGCCGCAGGCGCAGCCGTCGCCACAGCCGCCGGAGGGAACGAGGGGAAGGTCGGGGGTGGTCACTGCTGTCACTGCTCCTGGGCCTGGGTGAGGGTCGGGGGGAAGTCTGTGGTGTCGGTGGTGTGCTCCGCCAGCGATCGGTCCGGATTCAGCCGTACGACGATGTGGCGGCGCCAGGTCGTGTCGTCGCGCTCGGGACGGTCCTCGCGCCAGTGGCAGCCGCGGGTCTCCTCGCGCCGCTGCGCGGCGGCGACCAGGACGCGGGCCACGCACAGGAGGTTGGTGGCCTCCCAGGTGTCGACGCCGGGCTCGGCGGTCTTGCCGTTCTCGTCGAGGGCGTCGCGTGCGTCGGCGTGGAGCCGGTGGAGACTGTCGGCGGCCTGGGAGAGGGAGGTCGCGGAGCGGAGTACGCCTGCTCCCCGGCTCATGATCCGCTGGACGGTGAAGCGGGCCTCCGGGGGGAGGAGGGGGTAGGCGGGGCGCTCCGTGACGGGGAGCGGTTGCGGCACGCGCGCGTGGAGGGTGTTTCCGGCGCGCGCGATGTCGGCGGCGATGCGCTCGGCGTAGACCAGGCCCTCGAGGAGGGAGTTGGAGGCGAGGCGGTTGGCGCCGTGCACGCCGGTGCAGGCGACCTCACCGCACGCGTACAGGCCGGGCACGGTGGTGCGGCCGTGGGAGTCGGTGCGGACGCCGCCGGAGGCGTAGTGGGCGGCCGGGGCGACCGGAACGGGCTCGGTGACCGGGTCGATGCCGTGCGCGCGGCAGGCGGCGAGGATCGTGGGGAAGCGGTGCTCCCACATCTCGGCGCCGAAGTGGCGGGCGTCGAGGTACATGTGCTCGGCGTCCTGCTCCCGCATGCGGCGCATGATGCCCTTGGCGACGATGTCCCGGGGCGCGAGTTCGGCGAGTTCGTGCTGCCCCTGCATGAAGCGCACGCCGTCGGCGTCCACCAGGTGGGCGCCCTCGCCGCGCACCGCCTCGGAGACCAGCGGCTGCTGGCCCTCCGCCTCGGGTCCGAGGAAGAGCACCGTCGGGTGGAACTGGACGAATTCGAGGTCGCTCACCTCGGCGCCCGCGCGGAGGGCGAGGGCCACGCCGTCGCCCGTGGAGACGGCGGGGTTCGTGGTCGCCGAGAAGACCTGGCCCATGCCGCCGGTCGCCAGGACCACGGCGGGTGCGTGGACGGCCCCCACGCCGTCGTGCTGGCCCTCGCCCATGACGTGCAGGGTGACGCCGGCGGTGCGGCCGTCGGCGTCGGTGAGGAGGTCGAGGACGAGGGCGTTCTCGATGGTGCGCATCCCGCGCGCGCGGACCGCCTCGACGAGGGCGCGGGAGATCTCCGCGCCGGTGGCGTCGCCGCCCGCGTGGGCGATGCGGCGGCGGTGGTGGCCGCCCTCGCGGGTGAGTTCCAGGCCGCCGTCGGTCGACTCGTCGAAGTGCGCGCCGGTCGCGATGAGGCGGCGTACGGCGTCGGGCCCCTCGGTGACGAGGATGCGGACCGCCTCCTCGTCGCACAGTCCCGCGCCGGCGACCAGGGTGTCGTCCAGGTGCTGCTCGGGGGTGTCGCCCTCGCCGAGGGCCGCGGCGATGCCGCCCTGGGCCCAGCGGGTGGAGCCGTCGTCGAGACGGGCCTTGGTGACGACCACCGTCGTCAGGCCGGCGGCCTCGCAGCGCATGGCGGCGGTGAGGCCGGCGACGCCGGAACCGACGACCACGACGTCCGCGTCGATGGACCACCCGGGCGCGGGCGCATGCAGTCTTATGCCTGTGCTGGTCACGAGGCGGCTCCGAAGGTTCCGAAGGTCAGGGGGATGTTGTCGATCAGGCGGGTGGTGCCCACGCGGGCGGCCACGGCGAGGACGGCTTCTCCGGTGAAGTCGTCGCCGATCTCGGTGAAGTCGGAGGGGTCGACCAGGGCCAGGTAGTCCAGGTCGAGGGGCGGCGTGAGGCGGGCGGCCTCGTCGAGGACCAGGCGGGCGGCGGCGCGGACGGCCACCGGGCCGCCGGCGGTCGTGGCGACGGCGTGCGCGTCGGCCGCCGCGCGGGACTCCCCTATGGCGCTGAGCGCCTCGGCACGCGCGCGCGTGGAGGGCACCTCACTCGCACGCGCGCGCAGCGCCTGCTGGGCGGCGTGCCGGTCGCGGCCCGCGAACAGGGCCTGGGACAGGGCGAGCGCGGTGCGCCGCTCGGCGGGCGAGAGGTAGCGGTTGCGGCTGGACAGGGCGAGCCCGTCCTCCTCGCGCACGGTGGGGACGCCGACGATCTCGACGCCGAAGTTCAGGTCCCGCACCATGCGGCGGATCAGGGCGAGCTGCTGGGCGTCCTTCTGGCCGTACAGCGCGAGGTCGGGGCGGGTGAGGTGGAGCAGTTTGGCGACGACGGTGAGCATGCCGTCGAAGTGGCCGGGGCGGACGGCGCCCTCCAGGCGTTCGCCCATGGGGCCGGCCGTGACGCGGACCTGGGGTTCGCCGCCCGGGTAGACCTCGTCGACGGACGGGGCGAAGACGGCGTCGGCGCCCGCCTGCCCGGCGAGCTCGATGTCGGCGTCCAGGGTGCGCGGGTAGCGGTCCAGGTCCTCGCCCGCGCCGAACTGCAGCGGGTTGACGAAGACGGTGACGACGACCTCTCCGCCGGGACCGGCGATGCCCCGCGCGGTGCGGATCAGCGTGGCGTGGCCCTCGTGCAGGGCACCCATGGTCATCACGACGGCGCGGCGGCCGGTACGCGCGCGTGCGTGCAGTTCGGCGGCGGTGCGCAGCAGGGTGGCGGTCATCGGGTGACTCCGTTCCGGGACGCGCGCGTCGTCGCGGGGGTGGGGTGGGCGGGGTGTCGGGGTGTGCCGCTCATCGGTCCTCCCCCGAAGTGCTTCCGGTGCCGTCGGCTCCGTCGGCGAGCACTCCGAGGAGGTCCTCGGCGAGTTCCGGTTTCAGCAGGCCGTGGGCGAGGGCCCGGTCGGCGGTCGCGCGGGCCATCGCCAGATAGCCGGCGACGGCCCCCGGGGCGTGCCGGCGCAGCTCGGTGACGTGTGCGGCGACCGTGCCCGCGTCACCGCGCGCGACCGGGCCGGTGAGGGCCGCGTCGCCGGAGCGCAGGGCGTTGTCCAGGGCGGCGCCGAGCAGCGGGCCGAGCATCCGGTCGGGGGCCTCGACACCGGCGGTGCGCAGCAGTTCCAGGGACTGGGCGACCAGGGTGACCAGATGGTTGGCGCCCAGGGCGAGGGCCGCGTGGTAGAGCGGGCGGTTCTCCTCGGCGATCCATTCCGGCTCGCCGCCCATCTCGACGACGAGGGCCTCGGCGGCCAGCCGCAGCTCCTCGGGGGCGGTGACGCCGAAGGAGCACCCGGCGAGGCGCTGCACGTCGACGGGGGTGCCGGTGAACGTCATCGCGGGATGCAGGGCAAGCGGCAGCGCGCCGGCCCGCAGGGCGGGGTCGAGCACCTTCGCGCCGTACCGCCCGGAGGTGTGCACCAGTAGCTGGCCCGGCCGCACCGCGCCGGTGTCGGCGAGTCCGGAGACCAGCTCGGGCAGGGCGTCGTCCGGGACGGTCAGCAGGACCAGTTCGGACCGCTGGAGGACCTCGGCGGGCGGCACCACCGGCACGTCGGGGAGCATCTGCTCGGCGCGCCTGCGGGAGGCGTCGGAGACGGCGGAGACGGCCACCGGGCGGTGCCCGGCGAGCTGGAGGGACGCGGCCAGGGCGGGGCCCACGCGTCCGGCGCCGACGACGCCGACGGTGAGCCGCGCGGGGCGGTCCCGGGGATCTGGCTGTGGGGTTGTGTTCACGCGACGGCGGCCTTCCCGTTCCAGTCCGCTCGGGGTACCGGACGATTTCTCGTCATGTTAACGCGATCGGTTCCGGAGGCGGTCGGTTGTCCACAGGCTGTGGGTTTCCGTGCGCCGTCGTGGCACACGCGCGTGCGGAAATGTGCGGCGGGCGCGCGTACGGAAATGTGGGTGCCCGCGCGGACGGGGGCGGGGGATGATCGCGCGCATGAGTGATACCGACGGCACGAGTGACACCACGACGGTGCGGGACGAGCGGGAGTCCGGGCAGGAGGCGGACGACGCGGCGCGGCCGACGTCGCGCGAACGGCGGATCGCCGCCTGGCGCGCCGCCCCGCGTGTGCTCGCACGCCTCGGCTTCCTCGCCCCCCTCTCGGAGCGGCTGGCCCTGCTGGAGGCGGCGGGGAGTGTGTACGACCTCGACGAGACGTCCGACATCTACGGCAACGGCGTCGTCGAGGCCCTGGAGAAGCGGGTCGCCGGTCTGCTCGGCACCGAGGCCGCCGCGTTCTTCCCGACCGGGACGATGGCCCAGCAGGTGGCGCTGCGCTGCTGGGCCGGCCGCACCGGCGACCCGGCGGTCGCGCTGCATCCGCTCAGCCACCCGGAGGTGTACGAGCGGAACGCGTTCAGTCAGGTCAGCGGGTTGCGGCCGGTGCGGATGACGAGCGAGCCCCGGCTGCCCACCGCCGAAGAGGTCCGCGACTTCGAGGAGCCCTTCGGGGCGCTGATGCTGGAGCTGCCGCTCAGGGACGCCGGTTTCGTGCTGCCCACGTGGGAGGAGCTGACCGAGGTGGTGGCCGCCGCGCGGGAACGCGAGGCGGTCGTGCACTTCGACGGGGCCCGGCTGTGGGAGTGCACCGAGCACTTCGGCCGGCCGCTGGAGGAGATCGCGGGCCTCGCGGACAGCGTCTACGTGTCGTTCTACAAGTCCCTCGACGCCTACGGCGGCGCCGCCCTCGCCGGTCCCGCGAGCCTGATCGAGGAGGCGCGGGCCTGGCGGCACCGGTACGGGGGCAACGTCTTCCAGCAGTTCCCGACCGCGCTGTCGGCGCTGATCGGACTGGAGCGGGAGCTGCCACGGCTGCCGGAGTACGTCGGGCACGCGCGCGTGGTGGCCGCCGCGCTGCGGGAGGGCCTGGAAGCAGGGGGACTGCCCTGGTTCCGCGTCCACCCCGAGGTGCCGCACACCTATGACTTCCAGGTGTGGCTGCCGTACGACGCGGATGTGGTCGCCGAGATGGCGATCCGGGCGGCCGAGGAGACGGGAACCGTGCTCTTCGCCAACCACTGGGATCCGAAGGGGCCGGGGTTGTCCCTCACGGAGGTGTACGTGCGTTCCGCGGGGCTGGAGTGGACGGCCGAGGACGTACGCGCGGCGGCGCTGGAGTTCGCGCGGCGGCTGCTCCGGGCCTGAGGGTTTCTTCGCCCCCGCCGCCCCTTCCCGTCCCGACCTGGGGCTCCGCTCCTCAAACGCCGGAGAGGCTGAGATCCAGCCG
>NZ_JBHWHX010000049.1:0-46008 GCF_042732315.1 Streptomyces sp. NPDC059787
AATCCCCACCGAAGTGGTTCATCGTTCGACTTGCATGTGTTAAGCACGCCGCCAGCGTTCGTCCTGAGCCAGGATCAAACTCTCCGTGAATGTTTTCCCGTAATCGGGACGAACACGTCACGAGAGCGGAACCACCGGAGGAATAGTCCGGCGGTTCACAGCGTCCTCGCTGTGTTTTTCTTCAAAGGAACCTCAACCCGGTCGAACCGACCGGGTCGGGGTATCAACATATCTGGCGTTGACTTTTGGCACGCTGTTGAGTTCTCAAGGAACGGACGCTTCCTTTGTACTCACCCTCGCGGGCTTTCCTCCGGGCGCTTCCCTTCGGTCTTGCGTTTCCGACTCTATCAGTGTTTTTCCGGCCCTCTGACCACCCTCCTGCAGACACGCAGAAAGTGATCCAAAGTTAGGATCTGACAAGTTGGATTGCTGTCGAGTCAGGGGCGTCTGTTCGCGCCGCTCATCCCCGAGCAGGAGTACGACTCTACACGGGGTCGCGGACCACGTGCAAATCGATTAGAGTGGGTGGTCTAGACCTATCGTCTAGACCACTGATCCGGACCTGTCCCCCGGAACCGGTACGTCACATGACATACGCTGCTGAACAGCGCGCCGGAGGCAGGCAGTGACGGCGGCGTACGTACAGATCTCCACGCCTGGGAGGCTTCCCATGACCACCGTGACGTCCCCGCTTGCAGGACGGGCCATCGGACTGGCGTCCGTGCCCGACCCGGTCTTCTCCGGGGCCATGGTCGGCCCGGGTACGGCGATCGACCCCGCGCGGGAGCCCTCCGAGGCCGTCTCCCCCGTCGACGGTGTGATCGTCTCCCTGCACCCGCACGCGTTCGTCGTCGTCGACGAGAACGGACACGGCGTGCTCACCCACCTCGGCATCGACACCGTGCAGCTCAACGGCGAGGGTTTCGAGCTGCTCGTCAACAAGGGCGACACCGTGACGCGCGGGCAGAGCATCGTGCGCTGGAATCCGGCCACCGTCGAGGCCGCCGGTAAGTCCCCGGTGTGCCCGGTCGTTGCCCTGGAGGCCACGGCGGACGCTCTCTCCGATCTTCGTGACGACGGTGATGTGAAGGCCGGCGACACCCTCTTCCTCTGGAAGTGACGCGGCGCCGTCCCGTGACGGCCACCAGGACAACCAACGCGGCGGCGGAACCCGCCGCTCTACCGGAGACGGGTGAGATGGAGACAACGCTGCGAGGCGTCGGTGTCAGCCACGGTGTGGCGATCGGCGAGGTACGGCACATGGGTACAGCGGTGCTCGAGCCGCCGGCCAAGCAGATCCCGGCGGAGGAAGCGGAGCGCGAGCAAGGGCGTGCCCGCAAGGCCGTGGAGGCGGTCGCGGCCGATCTGATGGCGCGCGGCAACCTCGCCGGGGGCGAGGCCCAGGCGGTGCTCGAGGCGCAGGCCATGATGGCTCAGGACCCCGAGCTGATGGCCGACGTGGAGCGACGCATCGCCGTCGGCAGCACCGCTGAGCGTGCGGTGTACGACGCGTTCGCCGCGTACCGCGAGCTGCTCGCGAATGCCGGTGAGTATCTGGCGGGCCGCGTGGCCGACCTCGACGACGTGCGGAACCGTATCGTCGCGCGGCTGCTCGGGGTGCCGATGCCGGGTGTGCCGGACAGCGACGAGCCGTACGTCCTCGTGGCCCGTGATCTCGCGCCGGCGGACACGGCGCTGCTCGACCCGACGCTGGTGCTCGGCTTCGTGACCGAGGAGGGCGGCCCGACCAGTCACAGCGCGATCCTGGCCCGCGCTCTCGGTGTCCCGGCCGTGGTCGCCCTGCCCGGTGCCGGTGAACTCGCCGAGGGCACGCTGATAGCGGTCGACGGCAGCACCGGCGAGATCTTCGTGAACCCGAGTGACGAGAAGAAGGCTCAGCTCGAGGCGGCGGCGGCCGAGCGCAAGGCGGCGCTGGCGGCGTCGACCGGGCCCGGTGCGACCGCCGACGGTCACAAGGTGCCGCTGCTGGCCAACATCGGTGGTCCGGCGGATGTGCCTGCCGCCGTCGAGGCGGGTGCCGAGGGCGTCGGTCTCTTCCGTACCGAGTTCCTGTTCCTGGACGACGACAAGAAGGCTCCTTCCGAGGAGAAGCAGGTCGCGGCCTACCGTCAGGTGCTCGAGGCGTTCCCCGAGGGCCGTGTCGTGGTGCGGGTGCTGGACGCGGGCGCGGACAAGCCACTGGACTTCCTGACTCCGGCGGACGAGCCGAACCCGGCGCTGGGCGTGCGTGGTCTGCGGACGCTGCTCGACCACCCCGAGGTGCTGCGTACGCAGCTGACGGCGCTGGCCAAGGCTGCCGAGGGGCTGCCCGTCCACCTCGAGGTCATGGCCCCGATGGTGGCGGACCGGGCCGATGCCAAGGCTTTCGCGGACGCCTGCCGGGAGGCGGGGCTGCGGGCGAAGTTCGGCGCGATGGTCGAGATTCCGTCGGCCGCGTTGCGGGCGCGCTCGGTGCTGCAGGAGGTGGAGTTCCTGTCGCTGGGCACGAACGACCTCGCGCAGTACACGTTCGCCGCGGACCGTCAGGTGGGTGCGGTCTCCCGGCTGCAGGATCCGTGGCAGCCCGCGCTGCTCGACCTGGTGGCGCTGTCCGCCGAGGCGGCGAAGGCCGAGGGCAAGAGCTGTGGTGTCTGCGGTGAGGCCGCCTCCGACCCGCTGCTCGCGTGTGTGCTGACCGGTCTGGGGGTCACCTCTCTCTCCATGGGGGCGGCGTCCATTCCGTACGTACGGGCGTCGCTGGCGAAGTTCACGCTGGCGCAGTGTGAGCGGGCCGCGGCGGCGGCCCGGGCGGCGGACAGTGCCGCGGATGCCCGTGCCGCCGCTCAGGCGGTGCTGTCGGGCGAGTAGCCGGACCGGACCGGTCGGCGACGGGTGTCCCCGAGGGGCGCCCCACCTGGAGGTGGGGTGCCCCTCGGGCGTTTGCGGCTCAGTGGCGGTGGGCCGGGCTCGGTCCCTCGCCGAGGTCGGGCGGCTCGCAGTAGTCGACGTTGGACTCCGGGGAGATGAGGTCTCCGGACTCGGCGTCGGTGCAGTAGGCGTCGAAGACCTCGCCGGCGGTGAGAGGTTCGAGGCCGTAGGCGCGCAGTCGCCAGCCGTGGATACGGTCGGGGCTGCCGGGTTTGCTGGTCCGCATGACCAGTCCGCCGGGGCTCTCGGTGGCGAGGCCGACGGCCAGGACGGTGGTGAATTCGAGGGCTTCGGACTCGTCGAGTTCCATGCGGCCGGCGATGTCGTCGGCGTGCAGGACGGCGACGAGCGTTTCGGGTGATCCGGAGACGCTGCACACGAGGTGCCGCTCGCCGGGTGGGGCCGTGTCGAGGATGCGGACGAGGAGGTGCGAGGCGCGGATGAAGGCGGCGCGGCCCAGGTCCTCGCCGCACGAGGCGCAGGTGCCGAGGCGGGCGAGGAGCGTGGTCGCGTACTCCCAGGTGGCGTGGCGTACGGCCTCGTCGACGAGGGTGGGCAGGAGGTCGGCCAGTGGGCGGCCGTCATAGGGGACCGTGGGGCCGGTGGAGGCGAGTGCGGCCGTGAACCGCGTGCGGCTGGTGTGGCTGTCGGGGTCGAGGCCCGTTTCCGCGCAGTACTCGGCGTAGTCCTCGGGGTCGAAGAGGGCCACCGTGGTGTGGCTGCCCTGCAGCGCGCGCGTCCTGAGGACGGCTTCCATGTGTTTGAGGTAGGTGGTGTGGTCGTCGAAGACGAAGCTGTCGTAGCGCCGCATGGCGCGGAAGTCGTGCTCGTCGGCCAGCAGGCCGATGGTGCCCGCGACTTCGCGGCGCAGGACGCGTCGCAAGGTTCGGTGGTCTGTGTAGGTCATGTCTCCCCCTGTGCACAGTCGATCGATGCTCACTCACAGTAATCGGCGGCACTGACAACGGCGTGGGCCGAGGGGGAGCCGGTCATGTTCCCGGGACGGTCAGGCGCGCTTGCGGGCGAGTTCCTCGTAGAAGGCGAGCAGGCCGAGGTTGTCGATGGAGCCCGGGTTGACCGCCTTTTCCAGCGGGGTGCCCTGGAGGAGTCGCTTGACCGGGACCTCGATGCGTTTGCCGGTGAGGGTGTGCGGGACGCCGGGTACCTCGATGATCTCGTCGGGGACGTGACGCGGTGACAGTTGCTCGCGGATGGTCTTCTTGATGCGGCCGCGCAGGTCGTCGTCGAGGGTGGCTCCGGGTGCCAGGTGGACGAACAGAGGCATCCAGTAGTCGCCGTCGGGCTGTTCGACACCGATGACGAGGGATTCCCTGATCTCGGGGAGGCGTTCCACGGCTTCGTAGATGTCGGCGGAGCCCATGCGGACGCCCTGGCGGTTGAGCGTGGAGTCGGAGCGGCCGTGGATGACGACGGAACCGCGGGAGGTGATGGTGATCCAGTCGCCGTGCCGCCAGACGCCGGGGTAGGTGTCGAAGTAGCTGTCGTGGTAGCGGGTGCCGTCGGGGTCGTTCCAGAAGTGGATCGGCATCGAGGGCATCGGGTTGGTGACCACGAGTTCGCCGACCTCGTCGGTCAGGGGCTTGCCGCTGGGGTCCCAGGACTGCAGGTCCGTGCCCAGGCCGGGGGCCTGGAGCTCGCCGATGTGGACGGGAAGGGTCGGTACGGCTCCGGCGAAGCAGGAGCAGACGTCCGTGCCGCCGCTGACGGAGGCGATCCACAGGTCGGCCCCGTTCTCGGCGAACTCGTCGTGCAGCCAGCGGAAGCCGTCGGGGGGCAGGGGGGAGCCGGTGGTCGCGACGCATTTCACCGCGGAGAGGTCGAAGTCGCGCGAGGGGTGCACGCCGGCCTTGCGGCAGGCCATGACGTAGGCGGCGGAGGTGCCGTAGAGGGTGGCGCCGGTGCGTTCGGCGATGCGCCACTGGGCGCCCGTGTCCGGGAAGCCGGGACTGCCGTCGTACAGGACGATCGTCGTTCCGGTCAGGAGGCCGGAGACGAGGAAGTTCCACATCATCCAGCCGGTGGAGGTGTACCAGAAGAAGCGGTCCTCGGGGCCCAGGTCGCAGTGGAGTCCGAGTTGCTTGAGGTGTTCGACGAGGATGCCGCCCTGGGACTGGACGATCGCCTTGGGCAGTCCGGTGGTGCCGGAGGAGTAGAGCACCCACAGCGGGTGGTCGAAGGGCACCTGTTCGAAGACCGGTTCGGTGTCCGCGGCGGTGAGGGCGGACCAGTCCAGGGCTCCGTCGGGGGCCTCGGTGCCGAGCAGGGGGATGTGCACGACGGCGCGCAAGGTGGGCAGTTCGCGGCGGAGTTCGGCGACGGTGTCGCGGCGGTCGTGTTCCTTGCAGCCGTAGCGGTAGCCGTCGACGGTGAACAGGACGACGGGTTCGACCTGCTGGAAGCGGTCGAGGACGCTGCGGGCGCCGAAGTCGGGTGCGCAGGAGGTCCACACGCCGCCCACGGCCGCCGTGGCGAGGAGGGCGACGACGGCCTGCGGGATGTTCGGGAGGTAACCGCTGACGCGGTCTCCGGGGCGTACGCCGAGGGAGCGCAGCTCGGCCGCCAGGGAGCCGACCTGGCGGCGCAGCTCGGCCCAGGTGACGGGGCGGGGGTCATGGGTTTCGTCGACGTACAGCAGCGCGGCTTCGTCCGCGCGGGAGGCGGTGGCGCGCAGCGCGTGCTCGGCGTAGTTCAGCGTGGCTCCGGGGAACCACTGGGCGCCGGGCATCGAGCGGTCACCCAGCACGCGCGCGTAGGGAGTCGAGAAACGGACGTCGAACCATTCCGTGACCGCTTTCCAGAAGGTGTCCAGCTCGTCCACGGACCAGCGGTGGAGCGCCGCGTAGCCGCCGTCGGCGGGAGCGCCGTGGTGTTCGGCGGCCCACGTCTGGAACGTGGTGATCCGTGCCTGGGCGATCTGGTCCCGGCTCGGCTGCCAGAGCGGCTGGGGGTTCACGGTCGACATGGGGCGGCTCCCGGACTGTGCGCGTCGTGTGCGTCCTCCGCGCACGGGCTGGGGTGTGCGCGTGACGCGGCTGACAGGGACGATGCCATGTGATCGACTTCCGCACCAGGGCGTCCCCCACATAGTCCGTGTCGTGAAGATGTGCTCCGATCACAGGTGAACGGCAGTTGAACGACACGCATGAGGGGCGCGGTCAATGGCAGGGTGAGCAGCATGGACGGTCGTGACCTGGTGCGTTCGGTGAAATCGGTCGGTTCGGTGGGGGCGGCTCAGGGGTTGCGTACCGTACGGGCAGCGTGGCGCAGGCGGCGTGCCGACGCCACCGGGCTGCCGCCGCGGGAGCCGGTGCGGGCGCGGGTGCCCGGGACCGTACGGGAGGTGGAGCCGGGGCTCGGTGGCGGGCTGATCAGGTTCGGCCGCTCGGAGCTGCGGATCTTCGTGGCGGTGAACGGGGCGGTCTTCTGGGGCTGGGACGGGGCTGCTCCGGATCCGTCGTACGCGCTGGCCGGCCGCTGTCCCGATCCGGATCCGCGGGCCGCGCTGGAGCCGGACAAAGACGGTGGCTGGCGGGTGGTGGCCGAGCGGGTGACGGTGGTGGTCTCGCGGCACGGCGCGGTGGAGGTGCTCACCCCGGGGGGTGTGATGCTGCGGCGCGATCTGCCGCCGCGGTGGTGGGAGCCGGTGGGCGGTGGTGCCGCGCGCTGGATGCAGCGGTCCGAGGTGCCGGCCGACGCGCGTTTCTTCGGACTCGGGGGGCGTGCGTCGGGCCCCCGGCTGCGGGACGGCACGTACAGGTTGTGGAACGCCGCGCCCGGTCGTGCTGTCGGCCCCGGTGACGATCCGCTGTCCGTCACGATGCCGGCGCAGATGGTGGTGGCCGACGCGGGCACGCATCTGGTGTTCTACGACAACGCGTGGGACGGCACCGTGACGCTGCGGGAGGGTGAGGAGGGTGCCGGTTCGGGGCACGACCGGGCCGGGACGAGTGAGCTGCGCATGGGCGGTGGCCCGCTGCGCTGCTGGGTGATGGTGGGTGCTCCCGCGCGGGTACTGCTCGCCTGGGCCTCGCTCACCGGTGCTCCGGCGCTGCCGCCCGCGTGGGCGCTCGGTCACCATCACGCGCGAGGGTCTTCCGGTGGCGAGGAGGAGGTGCGGCGGATCGTCGCGGGGTACCGGGAGCACGGGCTGCCGCTCGACGCCGTGCACCTCGGCGTCGAGCACTTCGATGTCCGTCGGATGTTCACCGTGGACCAGGAGCGGTTCCCCAAGCTGCCGGTTCTCGCGGACGAGCTGCGGCGTGAGGGGATCAGGCTGGTGTCGGTCGTCGGTCCGGGGGTCGGCGCGACGCCCGGCACCCCCGTGTACGACGAGGGGGTGGAGCGGGACGCGTTCGTGCGGGACGCCTCCGGGGAGGTCGTGGAAGGGGTCGGGTGGACCGGGGAGGTGGTCTTTCCGGACTTCACGCACGCGCGCGTGCGTGCGTGGTGGGGCGGCCTGTACACGGAGCGGCTGGCGCAGGGGTTCGCGGGTGTCTGGCACAGCATGGACGAGCCGACGTCCTTCGCGGCCTTCGGCGAGCCGACGCTGCCGCGGTCGGCGCGTCACGCGCTGGACGGGCGCGGCGGTGACCATCGTGAGGCGCACAACGTGTACGGGCTGTGCATGGCCCGGGCGGCGTACGAGGGACTGCGGGAGTGGACGCCCTCCGAGCGGCCGTTCGTGCTCTCGCGTTCCGGGTGGGCCGGTATGCAGCGTCACGGCGGGGTGTGGTCCGGCGGGGTGATGACGGGGTGGCCCGGGTTGCGGGCGGCGTTGTCGGTGGTGCTGGGGCTGGGCCTGTGCGGTGTTCCCCAGGTGGGCCCGGACGTCGGCGGCTTCGACGGGGAGGCGTCGCCCGAGCTGTATCTGCGCGGGCTCCAGTTGGGGGCCTATCTTCCCTTCTTCCGCACCCGTGCCGGGGCGCGGGCGGGCCGGGGTGAGCCGTGGGAGTCCGGCGCGGACGTTCTCGAGCACGCGCGCGTGGCGCTCGTCGAACGCCGGCGGCTGCTGCCGTACTTCATGACGCTGGCGCATCTGGCCCGGCGTACCGGAGCGCCGTACGTGCGGCCGTTGTGGTGGTCGGCGCCCGAGGAGCGCGCGTTGCGCGACTGTGAGGACGCCTTTCTGCTCGGTGACTGTCTGCTGGTGGCGCCGGTGCTCGCGCCGGGTGTGGAGCGGCGGGCGGTCCGGCTGCCGCGCGGGCGGTGGTACGACACGGCGACGGGACGGGCGTACGACGGGCCGGCCCTGGTGTGGGTCGACGCGCCGCTGGGACGGATACCGGTGTTCGCGCGCGGGGGCGCCGTTCTTCCGGTGCTGGGGGAGGACGGTGGTCCGGAGCTGGAGGTGTGGGCACCGGCCCGGGGGCGGACCGGGAGCGGGCTGGTGGTGCCGGACGCCGGCGAGGGGTGGGAGGAGCCGGAGATCGAGCGTTACACGGTGCGGTGGTCGGGGCCGCGGGTCGTCGTGGAGCGGGAGGGCGAGGACGGCGGGGTCGAGCCGTCCTGCCCGGTGCGTGTCCGCGGGGTGGGCACCGGCGGGGGTCAGATGTAGCGGCCCTCGAACCAGGCCCGTGCGGCCAGGGTGTGCAGGGGGAAGGCGAGTTCCTCCGGGCGGCGCAGCAGGTGGCGGTCCTCGGTCTCGTCGGTGGCGGTGAAGGGCGGCAGGTCTTCCGCGGGGCGTTCCGGGAGGAGTCCGAACAGCAGCAGGTGTCCGTCGGGCGAGCTCATGGCGTCGGCGAGCCGTACGTCGCGGCTCGCCGCGCTGATGCCGGTCTCTTCCTCGAGTTCACGGACGACGGCCTGACGCCAGTCCTCCCGGTCGTCGATGTAACCGCCGGGCAGGGCCGTACGCCCGCGCGCGGGTGCGATGGTGCGGGTGATGACGACGAGGCCGGTGCCCTGTGTGTCGTACACGGGCTGGAGGGCGACCGCGACCGGCAGCGGGTTGCGGTAGGCGACGGTGCCGCAGGACGGGCAGGTGCGGGGCCAGCCGGAGACGCCCTCTCCGAAGGCCGTGCCGCAGCTCGAACAGTGGGAGTCCGGCGCGGAGTTGGGAGCCATGGCATGAGTTTCGGACACGCGCGGACTGTATCCGATCACGGTGGGGGCGTCTCCGGGGGTCGGTCAGTTGTGGCCGGTGAGTGACCTTCGGGACACCGGGAAGTCGAAGTAGGTGTCCGGGTGGGTCTCCGGCTTGAAGGTGTAGTGCCACCACTCCTCGGCGAGGTTCACGTAGCCGAGGTCCTCCAGGGTGCCCTTGAGGAGCAGCCGGTTGGCGCGTTGTTCTCCCTGGACGCGCGGGTCGAGGGTGCGGCTGAGGGTGTCGAAGCAGTCGTAGCCGGTGCCCATGTCGACGGAGGTGTCGGGGAACCGCTCGTCCTCGGGGGCGAAGCAGGGGGTGAGGGACTGTCCGGGATGGTAGAGCCTGGTCGGTTTCGTTGGGAGTTCCACGATGGTGAGGTCGACGGTCGAGCCACGGCTGTGGCCGGATTTCTCCGCGATGTAGCCGTCGGCGAACAGCCGGGTCTTGTCGACGTTCGGGTAGAACTCGGCCTTCATCCTCTGGTCGTCGAGGTCCTCGGCCCAGCGCACGAAGTGGTCCACCGCGCGCTGCGGCCGGTAACAGTCGTACACCTTCAGGGAGTAGCCCTCGCGCAGCAGTTGCTGTTGCGCCGTGTGGAGGGCCTCGGCGGCGGGGCGGGTGAGGATGCACAGCGGCTGCCGGTAGCCGTCGATGGGCTCGCCGACGAAGTTGTGCGGAGTGAAGTAACGGATCTCCTGGATGATCGTCGGGTCCACGCTGTCCAGTGCCACGAAGTCGCGGGGCGCCTTGGGTTCGGGTTTCGCCTGGGCGGTGGCGGAGGCGGCGGTCGTGGCGAGCAGGGCGGCGACGGCGGTGACCAGACCGCGTACCGCGCGGGAGAGTCGTGTCATGTCTCCTGCATCTATCAGGAGTCGGCTCCTCCGGGGAAGGACCCGTTCCCCGACCACCGAGTGTCCGCGCCGCCACGGAGGTGGCGCTTCCGGCCGGGTGGCCGATAACCGTTGCGGTCGGCGACCTTGACGCCCCCCGAGTGCCGGTGAACACTTCCCGGTGTCAGTCGACATCGCCGTACATCTCGGCGCATTCCGGCACGCCACCGCTGGGTTCTCCTGTGACAAGGCTCCCCCACGGGCGATTCGGCTGCGACGGCACGCTCGTCACGGACGCCGGGCGGGGCGCGGATCCTCCCCGCCTCCGGCTGAAGTCGCCATGGGAAACGCACCCTGCACGCGAGGTCCGGGGCGGATCGTCCCGGGCCGGGGCCTAGGAGCCGCCATGAGCAACGGAGACATATTCGTCGGGGAGACCATCGGCACCGCGATCCTGATCCTGTTCGGCGCCGGCGTGGTCGCCGCCGTCGTGCTCAACTACTCGAAGGCGAAGGACGCCGGCTGGGTCGTCATCGCGCTGGGCTGGGGTTTCGGCGTGATGGCCGGGGCGTACACCGCCGCCCCGCTGTCGGGTGGGCACCTCAACCCGGCGGTCACCCTCGGGATCGCCATCGACACCGGGGAATGGGACCACGTCCACGTCTACGTCGCCGGGCAGATGGTCGGCGCGATGCTGGGCGCCGTGCTGTGCTGGCTGGTCTACTACGCGCAGTTCCAGGCCAACGCCGAGGAGGACATCGCCCAGCCGACGCTCGGGATCTTCTCCACGGCCCCCGCGATCCGCAACCCCGTCGCCAATCTCGTCACCGAGGTCATCGCGACCATGGGCCTGGTGCTGCCGGTCCTGGCGTTCGGGCTCACCAAGGGGCTCGGCGAGTCGGGCACGGCGATCCTGATCGTCTCGTTCCTGGTGGTCGGCATCGGCCTGTCGCTCGGCGGCCCCACCGGGTACGCCATCAACCCGGCCCGTGACCTCGGGCCGCGCGTCGTGCACGCGCTGCTCCCGATTCCCAACAAGGGCACCTCGGACTGGGGCTACGCGTGGATTCCGATCGCGGGACCACTCATCGGCGGGGCACTGTCCGGGCTGGTCTTCAAGGCAGCATTCTGAACGGACCTCCGCACATACGACAAAGGGGACGTCATGACGGACAAGTTCGTCGCCGCGATCGACCAGGGCACCACCTCCAGCCGGTGCATCGTCTTCGACCGGCACGGCGCGATCGTCGCCGTCGACCAGCGCGAGCACCGGCAGATCTTCCCGAAGCCGGGCTGGGTGGAGCACGACGCCACCGAGATCTGGTCCAAGGTGCAGGCCGTGGTCGCCGGGGCGCTCGCCAAGGCCGGTCTGCGCGCCGAGCAGTTGAGCGCGCTCGGCATCACCAACCAGCGGGAGACGACGGTCCTGTGGGACCGGGACACGGGCAAGCCCGTGCACAACGCGATCGTGTGGCAGGACACGCGGACCGCCGCGCTCTGCGACCGACTCGGCGGTTCGGACGGCCAGGACCGTTTCCGCGAGCAGACGGGGCTGCCGCTGGCCAGCTACTTCTCCGGGCCGAAGGCTGCCTGGCTGCTCGACAACGTGCCCGGGCTCAGGGCCCGCGCGGAGAACGGCGAGATCGCGTTCGGCACCATCGACTCCTGGCTGATCTGGAACCTCACCGGCGGCACCGACGGCGGACGGCACGTCACCGATGTGACCAACGCCGGGCGGACCATGCTGATGAACCTGGAGACGCTGCGGTGGGACGCGTCCATCCTCGCCGCGATGGACCTGCCCGAGGCGATGCTGCCGGAGATCAGGTCCTCCGCCGAGGTCTACGGCACCGCCGTGGGCCAACTCTCCGGCGTACCCGTCGCCTCCGCGCTGGGCGACCAGCAGGCGGCGGTCTTCGGGCAGGCCTGCTACGACGTGGGCTCGGCGAAGAACACCTACGGCACGGGCAGCTTCCTGCTGCTCAACACCGGCAGCCGGCCGGTGCCGTCGAAGAGCGGGCTGCTCACGACGATGGGCTACAAGATCGGCGACGAGGCGCCCGTCTACTGTCTGGAGGGATCGATCGCCATCACGGGCGCGCTGGTGCAGTGGTTCCGCGACCAGCTCGGCATCATCCGTACCGCCGACGAGATCGAGCCGCTGGCGGCGAGCGTGGAGGACAACGGCGGCGCCTACGTCGTGCCCGCGTTCTCCGGCCTCTTCGCACCGTACTGGCGCTCCGACGCACGCGGTGTGGTCACGGGACTCACCCGGTACGTGACGAAGGCGCACCTCGCGCGTGCGGTGCTCGAGGCGACGAGCTGGCAGACGCGCGAGGTCGTGGACGCCATGTACCAGGACTCCGGGGTGCGGATCACCACCCTGAAGGTCGACGGGGGCATGACGAAGAACAACCTGTTGATGCAGCACCAGGCGGATGTGCTCGACGTGCCGGTGATCCGGCCCCGGGTCTCCGAGACGACCTGTCTGGGCGCCGCCTACGCGGCGGGGCTCGCCACGGGCGTGTGGAACGGCCTGGACGAGCTGAAGTCGCACTGGCGGAAGGACGCCGAGTGGACGCCGGCCATGGAGGCGCCGGTGCGGGACCGGGAGTACCGCAATTGGCGCAGGGCGGTGGAGAAGAGCTTCGGCTGGATGGAGGAGGGTGACGGCTGACCACGCTCGCGTGGTGCGTCGTTCCCCGCGCCTCGGCCCGTACTCCGGTCGGCGGGAGTACGGGCCGCGAACCTGCCGGCGTGTCAGGTGGTGACCGTCTGGCGTCGCTGTGCGGATTGGGCCATGGCGTGCTGGACGACGCCGATGAGGGTCTCCTTGACCGACTCGCGGTCCCGCGCGTCGCACATCAGCAGCGGTACGTGGTCGTCGAGGTCGAGGGCGCGGCGGACGTCGCCGGCCGGGTAGCGCGCCGCTCCCTCGAAGCAGTTGACGCCGACGAGGAACGGGATGGCGCGTCGCTCGAAGTAGTCGATGGCCGCGAAACAGTCCTCCAGGCGCCGGGTGTCGGCGAGGACGACGGCTCCGAGGGCCCCCTCGGACAGCTCGTCCCACATGAACCAGAACCGCTCCTGGCCGGGCGTGCCGAAGAGGTACAGCACCAGGTCCTCGCGGAGCGTGATGCGGCCGAAGTCCATGGCCACGGTGGTGGTGTTCTTCGCTTCCACACCGGAGGTGTCGTCGACCGGGCGCCCGGCCTCGGTGAGGAGTTCCTCGGTGCGCAGCGGCCTGATCTCGCTGACCGCGCCGACGAGCGTGGTCTTGCCCACGCCGAAGCCGCCGGCCACCAGGATCTTGAGCGTGACGGGCTCGACCGGGGGCTTGCCGCGCTCAGAACGCCCGAAGATCATCGATCTCTTCTCCTGCTCGATGGGGTTCGGGCGGCGGGCCGTATCCCCCGCCGCCGGGGGTTTCGATGACGAGTACGTCGCCGGTGCCGACGTCCGCCGAGTCGCTGCCGGCGAGCGGGACGACCGTGCCGTCCGCTCGCTCGACCCGGTTGGCGCCCGGTGCACCGGGGGCACCTCCCGCCATGCCGTACGGGGGCACCCTGCGGTGTTGGGACAGTGTGGAGACCGTCATCGGCTCCAGGAAGCGGATCCGGCGCACGGCCCCGTCCCCGCCGCGCCACCGTCCGGCGCCGCCGCTGCCGCGGCGCACCGCGAACTCCTCCAGGCGGACGGGAAGTCGCCACTCCAGGATCTCGGGATCGGTGAGCCGGGAGTTGGTCATGTGGGTCTGTACGACGGAGGCGCCGGGGAAGCCGTCTCCGGCGCCCGAGCCGGAGGCGACGGTCTCGTAGTACTGGTGGCGGGCGTTGCCGAAGGTGACGTTGTTCATGGTGCCGGAGCCCTCCGCCTGGACGCCGAGGGCCGCGTACAGGGCGCCGGTGATGGCCTGGGAGGTCTCCACGTTGCCCGCGACGACGGCGGCCGGTGGCTCGGGAGCCAGCATGGAGCCCGGCGGCACGATGATGTCCAGCGGGCGCAGGCAGCCGTCGTTGAGCGGGATGTCGTCGGCGACCAGGGTGCGGAAGACGTACAGGACGGCCGCGTTGACGACCGAGAAGGGGGCGTTGAAGTTGGTTGACAGCTGGGCGGACGTACCGGTGAAGTCGATGGTCGCGCGGCGGTTGTCGCGGTCCACGCGGACGCGTACGCGGATGACGGCGCCCGAGTCGGTCTCGTAGGCGTACGCGCCGTCGTCGAGGGCGTCGACGACGCGGCGCACCGCCTCTTCGGCGTTGTCCTGGACGTGCTTCATGTAGGCCTGGACGACGTCGAGTCCGAAGTTCTCGATCATGCGGCCGACCTCGTCGACGCCCTTGTGGTTGGCGGCGATCTGGGCGCGCAGGTCGGCGAGGTTGGTCCTCGGGTTGCGGGAGGGGTGGGGGGCCTCGGTGAGGAGGCGGAGGGTCTCCTCCTCGCGGAAGCGGCCGTTCTCGGTGAGCAGCCAGTTGTCGAAGAGGACGCCCTCCTCGTCGATGGTACGGCTGTCGGCCGGCATGGAGCCCGGGGCGATGCCGCCGATCTCGGCGTGGTGGCCGCGTGAGGCGACGTAGAAGAGGACCTTCCGGTCACTCTCCGTGCCGTCGGTGGGCCCGGTGCCGAAGACCGGGGTGATGACGGTGACGTCGGGCAGGTGGGTGCCGCCGTGGTACGGGTCGTTGACGGCGTAGGTGTCGCCGGGGCGCATGGCCGGGCCGCGCCGCCGGATGACCTCCTTGACGCTCGTGCCCATGGAGCCCAGGTGGACGGGGATGTGCGGGGCGTTGGCCACCAGGTTTCCGTCGGGGTCGAAGAGGGCGCAGGAGAAGTCCAGGCGCTCCTTGATGTTGACGGACTGGGCGGTGGACTCGAGACGGGCGCCCATCTGTTCGGCGATGGACATGAAGAGGTTGTTGAAGACCTCGAGCAGCACCGGGTCGGCTTCTGTGTCCACTTCGGAACTCTGCGTGACCGCGGCGCGTTCCATGACCAGATGCCCGTCGTCGGTCGCCGCGGCCCGCCAGCCGTCGTCGACGACGGTCGTCGCGCCGGACTCGGTGATGATCGCGGGTCCGGTGACGGTTTCGCCGGGGGGAAGGTCCTCGCGGCGGTGGAGGGGTACGTCGCGCCAGGTGCCGCCGGTGTGGAGGCGGACGGTCCGTGGGATTTCGGCGCGGTGCCCGGGGGTGCCTTCGTAGGGAGCGAGGGCGGAGAGATCGGGGGGTTCGGTGATGCCGGTGGCTTCGACGGAGAGGGCTTCGACGACGATCGGGCGGTCGAGCGTGAAGGAGTACGTGGCGCGATGACGTTCTTCGAAGGTGTGCCGCATCGTGCCGGGCTCGGTCAGCTCGACGGTAAGAGTGGTGTCGGTGCCGTCGTAGCGGAGCTGGGCGCGGCGGGTGACCTCGACGCGCTCCTCGGGGACGTCCTCGGCGAGGAGTTCCGCGCGGGCCGCGGCTTCGAGGTCGTCGGCGGTCCTGTGGACGCCGGGCATGGAGGCCGGTTCCAGGGGGGCCTCGACGGACTGTTCCCGCATGGCCGTGGTGTCGGCCAGGCCGATGCCGAGCGCGGACAGGACACCGGCCATGGGCGGGACGAGGACGGTGCGGATGCCGAGGGAGTCGGCGACCGTGCACGCGTGCTGCCCGCCCGCTCCGCCGAAGGTGGTGAGGGCGTACCGGGTGATGTCGTGGCCCTTTTGCACGGAGATCCGCTTCACGGCGCCGGCGATGTTGGCGACGGCGATCCGCAGGTAGCCCTCGGCGACCTGCTCGGGGGTGCGGTTGTCGCCGGTCCGCTCGTGGATCTCGCGGGTGAGGTCCGTGAAACGGTCACGGACGAGCGCGGCGTCGAGGGGCTGGTCCCCGTCCGGGCCGAACACCGTGGGGAAGTGGGCGGGCTGGACACGGCCGAGCATGACGTTGGCGTCGGTGACCGTGAGCGGGCCGCCGCGCCGGTAGCAGGCGGGTCCCGGGTCCGCGCCCGCCGAGTTCGGCCCCACGCGGTAGCGGGAGCCGTCGAAGTGGAGGACCGAACCGCCGCCGGCGGCGACGGTGTGGATGTCCAGCATGGGCGCGCGCAGCCGGACCCCGGCGATCTGTGTGGTGAAGACGCGTTCGTACTCGCCCGCGAAGTGCGAGACGTCGGTGGAGGTGCCGCCCATGTCGAAGCCGATGACGCGGTCGAAGCCGGCGAGCTGCGACATGCGGGCCATGCCGACGATGCCGCCGGCCGGCCCGGACAGGACGGCGTCCTTGCCGCGGAACTGGCCGGCTTCGGTGAGGCCGCCGTTGGACTGCATGAACATCAGCCGTACGCCGTCGAGTTCGTCGGCGACATGGCGGACGTAGCGGCGCAGCACGGGCGAGAGGTAGGCGTCGACGACGGCGGTGTCGCCGCGCGGGACGAGCTTCATCAGGGGACTGACCTCGCTGGACAGCGAGATCTGCGGGAAACCGATGCGGGCGGCGAGTTCCCCGACCGCTCGTTCGTGGGCGGGGTGGAGATGGCTGTGCACGCAGACCACGGCGACGGCCCGGATGCCGTCGTCGTACGCCTGTCGCAGCGGTCCGGTGAGGGCGTCCAGGTCGGGGGCGCGCAGGACGGTGCCGTCGGCGGCGATGCGTTCGTCCACCTCGACGACCCGCTCGTGCAGCAGCTCGGGCAGGTCGATGCGGCGGGCGAAGATGTGCGGGCGGTTCTGGTAGGCGATGCGCAGCGCGTCGCGGAAGCCGCGGGTGACGACCAGCAGGGTCCGTTCGCCCTTGCGCTCGAGGAGGGCGTTGGTGGCGACGGTGGTTCCCATGCGTACGGCGTCGACGGGGTCGTCGGATCCGTCCAGCAGTTCGCGGACGCCCACGACCGCCGCGTCGGTGCCGCGTGTCCCCCGGCCCCCGTGGCGCCGGGTGTGCTCCGGAGCCGGGTTGTCGGACAGCACCTTGTGCGTCAGCAGCCGGCCGTCGGGGCGCCTCGCGACGATGTCGGTGAAGGTGCCGCCTCGGTCGACCCAGAACTGCCAGCCTGTCACGTCACTATCCCGCTTCCGCGCCGGTCACAGCGCCCGGAGGCCGTTGATCACGTCGCGCAGAATACTCTCGTCCGGCAGCTCGGCCGGGGGTACCGGCCGGTTCACATGGACCAATTCCGATTCCACGAGATCTCCGACGAGGACCCGGACCACTCCGATCGGCAGATCGAGTTCGGCGGAGAGTTCGGCGACCGTCTGCGAGGTGTCGCGGCACAGTTCGACGATGTCCACGTGCTCCGGGGAGAGCGTGGGATCGTCCTCCGGATCGTCCGCGTGCGGCTCCGTGACGACCACCGCGATCAGGTCGAGGCGGTGCTGGGCCGCACTGGTGGTGCGGCCCCGCGTCATGGCGTACGGACGGACGACCGGTCCGGCCTCGTCGTCGAACCAGTGGCTCCTGCTCTGCCCGTCAGCGCTCATGTCATCCCACTACCCGCCCGAGGGCAGATCGGTGCGCGGAGCGGCGCCCAGATGCACACCGACCCGCTTCACGAGGAGCGTCATCTCGTAGGCGACCTGCCCGACGTCCGAGTCGGCGTCCGCGAGGACGGCGAGGCAGCTGCCGTCGCCGGCGGCGGTGACGAAGAGGAACGCCTCGTCGAGTTCGACGACGGTCTGCCGGACGTCACCGGCCTCGAAGTGGCGGCCCACACCCTTGGCGAGGCTGTGGAAGCCGGAGGCGACGGCGGCCAGATGCTCGCTGTCCTCACGGGTGAGGTCCTTCGACGCGCCCGTGGGCAGGCCGTCGCCGGAGAGCACGATCGCCTTGCGGATGCTGGCGACGCGGTCCACCAGGTCGTCGAGGAGCCAGTTCAGCTCCCCCTTGTCGGTCGTGGTGTGGCCGGTGGCCCTCGGTGCGGTCATCGACCGTCCCCCTTGTTCGTTCGTCGTGGTGCTGTGCCGCTGTCGGCTTCGTCGCCGGCGGCGTTCTCCTCGCGGCCGCGCTGCCAGCCGCGCTGGAGCGAGGCCATGCGGCTGCGGACTTCGTCGGCATCCCGTTCAACGGGCCGGGCCCTGTCCTCGTTCCGAGGTTCGGCACCGCGCTTGAGCTGCGGGGCGAGGCTGGCCTGCCGTACACGCCGGGGCAGCGATCCGCCGTCGGGTCGTACGGCGTCGGTGTCCTCGCCGTCCGTGGCCGGTGAGGAGTCGTCGGGGCCGCTCGCCGCGATGGCGGGACGGCGGGTGCGCCGGGGAAGGCCGGCAGGAGGCTCCGGCCGGTCGTCGCGCACGGGGCCGGAGGGCGCCGGAGTGTCGCTCCGGTCCCCGGTTCCGGTCCTGGGACCGGAGGGGTCGGGGCCCCGTCGACGGGCGGGCAGCGGAGGCAGTGACTCCGCGTCCGGTTGTTCGCGCTCGGCGTCGGAGGAGAGCCGTTCGGTGCGGCGGCGTGCGGGGAGCGGGGACAGTTCCTCCGCACCCGGGCGGCCGGTACCCCGGCGTCCCGCGGGGTCCTCACCGCGTCGGCGGGCGGGCAGCGGAGACGCTGCTTCCAGTTCGGGCCGGGTGGACGCGGAGGGCGTGCCCTCCTCCGTGCGCTCCGCACGGGCGCGCGCCTCACGGACCGGGCGCCCGTGGGAGCTGACCAGCTTGGGTGCTCCCCTGCGGGTCAACGGAACCGGGGCACTCCGGTCGTCCCCGTCCGGATCCGCGCCCTCGGACGTGTCGGGGGTCTGCTGATGGTGCTCGCGGCCGGGCCGCTCCTCCTGGGTGCCGGTGAGGGAGCGGCGGGAGCGGAAGAGGCCGCCGCGCCGGCTGTCCTCGTCGCCCAGGGCTCCGGGGAAGCCGTCGAGCGCGTCCAGATCGACGGGGGCCTCCAGTTCGACCGGGCCGTCCAGCAGCGAGGCGGGGAGCCGGGGCAGCTGTACGGGCACCTGGGAGAGGGCGGCGCGGCGGCTCTCCTCGGGTTCGCGGTCCGTGGAGCGCCGGGGGCGGTCGAGGCGGAAGCCGACGCCGTTGGTGTCCGGGACGTCGTCCGTCAGCAGCGCGTCGGGGATGAAGACGACCGCTGTGGTGCCGCCGTACGGGGAGGGCTGCAGGGAGACCCGGACGTTCTGTCGCTGGGCGAGGCGGCTGACCACGAACAGTCCGAGCCGGTCGGTGTCGGAGAGTTCGAACTCGGGGGTCTCGGCGAGTCTGAGGTTGGCGTCCAGGAGGGCGTCGGCCGCCATGCCGAGCCCGCGGTCGTGGATCTCCAGGGTGAAGCCGTTGGCCACGCGCTCGCCGAGGACCTGGACGGCGGTGTGCGGCGGGGAGAACACCGTGGCGTTCTCCAGCAGTTCGGCCACGAGGTGGGTGAGGTCGGCCACGGCCGGGCCGGTGACGGCGACCCTCGGCAGCCGGCGGACCTCGATGCGTTCGTAGTCCTCGACCTCGGCGACGGAGGCGCGTACGACGTCCATGAGCTGGACGGGTTTGCGCCACTGCCGGGAGGGCGCGGCACCGGAGAGGATCACCAGACCCTCGGCGTGCCGACGCATACGGGTGGTGAGGTGGTCCAGCCGGAACAGGTCGGCGAGTTCCTCGGTGTCCTCGGTCCGGCGTTCCATGGTGTCCAGCAGGGTGAGCTGCTTGTGCAGCAGGACCTGGCTGCGGCGGGCGAGGTTGACGAACACCTCGGAGACACCGGCGCGCAGTTCGGCCTGCTTGACGGCGGCCTCCACTGCGGCGCGCTGGAGGGTGTTGAGGGCCTGGCCGACCTCTCCCATCTCGTTCTTGTCGTACTCCAGGCGCGGGACCTCGGTCTCGACGTCGACCTGTTCGCCCGCCGAGAGGCGGCGCATCACGCTGGGCAGTCGCACGCCGGACGCCTCGTGGGCCTCCAGGCGCAGCTGCCGGAGGTCCCGGACGAGTCCGCGGCCCACGCGCACGGAGAGGACGAGGGAGACCAGGAGGGCGATCAGTCCGAGGACACCGGCGATGACGGCCTGGGTGATGACGCCCATGGCGACGGGGCGGACGCGGTCCTGGTAGCGGTCGGCGGCCTGGTCGTTGAGGGTGCCGAGTTCGGAGAGCACATTACCGGCGGCGATGTCCCAGCTCTTGGCCGTGATCCCGCGGGGCTCCCCGGCGCCGGAGGAGACGGCCGCCTCTTCGCCGACGCGCAGCGGAGCGGACGCGGCGTTCTTCCAGAAGGTCTCGTAGCGGTCGCGTTCGGACGCGGGCAGCTGCGGCAGACCGGCGTCGTACATCAGGGTGCGCTGGGCCACGAGGTCGGAGATGTCCCGCACTTCGGCACGGGACAGTTCGCCGACGATCAGGGCGGAGCCGAGCAGGGCGTCCTCGCGGGAGAGCAGTTCGCGGGCGCGGGCGAGACTGACCAGGGCGCGGTACTGCTTGTCGAGCTCGACGTCGTCGACCACGTGCAGACTGGCCAGCAGGATGTAGCACGGGTCGATCAGCCGGTTGTAGAGGTCGAGGGCCTGGGAGCGGTCGACGGTGCCGTCCTCGACGCTGCGGCGCAGGGACTCGATGCCCTCGAAGGAGTCCAGTACCGCGCTCAGCTCGTCGGAGTCCCCGTGCATGGCCTCGCGCACATCGGTGTCCACCGCGCTCCTGCGGACGCCGGCGACCGCGTCGTCGGTGGCGGAGCGACTGCGCCGGAGTGCGGCGAGGCCGTCGGAGGCGCGGGGGTCGGCGAGGTAGACGAGGGTCTGCCGGCGCTCCTGCTGGAGGACGCGGACGGTGTCCTCGACGGGATAGCCGACCTCCTCCATCACCGACGACACGTCGAAGAGATGGCTTGCCTCGCGGCCCGTGAGTACCGTGGTGAAGGCCCAGATCGTCGTCAGGGACAACAGCGGCACGAGAAGCAGCGCCACGATCTTCCGGCGGATGGACTTCCCGCGAAAGCGCATGGCCTCCCCCAGCTCGACCCCCGACCGGCCGGAGGTACACATGTGCGTCAACAAACGGCGCGAGCCTACTACCGCGCCGGGGTGAACTCGAAGAGCCGTCCGGAAGCTGTAGTTCCGTACCTGGGGCGGGAGATGGGGAGTTGTCCGGGCATTGCGGGAGATTGCCTCCCGGAATCCGGGGCACCTTCCTGGGGTCGATCTCCGGGACAGGAGAGGACGGTTGGCCGGTTTCTTTTCAAGTCGGGAATCTTCACGGCGTGCCGTTCGTCCTTCTCTGTGGGAAATGGGGGCGGAATCGGCCACAAGAGCCGTGTCCCGCACCTGGGCGGCGTAGAACGGCGCAAGCCGGGCAGCCACTGGAGATCCGGGTCTTCGGACACGAGTGGGCGGTCTGCTGGCGGTGGGGAGTGACACGTTGATGGGCACGGCGGAGCGGCGCGAGGCGCCCGAGGAGGGCGCGGCGGCGCAGGTGACGACGCGGTCGGATGCCGGGGCGCCCGGATCCGGTGCAGCCGCGTCCGGGCGCGGGACGGCCGGCGAACGCGGCGCCGCGGCGCGGGGGAACAGAGGGAGTACCGGCGAGCCCGGCGGCTTCAGCGGGAAGGCCTCATACCGGCCGCTGTGGGTCGAGGAGCCGGCCCGGCGGCGCCGGTTGCCGGACCCGGTGCGGACGGCGGCCGTGCGGGCGGTGCTCATCATCTCGGTGACGCTGATTCAGGCCATGGTGGCCTTCCTGTGCACGCTGGCCGAGTCCTGGCTGGCGTTCCCCATGGTCATCAGCAGTGTCGTCAGTACGATCCTGGCGACCTGGGGAGTCCTGGACGTCTGGGTGACCCGTCAGGTCTGGAATCAGCGCAATGGCGTGGTGTCCGCGCCCAGCAGCACCGCGCGGGCCCTGCGGCGCGAGCGGCGCCGCGCCCGCCGTCAGCAGCGGGCCGCCCAGCGGGCGCAGGCTCGAATACGCCGTCGGGGCGGAGCCGGGCAGCTGTCGCACCCCTGAGACCGCTCGCTCGCCGTGGCAGGGGCCCTCGATACGCTGAAGTCGCACATGGCGCGCCGGAGGGTGCCCTGCGCAACGGTTACCGACAGATGGTGAGAGCCGAGCCATGACCGGCGAGCGGAAACAGCCCGGGGGGAACGGGAGGGGCACGACGAGTGCCGTGCAGTCGGTGGACCGTGCGGTGAGTGTGCTGGAGATCCTGGCGAGGCACGGCGAGGCGGGGGTCACGGAGATCGCCGGCGAACTGGGCGTGCACAAGTCCACGGCCTTCCGGCTGCTCGGTGTCCTGGAGAACCGCGGTCTTGTGGCCCAGACGAAGGACCGCGGCAAGTACCACCTGGGTGCCGGTGTGCTGCGCCTCGCGGGAGCGGCCGCCGTGCGGCTGGACATCTCGCAGGAGGGCGTCCCCGTGTGCCGGGAGCTCGCCGACGAGCTGGGCGAGACGGTGAACATAGCGGTGCTGGACGACGACGCCGCCGTCAACATCATGCAGGCCCGGGGCACGGCGTCGGTCACCGCGCAGAACTGGCTCGGCAGGCGCACCCCGCTGCACGCCACCGCCGGCGGCAAGGTGTTCCTGGCCCACCTGCCACCCGCCGTCCGTGAGGGCCACCTCGCCCGCCCGCTGCGCCGGTTCACGGAGCGGACGATCGTCGCGGCGTCGGAACTGCGCGGTGAGCTGGAGACGGTGGTCGAGCGGGGGTACGGCGCCACGCTCGAGGAGCTGGAACTGGGGCTCGCGGCCGTCGCGGCGCCGGTCCGCTCGCACGACGGCACGGTGATGGCGGCGATCAGTGTCTCGGGGCCGGTGTACCGGCTGTGTGCGGACCGGCTGCCCGAGCTGGGCAGCCGGACGGCGACGGCGGCGGCCGAGCTGTCCCGGCGCATGGGCTACGGCTTCTGAGCCGTGTCCGGGACGCCGCCTGGTCAGCCGCTCGCCGCCGCGGGCCGCTTGAACATGCGGGTCGCCGTGATCTCGCTGTGCGCCTCCTCCGCCGGGTCCTGCTGGGGAAGTCCCGGCCGGAGGTGTTCCTCCACGCTGATGTACTTCAGGCCGGCCCGCAGGTCGGCGTCGTTGCGCAGCCGGATGACCAGCGGGAACTCCGCGAGCGCCGTGGTGTCGAACAGACCGGTGGTGTAAAGGAGCTGGACGCCGAGCGCGTCGGAGACCGCGCGCTGGAGCTCCAGGAGGTAGGTGGCGTTGGCGCGGCCGATGGGGTTGTCCAGGAACAGCGTGCCGGCGTGGCGGTGCTTGTCCCGGCCGCGGTCGTTGGAGCGCAGTGCGGCCATCGTGCAGTACAGGGCGATGGCCGCGGTGAGCAGCTGACCGCCGGAGAACACGTCGCCCATCTGGCCGACGGGGACGCGTTCGGCGCGCAGCACCGCGTCGGGCTTGAGGATCTCGACGGCGACGCCCTTCGGCTGGAGGGCGGCGGCGACCCCGCGCAGCAGCAGGGACATGCCGTCGCGCCGCAGGTCGGAGTTCTTCCTGACGGCCGCCCGGGTCGCCTCGTCGACGACCTCGCCGAGCCGCTCGGTGAGGGTGGCCTGGTCGGGTTCCTCGAAGCGGATGCGCAGGAACTCCTGCCCGGACCACTCGCCGAGGCCCTCCGGCAGCCGGGACAGCCGCTGGGCGGAGCGGAGGGTGGCGAGGGCGGACTCGACCAGGCCCCGCAGCCGGTCCACGATCGAGTCGCGGTTGCGCTCCAGCTGCTCCAGCTCGTCGGTGAGGACCCGCAGCCGGGGTGCGAAGGCGTCCGCCCACTTATGGGCGTGCTCGGGCAGCGCGGAGGCGGGCAGTTCGCGGATCTGCTGACGTGCGGGGGTGCGGACCTGCTCGTAGCGCGTGGAGTTGGCGTGCCGGACGAGGATGTCGCTCGCCTCGCGCACGGCGGACTCGGCGGCGGACAGATCGGCGGCGCAGCCGCGCAGCGAGCGGCGGGACTCGGCGGCGGACTGCCGGGCCTCGTCCAGGCCTCCCGGGTAGGGCTCGGGCTGCTCCTGCTCCTCCTCGGGGGCGTGTTCGCGCAGCAGGTCGCGGAGCAGGGCGGCGATCTCGTCGAAGCCGCCGGCCGCGTCCTCGGCGGCGCGGTGCGCGTCGAGGAGTTCGGCGTGGGCCTCCCGGGCCTGACTCAGGGCCTCGCTGCGGGAGGCGAGTTCGGTGGTGGCGGTGCGCAGGAGGGCCTGTGCGTGCTCGGCGTCGCGCGGCACCAGTTCCTCGGGGAGCCCGGTGTGCGCCTCGCCGTCCTCGGGCGCGAGCCGTTCGGCCTCGCCGCGCAGCCGTCCGAGCTGCTCGCTCGCGCTGGACATGCGGGTCTCCAGGAGCTGCACCAGCTCCTCGGCACGGGCGGCGGCGGCCTGCCGGCTGGGTCCGTCGGAGCCGTCGGGCGACTGGAGCAACTGCTCGGCGCGGGTGCGGACCTTGTTGCTGAGCCGGTCCAGTTCGGCGCGGGCGGCGCTCTCGTCGCTCTCCGCGCGGGCCTGTTCGGCACGCAGATCGGCGCCGACGCCGACCTTCTCGTACACCTGGGACGCGGCACGGTAGGCCTCGCGCAGGGCGGGCAGGGAAGACTGCGGCACTCCGGTGCCGTCCTCGGGCACGTCGTCGGGGGCGCCCGCGATCTCGGAGCGCTCGGCGCGCAGCGCACGGGCGGTGCGCCGGGCGTCGTCGGCGGCCCGCTGGGCGCCGCGCCGGTCCTCGTCGGCGGCGCGCGCCCGTTCCAGGCAGGTCTGGGCGCGGGCTTCCGCCTCGGTCGCGTCGTCGGCGAGTTCGCGCAGTTTGACCTGCCAGCCGGCCCGTTCACGCAGCCGGAAGGCGAGTCCGGCGAGGGCGTCGGCCGCGCGCCGGGCCTTCTGCGCGGCTTCCTGCCGCTCGTCACGGACGCCGACGGCCTCGGCGGCGGCCTCCTCGGCCTCCGCCCGCACGGTGCGCGCCTCGGCCAGCTCGGCCTCGGACTCCTCGGCGAACGCCCGTGCCTCGTGGGCCGTACCGGCCAGCTCCGTGAGCCGCCCGGCGGGGCAGCCGGTGCGCCAGGAGGCGAGCCGCGCGGCCAGCTCCCGGTCCTTGCCGAGCCGGGCGGCGAGCGCGCGGATCTCCTCGTCCCGCTCGGTCGCCCGGGCGCGCAGGGTCTGCCGTTCCTCGTCGGCGGCGTGCTCGTCGTGCATGGCCGGGTTCGGCGGTACGAGGAAGACGTCCCCGGTGTCCGTGCCCGGCGCGGGGGTGGGGGCGAGCAGGGCGGCGGCGGTGCCGACGGCCACGGCGGACCGGGGCAGCAGCGCGGCGTCGCTCAGTGCCTCGCGGGCGCGGAGGTGGGAGTCCGGGTCGGTGATGACGACGCCGTCGACCAGTTCGGGGCGGGCGGCGAGCACGCGCGCGTGGTCGGCCGGGTCGACGGCCTGGGCGAGGTAGCGCCATCCCGGGAGGGCCGGGATGCCGTGTTCGCCGAGGAACTCGACCGTGGCCAGCACGTCCGGGCCGGGCGGCAGCAGCCCGCCGTCGCCGAGGGCGCCGAGGATGCGGGCGTCGTCCGCGGCAGCGGTCCGCAGGTCGAACAGTTGCCGCTCGGCGGAGGAGACGGCGTCGTCGAGCAGTTCGCGCAGCTCGTCGGCGAAGCGGTCGAGTTCCTCGGCGGTCAGGGCGCCCTCGCCGGGGGAGGATCCGGTGTCGGGATCGCCCACCACGCGGTCGGCGTCCGTGCGTCGGCCCGACACATTCGCCCGCTGCCTGCCGGTGGCTCCCGGCAGGCTCAGCAGTTCCGCCAGCCGCTGCTCGGCGGCGAGGGCCTCGGCCGTGCCGCGCTCGCCCTCGTGGGCGCGCTCGGCCGCCGTGGCCGCGTCCGCCGCGCGGGCCGCGGTGAGTTCCGCGCGGCTCTCGGCGGCGGCCGCCTCCCGCGCGTGCTCGGTGGCCCGGCGGGCCGCCTCGCGGGCGGTGTCCCAGGCGGCGACCGCCGTCTTCTCGGCGTCGCTGGCCGCGAGGGCGGCCCTGGCGGGGTCGGCGTCGGGAGCGCTGTCGTCGAGCCAGCCGGCCCGCACGGCCTCGGCGGTCTCCTGCTCGACCTCGGTGAGCCGCTGCCGCAGGTGCCCGACCTCGCTGCGGGCCCGCTGTGCCTCGGTGGCGGCGGCGGTGGAGTCGCGGTAGGCGCCGTCGCTGACCTCCTGGAGGGCGGCGGACCGCTCCTCCTCCTCGTTGGCGAGGTCCTCGGCGTTCTGCGCGGCCGCGTGCAGGGCGCGTACCAGGTCGACGGCGGCCTTGGCGCGCGCGGCCAGCGCGGGGGCCGCGTCCCGCTCGGCCTCCTGGATGGCGGCGGACACCCTGGCGACGCGGTCGGCGGCGGCGCGGTGGCGCAGCACGGCCTCGGCGGCCTGCCAGGCCGAGTACAGGGTGCGCGCGTCGGCGAGTTCGCGTTTCTGGGCGGCGGCGGACTTCTCGGCGGCGGCGAGCGCCAGGGAGGCGTGCCGGTAGGCGAGTTCGGCGGAGATCAGCGCACTGTGCTCACGTGCCGACTCGGCGTGGGTGACGGCGTACGCGGCGGCGGTGACCCGCCCGGCCAGGTCGGCCGCGCGGACGCGTTCCCGGGCGCCGCGCGCGGAGAGCCTGCGGGCCAGGGTGCGGGTGCGGCGCTCGGCGGCGGTGTGGATCTCCCGCGCGCGGGTGCGGGCCTCGGCGGCCTCGACGATCCGGCCGAGCAGGTCGACGGACCCGGCGGTGAAGTCGCGTTCGGCCATCAGTTCGGCGCGCCGGCCCAGCTTGTTGCCGAAGCCGCCGACCAGGTCGGCGAGTCCGTCGGTGTCCCGGGTGTCGGTGACGGCGCGCAGCAGCAGATCGGTGAAGTCGGAGTCCTTCTTGACCGCGAAGAGACCGGCTGCCTCACCCTCGTCGGCGTTCATCTCCCGCTGGTAGCGGAAGAGTTCCGGGTCGAGTCCCAGCTCGCCGAGGTGTTCGGTCCAGCGCTCGTGGATCTCCTCCCAGTGCACCTCCAGGTGCGGGTAGTTCTTGCCGGCCTCCGTGAGGGCGTCCCGGAAGCCCTTCATGGTGCGGCGCCGTCCCCGCGCGCCCGACTGGCCCTCGACCGGCGGCCGTACGGCCGTGGACTCGGCGACCGGGAGGTTGTCCAGGCTGAGACCGGGGCCGGGCCGGAAGGAGTACCAGGCCTCGGCGAACTTCCTGGGGTCGTTGGAGACCTGGCGGCCCCGCCACTCGCTGGCCTTGCCGACGACGACGCACTCGCCGGTCTGCACGTGCTGCCACTCCAGCGCCACATGGCCGCAGTCGTCGGCGAGCAGGAACTTGCGCAGCACACCGGAGCTGGCGCCGCCGAGGGTGTTGCGGTGACCCGGGAGCATCACGGAGAAGATCAGTTTCAGCAGGACCGACTTGCCGCCGCCGTTCTCCAGGAAGAGCACCCCGGCGGGCGCCGGCCGGCGCGGCGGGCCGACGGGCTCCTCCTGGAAGAACTCCGCCTGCGTCGGCGCGGGGTCGGGCACGGCCCCGCCGACACCGCGCAGGTCGAGCACGGTGTCGGCGTAGCGCGCACCGGCCGGCCCGATGGAGTAGAGGCGGACCCGGGACAGCTCGTACATGGCGGACTCTCGTGAGGCTTCGTGAGACGGGGGTTCAGGCGGAGTGGAACGGCAGGCCGGCGTCGGCGACCAGCTCCAGGTCGTCGCCGTCCTCGGGCGGCAGCAGGGTGGGCGTCCCGTCGGTGACCGGGACGACGCCCAGCTCCAGCAGCTCGGCCATGGCGGCGCCGCCCGCCATGTCGCGGACCTGGAGCTGGTAGCGGGCCGTGGTGCGGTACGTGCCGCCGTTGTCGTCGCCTGTGCGCTGCAGGAAGCCGGAGTCGGTGAGGAAGCCGACGGCCTTGGCGACGATGCCGGTGGTCGATCCCGCGAGCCGGCGTGCGTCCTTGGTGGCGCCGGTCGAGCTGCGTCTGGCCCAGATCCGCCACGCGGCCTCCAGGCCGGGGGCGTCGCTGGCCGGATCGGTGTTCTCGCCCTGCTCCGCGGCCCGCTCCTCCAGACGGTGGCAGGCCTGGCGGACGAAGGCGTCGACACCGTTGACCGTGACGCGCCCGATGTAGCCGTCGTCGACGAGGTCCTCGGGGCGCGGGAAGGCCATGGCGGCGACGGCGAGGTGGGCGAGCCCGTGCAGGAACCTGTCGCTGCCGTCGGCGGAGGTGCGGCGCGCGTAGTCGCCCATGCGGACGGCGAAGACGGAGTCCTCGGCGGCGGTGACGGCCATGCCGGCGCGCGGGGACACCTCCAGCACGATCAGTCCGAGGCCGGTGGCCACGGCGTCGGCGAGCCGCGCGAACGGCGGGTCCTCGCGGTAGCGGCGCAGCAGGTCGGCGTACTCCTGGTCGCGGGCGGGCTGGAGCTTGGGCTGCAGGCCGAAGGCGACGAGCCGCGCGGCGTCGGCGGCGTCGGCGGGTGTGACGGCGGCGCTCGCCGGTGCGGCTACGGCCTCCGGCTCACTCCACTCGACGTGCTCGGTCACGGTCGGGACTCCTTGTTCTGGGACACCTCGGTTCGGACTGCCTGCTCCGTCATGCCGCCTCCGACCGGTCCGCGGCCATCCCCGCCGCGTCCAGCAGGGCCGTGCCGACGATGAGGTCGGCGCCGCCGAACTCGGGGTCGTCGAGGTCGGTTCCGTCGTCCACGGCGAACAGCAGTTTCGGTTCGCCCTGGCGGTAGGCGGTGCCGACCGGGGGGCTGGCGGCGTGGATGGCCAGCAGGGCGACCAGGTAGGGCAGTTCGGGGTCCTGGCGGCGGGCGTCGGCGAGCAGTCCGGAGAGCCGGCGCGGTGCGTCGGCCGGCAGGTCCAGCAGCTCCGTGGCGGCCGCCAGCTGCTCCTCGCTGAAGCGGCTGTCGTCGGGCGTGGCGATCAGGTCGGGCTCGGGCATCTCGGCGCCGAGGTGTTCCCGCTCCACGGGCGGTGTCAGCAGGATCTCGACGAGGTCGGCGACCCGGACGGAGACCGGGGTGCGCAGTCCGGTGCCGTGGGCGAAGAAGGCGTCGGTGACCCGGGCCGCCCGCTCCACGGGCAGCGGCAGCAGGGGCGCGAGGAGGTGGCCGTAGAGGTCGGTGCCCGAGGCCGACGCGGGGGTGGCGAAGGCCTGCCGGTCCTGTTCCGCGCGGAACAGCGGGCCGGCCTCCAGCAGCCGGGACTGCAGCTGGGTGTGGCGCCGGATGCAGTCCTTGACGATGTCCACCAGCTCGGCCGCCCGGCGCTTGTGCTCGGGTTCCTCGGTCTCGTCGCGGGCCTTGCGGATGTTGGTGAGGATCGCGTTCTCGTGGCGGTAGCGGTCCGCCACGTGGTCGAGGGCCTCGGCGATCATGTCGGGCACGGCGCTCAGCCAGTCCACCGCGCGGACGTTGCGGCGGGTGGCGTCCAGGGCCCGGCGCAGGGTCTCGGAGTACTGCACGGTCCGGTAGCGGGCCTGCTCGGCGGCGAGCTGGGCGTCGGCGAGCCTGCCCCGGCTGATCAGCACCTCCAGTTTGACCTCGGCGGCGATCTGCGCGCTGGTGACATCGGTGTCCAGGGCTCCGACCAGGACGTTGACCGCCTCGTCGGTGGTCCGCAGGTACACCGTGCCACCGGGGCCGGGGACCTCCTCGATCAGCTTGAAGTCGTAGTCGCGGCGCACATAGGTGCCGTCCGCCCCGAACACGCCGTACACCGCGCGGAAGCCGCGGTCGACGCTGCCGACGTTGATCAGGTTCTCCAGGACCCAGCGGGCCACCCGCTCGTGCTCGGCGGCGGGGCGGCGCGGCGCCTGGGCGGCGATGCGCGGGATGAGCCGGGCGACTATCTGGTCGTGGTCGGCGCCCGTGTCGAAGTCCATGTTCAGGGTGACGAGGTCGATGCCCGCGAGGGCGATCTCCGCCATGCCGTACACCGAGTACTCGCCGGCGAGGTTGGCCTTGCGCGCGTCAAGGTCGTGCAGCGGCGCGGTGCACGCGAGCGCGCGCAGCCGCCGCGCCAGCCCTTCGTCGGCGGCCGGGCCCGGCGCGGGCCGCGGCCCCGCGCTGAGCTGGGGCGGAACGCTGTCCGTCGATGCAGGCGAAGTCACGGTGCACAGACTAGGTCCTCGGTCTGACAACGACCCAAACGACCGTGTTGCGCCCCGGCGCGACGGTCGTCACACCACCGGCCGGCCGTCCTGGCCGTCCTCGCCGACGCGCCGCCGGTACACCTCGACGACCCGCTCCAGCGAGACCTCGAGGTAGGCCGCCAGCAGCGCCTCGGCCCTGTCGCGGTCCCCGTCCCGCAAGGCCTGAAGAATGCCGACATTGCGGGCGATGTACGGTTCGTGCAGCCGTCGGGGTTCGTCCACGACGTGGAAGGCGAGCCGCAGTTCGGCGAAGACGCTGCGCATCAGCTCGTCCGTGCGCTCACTGGCGGCGAGGGCCACCAGTTCCCGGTGGAAGTGGATGTTGGCCGTACCCACGCCTTTCCAGTCACCTTCACGCGCCGCCGCACGCCCCTGTTCCACCACCTCGGTGAGCGCGTCGAGCGGGTAGGGCGGGTCGCCGAGCCCGCGCACGACGGCGCACTCGACGAGGCGGCGGGTGCGGTAGATGTCCTCGACGTCCTCGACGGTCAGCACCCGGACGAACACACCCCGGTTCAGCTCGTGGACGAGCAGCCGTTCGTGCGTGAGCAGCCGGAACGCCTCGCGCAGCGTGTTGCGGGAGACCCCGAGCGCGCCGCCGATGCTGTCCTCCGACAGCCGTGTGCCGGGCGGGAAGTAGCCCTCGGCGATACGGCTCCTGAGGATGTCCGCGACCCGTTCGGCGGTGCTGGTACGGCCCAACAGGGCACGGTCGTCGGCCAGTCCGCCCATCCGCTCTGCCATGCCGGAATTCAATCGCACGCGGAAGTACGAGACAACATGGGTATTGAAGGATCGTTCAACGATCCTCTACCTTGCTGGGCAGTGGCACGGCTCACCCCTTCCCGCACCCTCCGTCCTCCCTCTGCGAGGTGCTCATGAGCACGCCCCCTCCCCCGCGGGCCCTGACCGACACCCCACGCCCCGCACCGCCCGAACACGCCCCCGACGACGGGGCGTTCGGCTGGCTGCACGCACTGGGACCGCGCGGCCGGCGCGCCTTCGGCGGCGCGTTCGGCGGTTATGCCCTGGACTCGTACGACTACTTCACGCTGCCGCTGACGATGGTCGCGCTGTCGGCGTACTTCAATCTGGACAGCGGCCAGACCGGTCTGCTCACCACCGTCACCCTGGTGGTCTCCGCGGTCGGCGGCGCCCTCGCCGGTGTGCTGGCCGACCGCATCGGCCGGGTCAAGGCGCTGCTGCTGACCGTGATCACGTACGCGGTGTTCACCGTGGCCTGCGGCTTCGCGCCCGACTACGAGACGCTGCTGGTGTTCCGCGCGCTGCAGGGCCTCGGTTTCGGCGGTGAGTGGGCGGTCGGCGCGATCCTGGTCGCCGAGTACGCGAGCGCCCGGCACCGGGGCCGCACCCTCGGCGCGGTCCAGAGTTCCTGGGCCGTGGGCTGGGCACTGGCCGTGATCGTGTACACGGCGGTCTTCTCGCTGGTGGACGACGACCTGGCCTGGCGCGTGATGTTCTGGACCGGTGCGCTGCCGGCGCTGCTCGTGGTGTGGGTGCGGCGCAGCGTGCGGGACGCTCCCGAGGCTGCCGCCGCGCGGGAGAAGAGCGCGCGGAAGGGCTCGTTCGCGACGATCTTCCGGCCGGGCCGGCCGGGAGCACCGGGCCTGCTGCGCACCACGCTCTTCGCCGTGCTGCTCTCCACCGGGGTCCAGGGCGGCTACTACACCCTCGCCACCTGGGTGCCGACCTATCTGAAGACGGAGCGCGACCTGTCGGTCGTCGGCACCGGCGGCTATCTGACGTTCCTGATCTCGGGTGCCTTCATCGGCTATCTGACCGGCGGCCACCTCACCGACCGGCTGGGCCGGCGGCGCAACATCTGGCTGTTCGCGCTGCTGTCCGCGATCTGCATCCTGGCGTACACGAACATCCCGAACGGCGCCAACACCGTGATCCTCGTGCTCGGCTTCCCGCTCGGGTTCTGCATGTCGGCGATCTTCAGCGGCTTCGGCTCCTATCTGAGCGAGCTGTACCCGACGGCGGTGCGCGGTACGGGACAGGGCTTCACGTACAACACCGGACGCGCCGTGGGTGCCGTCTTCCCCACGACGGTCGGCTTCCTGGCCGACGGCTGGGGCGTGGGCGGGGCGCTGGTCTTCGGCGCGATCGGCTACGGCATCGCGGCGCTGGCGCTGCTGGGGCTGCCGGAGACACGTGGGAAGGAACTGGAGTGAACCACACCGACGACCGTCCGCCGACCGTGGTGGACGACCGCCCTGTGACACTGGCCGACGAGCACGCGCGCGCGTGGAGCCCGCACACGGCGCGCGCCCGCTTCCGGGAAGGGCTGGCGGGCCCCACCGCCGGTGTGGCCGCGGGGCACACCCAGGCCAATCTGATCTCGGTGCCCGCCGACTGGGCGTACGACATGCTGCTGTTCTGCCAGCGCAACCCCAAGCCCTGTCCGGTCCTGGACGTCACCGACGCCGGGTCCACGGCCACCGTCCTCGCCCCGGACGCGGACCTGCGCACCGATCTGCCGCGCTACCGCGTGTGGGAGCACGGCGAGCTGGTGGACGAGCCGACGGACGTGCGGGCGCACTGGCGCGGTGACCTGGTGTCGTTCCTGATCGGCTGCAGCTTCACGTTCGAGTGGGCGCTGACGGCGGCGGGCGTTCCGGTCCGGCACGTCGAGCAGGGCCGCAACGTTCCCATGTATGTGACGAGTTGGCAGTGCCGCCCGGCGGGGCGGCTGCGCGGGCCGATGGTGGTGTCCATGCGGCCGGTGCCGCCCGAGCACCTCTCCGCGGCGATCCGGGAGAGCAGTCTGCTGCCGGCGGTGCACGGCGGGCCCGTGCACTGCGGTGATCCCTCCGGCCTGGGCGTCGACGACCTCGGCCGCCCGGACTTCGGCGACCCGGTGGACTTCGAGCCGGACGACATCCCGGTGTTCTGGGCCTGCGGGGTGACCCCGCAGGCCGCGGTCATGGCCTCCCGTCCGCCGTTCGCCATCACGCACGCACCGGGGCAGATGTTCCTCAGCGACGCCCGCGACGAGCAGTTCCGCGTGGCCTGACCGACCTGTGCGGCACGAGACAGGAGAAACGAAGGACCCATGACGTCGATCGATCTGAACGCCGACCTCGGCGAGGGGTTCGGCCGCTGGCGGCTCACCGACGACGAGCGGCTGCTGTCCGTGGTGACCAGTGCCAACGTGGCATGCGGTTTCCACGCCGGGGACGCGTCCACCATGCGCCGGGTGTGCGAGCTCGCCGCCGGGCGCGGGGTGCGGATCGGCGCCCAGGTCTCCTACCGGGACCTGGCCGGGTTCGGGCGGCGCGCGATGGACGTGCCGCCCGCCGAACTGGCGGCCGAGGTCGCCTACCAGATCGGCGCACTGGAGGTGTTCGCCCGCGCGGCAGGCGCCCGCGTGGCGTACGTCAAACCGCACGGGGCGCTGTACAACCGGGTGGTGCGCGACGAGGAGCAGGCCGGCGCGGTCGTCGACGGGGTGCTCCTGGCGGACGCCACGCTGCCCGTGCTCGGCCTGCCCGGCTCCCGGCTGCTGGAACTGGCCCGGAAGGCGGGTCTGCCGGTGGTCACGGAGGCGTTCGCCGACCGGGCGTACACCGACGGGGGCACGCTGGTGCCACGCCGTCAGGAGGGCGCCGTGGTCACCGACCCGGACTCCGTGGTGACCCGCTCGGTGGACCTGGCCCGCCACGGGGAGGTCGACGCGTACTCGGGACGGCGTATCGAGGTGCGGGCGCGTTCCCTGTGCCTGCACGGTGACACGCCCGGCGCGGTGGATCTGGCGCGACGGGTGCGTGACGCGCTGGAGGCGTCCGGGGTGCGGGTGGAGGCCTTCGTATGAGGGTGCTGCCCGTCGGCGAGAACGCCCTGCTCGTCGAGGTCTCCTCGGGCGACGAGGCCCAGGCCCTCCACGCGGAGCTGCTGCGGCGCCGCGCGGAGGGCTCGTTGCCGGTCGGTGAGATCGTCCCGGCGGCGCGCACGGTGCTGCTCGACGGCCTGTCCGATCCGGCCCGGCTGGCCGCCGAGCTGACCTCGCGTGAGCTGCCGCCCGTGCCGCCGCGCGCGTGGGAGACGGTCGAGATCCCGGTGCGCTACGACGGCCCGGACCTCGCGGACGTCGCCGCGCACTGGGGTGTCCCCGCGCGGGAGGTGGCCCGTGTCCACGCGGGCACCGAATTCCGTGTGGCGTTCTGCGGATTCGCGCCCGGGTTCGGCTATCTCACCGGTCTGCCGGAGCGCTACGACGTGCCCCGCCGGCCCACTCCGCGCACCGCCGTCCCGGCCGGCTCCGTGGCGCTGGCGGGCCCGTACACGGGCGTGTATCCGCGGTCCTCGCCGGGCGGCTGGCAGCTGATCGGTACGACCGACCTCGTGCTGTGGGACCCCGCGCGCGTGCCGGCGGCGCTGCTCTCCCCCGGCACGCGGGTGCGTTTCGTCCCGGTGAGGGGGGCCGCGGCATGACGGACCGTGCGCTCGCCGTCGTCCGCGCGGGAGCCCTCACCACCGTGCAGGACCGGGGCCGTCCTGGGCACGCCCATCTCGGCGTCCCCCGTTCCGGGGCACTGGACGGGCCCGCGGCTGCGCTCGCCAACCGGCTGGCCGGCAATCCGCCGGACGCGGCCGTCCTGGAGACGACCCTCAACGGCTGCTCCCTGCGGCCCCGTTCGACGGTCACCGTGGCGGTCACCGGGGCCCCCTGCCCGATCACCGTGGACGGCCGGCCGGCCGCCTGGGGCGCGCCGGTCCGCGTGCGTGCCGGTTCCGTGCTGGACGTCGGTGCGGCGGTCTCCGGTGTACGCGCCTACGTGGCCGTCTCCGGTGGGATCGCCGTCGAACCGGTGCTCGGCAGTCGCTCCACCGACCTGCTCTCCGGTCTCGGCCCGGCGCCCCTCACGGACGGTGCCGTGCTCCCCCTGGGAACGCCTGGGGAGCCCCACGCGCGCGTGGACGCGGCCCCGCAGCCGGCGCCCCCCGACGAGCTCGTGCTGCGGGTGACGCCGGGCCCGCGCGACGACTGGTTCACCCCGGCCGCGGTACGGCTCCTCACGTCCCGCACGTACCACGTGTCGCCGGCGAGCAACCGCATCGGGCTGCGCACGACCGGACCGGCCCTGGAACGGGCGAGGCAGGACGAACTCCCCAGCGAGGGCATGGTGCTGGGCGCGGTGCAGGTGCCGCCCGACGGGACGCCGGTGGTCTTCCTGGCCGACCATCCGACCACCGGGGGCTACCCGGTGGTCGCGGTCGTCCACCCGGCCGACCTCCCGGCCGCCGCCCAGGCACCCCCCGGCACCCCGGTCCGCTTCGTCGCCGTACGGCCCCGTCGACGCCTCCCCGGCGGATGACACCCGGGTCGCGCCGGGCAGGGGGCGTCGGCGTCATGGCTCTCCCTCGCGCGGGAGGGCAGGTACGCCCCGTGTCCGGACAGGCCGGGCGGCGCCCTGGCGTCGTTCCCCCGTCGGCAGTGCGGCCAGGGCTGCCGAGACGGCGGCGGAGGCACGCGGGTCGAGGCGGACGCCGGTGCCCCGCGCGTGGTGGCGTATCTCGTCGGCGGCCAGCGAGATCAGCTGCGGCAGGAGGTCGGTGCACCGCCGGGCTGGCCAGCCGGTGCCGGCCACCACGAGCCGCACTCCGGGCAGCGCGCAGACCCCGGCCAGCAGCTCGACCCGCTTCTCCGGGGCGAGGCGGCCGACGTAGCCGACGACGAGCTCGCCGTTCGGGGCGAGGGTGCGGCGCAGTGCCTCGTCGCGGAGGCCGGGCCGGAAGCGGACGGTGCCCACACCGCGCGGCCACAGCCTGACCCGGGGCACGCCGTGTGCTTCCAGGTCGCGCAGGGCGGCGCCGGACGGGGCCAGGGTGACGTCGGCGGCCGTGTGCACGGAGCGGATGCGCCGCCAGTCGGCCGCCTCGCCGGCACCCATGTGCGTACGGGCGTATCCGGCGAGGTCGGTCTGGATGGACGGCGACGGTGGGCAGGCCCAGGCGGGCAGCGGCCGCCATGCCGCACACGCCGAGGACGAAGGGGCCGGCCGGATGGACGGCGACGGTGGGCAGGCCCAGGCGGGCAGCGGCCGCCATGCCGCGCACGCCGAGGACGAAGGGGCCGGCCGGATGGACGACGTCGGCCCGGTGCCCGGCGATCGCGGCGGCCAGGCGCCGGCTGGGGAGGGCGACGCGGACCTGGGGACAGCCGGGGAGCGGGAGGGAGGGGACGCGGACGACGGGGCAGGGCGCCCCGTCGCCGGGTGCGTCGCCCGCGACGGCAGGGGCGACGACGAGGGGGTGTGGCCACGGTCGACGAGGTGTCGGGCGGTCTGGGAGCGCGCAGTGGGCCACGCCGTTCACATCGGGGGAAAGGACTCGGTGACGAGGACGACACGCATACCGGTGTTGTCGCCGCGCCGGACGTGGTCACGTCAACGTGGATCTTTCCTCGCGGGGGGACGCGCCGTGAGCGTTGCCTCCCTCACCCGCGCAGGTCAGGCGGCATCCACGCACACCTGACCCACGGGTCACCCGTCGTTCACACCGCGCGGGCGGAAGGGATCACACGGCGGTCTCCTCGGGACCGATCCTGCTGCGTACGGCGGTCTGCACCTCGGCCTCCTCGGCCGGGTCCGCGGCGAGCCTGCGCAGGCGTTCGACGACCCGGGTGTCCCCGGTCTCGGCGTGCCGGGCGGCGACCTCGCGGGTGGACTCCTCGCAGTCCCACAGGCACTCGACGGCGAAGCCGGTGCCGTAGGAGGGGTCGGTCGCGGCGAGGGCACGGGCGGCGCGGCCCCGCAGGTGGGACGAGGCGGTCTCGCGGTAGATGTGGCGGAGCACGGGGGCGGCGCAGGCGATGCCGAGGCGTCCGGCGCCGTCGACGAGGGTCCACAGGGTGGGCGCGTCGGGGCCCTCGCCCCGTACCGCCTCCCGCAGCGCCGCGAGGACCAGGTCCCGGTCCTGGACACCGCCCCGGCAGGCGAGGACCCGGCCGGCGGCGGCGCCGAGCGGGTCGGGCCGGCGGGCCCAGCCGCGCGCCCGGTCGACGGCGGCGAGACTGCGCATGCGTTCGAAGGCGTCGACGGCGGCCTCCACGACGGCCGTCGAGCCGGTGGTCACGGCGCCCTCGATCAGGCCGAGGGCGTCGGGATCGTTGCCGTCGGCGAGATACCGCAGGGCGGTGCACCGGGCTCCCTCGGTGCCGTCCTGGGCGGCCCGGACGATCTCGGGCCGGTCCTCGGGGCCCGCCACGGCGGTGAGGCAGCGGGCGGCCGGGACATGAAGCGCGGCACCGCGCTCGACGCCCTGCTGGGCCCACTCGAACACTGCCTGCACGCTCCAGCCGGGCCGGGGCCCGGTGGGGCGCATCTGCCGCTGCCAGCGGTCGAAGGACCCGGCCTCCTGGGCGGCGCGCACGCGCGTGGCGACGGCCTCGCGGGGGTCGTCGGCCCACAATCGCCAGGGCCGTGGTTCGAAGGCGTCGCGGACGGTGGCGGCGAGTTCCGCCTCGCCCTCGGCGTCGGTGGTGAACCGCGCGAGGACCGGGGCGGCCAGGGCGCGCAGGCCCGCGTCGTCGTCCCGGAGGGCCAGCTCGTCCAGGGCCCAGGCCCAGTTGGTGCCGTGGGCGGCGTACCTGCGCAGCAGGTCGAGGGCGTCCCGCCTGCCGTAGGAGGCGAGGTGCCCGAGGACCGCGAGGGCGAGTCCGGTGCGGGACTCGTCGGTGTCGAGGACGTCCTCGGGGTCGAAGAGGTGGGCCTCGATCGCGTCCAGTTCGCCGTGCAGATCGAGGTAGAGGCGGGCGTAGTAGAGGGAGCGGTTCTCCACCTGCCAGTCGTGGCGCGGGTCGCGCAGCACACAGTGGTTCAGCGCCGTGAGCGCTTCGGAGCGCGGGGCGGTGAGCGCGTGCAGCGTGCCGTCGCCACGGCCCCGCTGGAGCAGGCCGAGCAGCGTACCGCTGGGCGCTATGACCGGATCGAACATGGGAAACAGCCTCACATCAAGCGTCGACGCAACCGGGGACGTGCATTACCTGGCCGCGTGACAACACGTCGGGGCGCCCGCCGTTTCCTGCTTGCTGTAGACCATCTCTCTCTGCCTCTCGTCGGTGGCCCATGCGGACCGCATCACGGCCCGCGCGGTGCGGCAACACCTGCCCAGCCATCGCGTCCGTGAATCACGTCGTCATGATGACCCGGCGGTCACATCTACCGCGACCGAAATTTCGGCGGCCCTGTACCGCCTCCCCCGTTTTCCGTGTCGTCGCTGGTCAGAGCGGCTTGTTCAGCGCTCGCCGAACAGGTCGAGCAGTTCCGTACGACCGAACATCCGGGCCGTGTCGACGGCCGAGGGGGTGCCCGCTGACGGGTCCGCGCCGCCCTTCAGAAGGGCCTGGATCACCTCGGTCTCGCCCTTGAAGACCGCTCCCGCGAGTGGTGTCTGGCCCCGGTCGTTGACGCGGTCGGCGTCGGCGCCGCGCTCCAGCAGCGCGCGCACCGCCTCGGCGTGACCGTGGTACGCGGCGAGCATCACGAGAGAGTCGCCCCGGTCGTTGGTGAGGTCGGCCGGCACGCCCGCGTCGACGTAGGCCACGAGCTCCTCGGTCCGGCCGCGCCGGGCCAGGTCGAAGATCTTGGTCGCCAGCTCCACGACCTCGGGGTCGGGGGCTTCAGTCATCGCCGGACCGCCTCTCACTGCACATGCTTCACGCATCGGGGACAGGACGTACGTCTGCGAGCGGTGCAGAGCCGTACGGGTGAATCGCCAGGGTACTGGCTCACCGGGCACATGAGCCGTCGCGCCCGGGGCAATGATCACGGCAGACCCATCCGGCCCAAAAGCCGAGAATCGACCCAGTTGCACCTTTTATCGTATGGATACATTCTGTGATCCTGGAAGTACTCATGGTGACTTTCCCTCGCGAACCAGGAGAACTCACATGATCATCTCGATCTCGTGCGTGGTGCTGCTCGGCGTCGTCGTCTTCATCTTCTTCCGCAAGGACGGACTGAAGGCATCACACGCCCTGGTGGCGATGCTCTTCGGCTTCTATCTGGCCAGCACGGCCATCGCACCCAGCATCAAGGCGGGCGGCGAAAGCCTGGCCGGCCTCCTGGGCGGATTCAAATTCTGATCCGCCCGACCCCGCAGCACCGCCCGCCCGTACGCACCCTCTGGAGACAGCAGTGGCCCGGCGCCCACTCCCCCGCATCCTGAGCAACGGCGGCGCACAGCTCGCCCGGAGCCGGGAGCTGGCCAGGACGGCGGCCGACGGCGCCACGGACGTCCTCCACCCGCTGATCACCATCACGCGCGGTCTGCGTCGAATGGCCTCGGCCGGGCGGCGCAGATGGGCCGACACGCCCAAGGACCGGCGCGGCGCGCTGATCTTCCTGGTGGCGTCGGTCCTGCTGGTCGTGGCTCTCGCGCCGTACGGCCCCCTGCTCGCCGTCATCACCCTGATGGCGGCGGCGGCCTGGCAGGGCCGGGACCGCGCCCCCTCGGCTCCCGCCGGCCCCGACGCGTCACAGGTCCAGCGCCTGAAGTCGCTCTACGAGGCCCTGGTGCCGTACTTCTCCGCCGCCGAGGACCCCGAACCGCTCTATGCCCACGGCGGCGACTGGGGGAAGGTCTTCTCCGAGTACGCGTTCGACTCCACCGGCCGGATCGCGCACCTGGTGATCGGCTACCCCGCCTACTTCACCGACGGCGAGCCGGAGTCCCGGGCGCGGATCGAGCATCTGCTCGGCGCGAAATCCGGGCGTGGCCGCGAATACCACTTCGCATGGGACGAGGAGGCCAACCAGCTCACGGTCCGCGTCCTCGCGCCCCTGCCCACCGACATCGCCGCCCAGCCCTTCGTCACGGCCCCCGGCGAGACGGTCCTCGGCTTCACCGATCCCACCGGGGTGCAGCGGACGCTGCCGCTCACCCACGGCGTCCACGGCGAGGAGCGGCGCGATGTCCCGCCCGTCGTCTGGCGCACCGGCATCCGTTCCACCGAGCCCCATCTGCTCGTGACCGGCCAGCCGGGCAGCGGCACCTCGACACTGCTGCGCTCGATCGCCCTGCAGGCCCTGCACCACGGCGACGTGGTGATCGTCGACGGCGGTGGTACCGGCGAGTACGCCTGCCTGACCGGCCGGGACGGCGTGCTCGCCGTGGAGTGCGGGCTGACGGGGGCGCTGACCAGCCTGGAGTGGGCCGCGCACGAGACGGAGCGCCGGCTGATCGCGGCCAACCGCGCGCACCAGGCGGGCGACCCGCCGCCCGAGGACACCAGGCGTCCCCTGTGGCTGCTGCTGGACCGGCCGAGCGCGTTCACGCACCTGGCCGCCGCGGACGGCCGCGAGGATCCCCAGTCGCTGCTCCAGATTCCGCTGCGGCACGGCCGCCCGGCGAACGTCACCGTGGTCGTCGCCGAGCAGCTCGACGGTCTGGAGGGCCTCAGCGATCCGGTACGGCAGCACACGCGCGCGCGTGTCGTCCTCGGGCCCGCGACGGCAAAGGAGCTGAGGGCCGTTCTGGGGGCGCCGCCGCACACCACGCCGGTCGACCAGGTGCCGCCGGGGCGTGGCTACGCCCGGCTGGGCTCGGGGCCGGTCCACCGTCTTCAGGTTCCGGCGACGCCGGATCCGTACGACGACGCGACCAGTGAGGCGGAGCGGCAGGCGGTGCTGGATCTGCTGCCGCCGCGGACGACGCCTGCGGATGAGGAGCCGGAGCGGCTGGAGGCCGTGCGCCTCGACAAGGCGTCGGTGGAGAAGGCCGCCGCTGACACGGGTGTCGAGGAGCCTGCGCCCGAGGAGACGGCGGTCGCGGAATCGTCCTCCTAGCGGGTTGCCGGACGAGGCGTTGCCGGAGGGCCGTGCGGCGCGTGCCGCTGCGCCCGCCCGTGCCGCCCCGGAGTACCTCCCAGGCCTTCAAGGCACCGGGGGAGGCACGATTGCCCGCAGTCGCGGGGCACCGTTGCCTCTCCGCACGACCGCCCGCGGTCGAATCGGCACCGGCACCCCGGTCACGCCACGAACGTGCGGGGGGTCTCCGTGCCGGATGTGCCGCCCGTTTCGACGATTCGGGCTGCCGCGGAGAGGCGTACCGCCGCCTCCTCCGCCACCGCGCCGCCCACCGTGAAGGGGAGGCGTACGTAGCCCTCGAAGGCCCCGTCGACGCCGAAGCGGGGGCCGGACGGGACCCGGACGCCCACCCGTTCGCCCGCCTCGGCGAGTCGGGAGCCCGAGAGGCCGCCGGTGCGCACCCACAGGGTGAGGCCGCCGCGCGGTACCTCGAACTCCCAGTCGGGCAGCTCCCGCCGTACCGCGGTCACCAGCTCGTCCCGGTTCTGCCGGGCCTGGGCACGCCGTACCTCCACCGCCTGTTCCCAGCCACCGGTGCCGAACAGCCAGTTCACGGCGAGCTGTTCCAGTACGGGCGTGCCCAGATCGGCGTACGCGCGTGCGGCGACGAGGCTGCGGATGACGTCGGGCGCCGCGCGCACCCAGCCGATGCGCATCCCGGCCCAGAAGGCCTTGCTCGCCGAGCCGACCGTGATCACCGTGGACCCGGCCGGGTCGAAGGCGCACACCGGGCGCGGCATCTCCACGTCCGGGTCGAGCCACAGCTCGCTCATCGTCTCGTCGGCGACCAGCACCGTGCCCGCGGAACGCGCCGCGTCCACCAGGCGGCGTCGCTGGTCCTCGTCGGCGAGCGCGCCGGTCGGGTTGTGGAAGTCGGCGACGACATACGCGATCCGGGGTGCCGCCTCGCGCAGCACCTGGCGCCAGCGGTCCAGGTCCCAGCCGGTCAGGCCCTCGGCCATGGCGACGGGGACGAGCCGGGCGCCGGCCTCCCGCATCAGCTGGAGGATGTTGGCGTAGGACGGCGACTCGACGGCGATGCGCTCGCCGCGGCCCCCGAAGAGGTGGCAGATGGCGTCGATGGCACCCATGGCGCCGGTCGTCACCATGATCTGCTCGGGCATGGTCGGGATGCCCCGCGCGGTGTAGCGGTCCGCGATCATCGAGCGCAGCGCGGGCAGCCCGGCGGGATAGTCGCCATGGGTGTGCGCGTACGGCGGAAGCTCCTCCAGCGCGCCCTGGACGGCCCGGGTGAGCCAGGGCTCGGGCGCGGGCAGCGCGGCACAGCCGAGGTCGATCATCGAGCCGAGGGTCTCGGGCGGCAGCGGTTCGAGTCCCCGCGCGGGCACCGGATTGCCGGCCGGGACCGCGGTCCAGCTGCCCGCGCCGCGCCGTGACTCCAGGAACCCCTCGGTGCGCAGCGCCTCGTAGGCGGCGGCGACGGTGGTGCGGCTGACGGAGAGGGCGAGGGCCAGTTCCCGTTCGGCGGGCAGCCGCGCGGCCACCGGTACGCGCCCTTCCAGCACCAGCAGGCGGATGCCGTCGGCGAGCGCGCGGTAGGCGGGCGGACGGCGGGTCCCGGGACCGGCCGGGCGGTCCTGCTGGGAGTTGAGCAGCCGGGCGAGCTGCGCCGCCCCCACTGCGGAGGTCCACTGCACCATGATAATCAGTCCACCTTCCCCGGATTGGCCATGGATGACATCATCGACCAAGCCACAGGGTGTCACGCATCGGTCCACTTCCACCACAGGGGGCACGTTTTGGCCAGGTACTCCTCCCGGCACGGGCATCTCGCGCGGCGGCTGTTCCAGCTGTACGCGGGGCTGGCGCTGTACGGCGCGAGTTCGGCACTGCTGGTGCGGTCGGGGCTCGGCCTCGAACCGTGGAACGTGCTGCACCAAGGCCTGTCCGAGCGGACGGGGCTGTCGATGGGCGTGGTGCTGACCCTCGTGGGCGCGGCGGTGCTGCTGCTGTGGATCCCGCTGCGTCAGCGGCCGGGACTGGGCACCGTCTCCAACGTGCTGGTGATCGGCGCGGCGATGGACGCGACCCTGGCCCTGGTCCCCGACGCGCACGCCATGGCCGTACGCGTGCCGCTGATGGCGGCGGGCATCGTGCTCAACGGCGCGGCGACCGGACTGTACATCGCGGCGCGCTTCGGCCCGGGCCCGCGCGACGGACTGATGACGGGACTGAACCGGCGCACCGGGGTGTCGGTCCGCCTGGTCCGCACCGCCATCGAGATCACCGTGGTCGTCACGGGCTTCCTCCTCGGCGGCACGGTGGGCGTCGGCACCCTGCTGTACGCGGTGACGATCGGCCCGCTCGCCCAGCTGTTCCTGCGCGCCTTCGCCGTCCCCTCGACATCCGACGGCAGCACGGTCGTTGCCGCCGGTCGACCACGGCGCGCGATACTGCGTCCGTGACCCCGCGGATACGCCACCCCTACCTCGACCGTTCCGGTCCGATCGCCTTCGCCCACCGGGGCGGGGCGGCGGACGGCCTGGAGAACACCGTCCGGCAGTTCCGGTGCGCCGTCGAGGCGGGCTACCGGTACATCGAGACCGACGTCCACGCCACGCGCGACGGCCGGCTCGTCGCCTTCCACGACGCGACCCTCGACCGGGTGACGGACGGCGCGGGCCGGATCGCCGATCTGCCGTGGCGGGACGTGGCGCACGCGCGCGTGGCGGGTGCGGAACCGGTTCCCCTGTTCGAGGAGCTCCTGGAGACCTTCCCCGAGGTGCGCTGGAACGTCGACGTGAAGGCCGAAGCAGCCCTCCTGCCGTTGCTGGACCTCATCGGGCGCACCGACTCCTGGGACCGGATCTGCCTCGGCTCGTTCTCCGAGGCCCGCGTGGTGCGCGCCCAGCGGCTGGCCGGCCCTCGGCTGGCCACCTCCTACGGCACCCGGGGCGTGCTGAACCTGCGGCTGCGGTCCTGGGGACTGCCGGCCTCGGTGCGCCGGTCGGCCGTCGCCGCCCAGGTCCCCGAACAGCAGTCGGGCATCCAGGTGGTCGACCACCGGTTCGTACGGGCCGCCCACGCGTACGGGCTTCAGGTGCACGTGTGGACGGTCAACGAGGCGGAGCGGATGCACCGGCTCCTGGACCTCGGGGTGGATGGCATCATGACCGATCACATCGACACACTGCGCAAGGTCATGGAGGACCGCGGCGTCTGGGTCTGAGGCCCCGCGCCCGACCGCCTCCGCGCGCTCACGGGGAAGCGAGGGCACGGGTGGACACCGACACCGTGCGGTCAGCGGCGGGGGACGCGGCCGCCGGCCGGCGGCGCGAGCAGCGCGGCTGGTACTTCTACGACTGGGCGTGCTCCGTGTACTCCACGAGCGTGCTCACCGTGTTCCTCGGCCCCTATCTGACGTCGGTCGCCGAGGCCGCGGCGGACGCGGACGGGTTCGTCCACCCGCTGGGCATACCGGTGCGCGCGGGCTCCTTCTTCGCCTACGCGGTCTCCCTGTCGGTGATCGTGGCCGTACTGGTGATGCCGCTGGTGGGTGCCGCCGCCGACCGCACCGGCCGCAAGAAGCCGCTGCTCGCGGCCGCCGCGTACACCGGGGCCGCGGCGACGACGGGCATGTTCTTCCTGGGCAGCGAGCGCTATCTGCTCGGCGGTCTGCTGCTGGTGGTGGCGAACGCGGCGCAGTCGGTCGCGATGATGCTCTACAACTCCTACCTGCCGCAGATCGCCCCGCCCGAGGAGCGCGACGCGGTCTCCTCGCGCGGGTGGGCCTTCGGCTACGCGGCCGGGTCCCTGGTCCTCGTTCTGAACCTCGTCCTCTACACCGGTCACGAGAGCTTCGGCGTCTCCGAGGGCATGGCGGTGCGCATCTGTCTGGCGTCGGCCGGTCTGTGGTGGGGCGCCTTCGCGCTGGTGCCGCTGCGCCGGCTGCGCGACCGCCGTGCTCCCGCGCGGGAGGCTGCCCTGCCGGGCTTCCGGCAGCTCGCGGCGACCGTCCGCGACATGCGCCGGCACCCGCTGACGCTGGCGTTCCTGCTGGCGTACCTGGTCTACAACGACGGCATCCAGACGGTGATCACCCAGGCCTCGGTGTACGGCTCGAAGGAGCTGGGGCTCGGACAGTCGACGCTCATCGTGGCCGTGCTGCTGGTCCAGGTGCTGGCGGTGGCGGGTGCGCTGGCGCTGGGCCGGCTGGCCCGGCGGTACGGCGCGAAGCGCGCGATCCTCGGCTCCCTGGTCGCCTGGACCCTGACCCTGGCCGCCGGGTACTTCCTGCCTGCCGGGGCCCCCGTGTGGTTCTTCGTGCTGGCGGCCGGAATCGGCCTGGTCCTCGGCGGCAGCCAGGCGCTGTCCCGCTCGCTCTTCTCCCATCTCGTACCGCCCGGCAAGGAGGCCGAGTACTTCTCCGCGTACGAGGTGAGCGACCGCGGGACGAGCTGGCTCGGGCCGCTGCTGTTCGGCCTCACCTACCAGCTGACGGGCAGCTACCGGGACGCGATCATCTCCCTGGTGGGCTTCTTCGTCCTGGGATTCGTGCTGCTCGCGCGGGTGCCGGTGCGGCGGGCGATCACCGAAGCGGGCAACCCGGTCCCCGAACGGATTTAGCGTTGGGCGCGAAAGGGCTGTAGTGTACGCGTTTGGCCTGCCAGGCGTACCGTTACTGCGCGTCAAAGATGCCGAACGCTGAGTCGCATCTCCTTATAGGTGTGACAAACCGGACGTCGGGGGGTACTGCACTGGTTGACAAGGCTGCGGCTACGACGGCGACGCATGACCCGGATCGGAACTCCGGACGGGAATCTTTACCGCCGCCCGGACGTTGACCGGATGACGACGACAGCGACACCTGTCCTGTGGGCGACAAGCCCGGGAGGCACGATTCATGAGTGAGCGAGCTCTTCGCGGCACGCGCCTCGTGGTGACCAGCTACGAGACGGACCGCGGCATCGACCTGGCCCCGCGCCAGGCCGTGGAGTACGCATGCGAGAAGGGGCACCGCTTCGAGATGCCCTTCTCGGTCGAGGCGGAGATCCCGCCGGAGTGGGAGTGCAAGGTCTGCGGTGCCCAGGCACTCCTGGTGGACGGCGACGGCCCCGAGGAGAAGAAGGCCAAGCCCGCGCGTACGCATTGGGACATGCTGATGGAGCGGCGCACCCGAGAGGAACTCGAAGAGGTCCTCGAGGAGCGTCTCGCCGTTCTGCGCTCCGGTGCGATGAACATCGCGGTTCACCCCAGGGACAGCCGAAAGTCGGCTTGATCCCGCCGGGGACCTGGGCGAGGCCACAAACGCACAGCGGTACAGGACCGCGGGCGCCGTACATCTCGTACGGCG
>NZ_JBHWHX010000050.1:0-28012 GCF_042732315.1 Streptomyces sp. NPDC059787
GCGGAGGCACGGGCACGCGGCGCGGAGGGCGGAGGCACGGGCACGCGGCGCGGAGGGCGGAGGCACGGGCACGCGGCGCGGAGGGCGGAGGCACGGGCACGCGGCGCGGAGGGCGGAGGCACGCGGCGCGAGAGGCGGAGGCTCAGCGCAAGGCCTCCGCGACCTCCCGGGCCGCGTCCATCACCCGCGTGCCGACCCGTTCCGGGACGACCTCCGCCAGCATCACCACGCCCACGCTGCCCTCGACCCCCGTCACCCCCAGCAGCGGCGCGGCCGCCCCGCACGCGCCCGCCTCCAGTTCCCCGTGCGTCAGCGTGTACCCCGGCTCGTCCGCCGCCCGCTGCCGGGCGGCGAGGATCGCCTTGCCCGCGGCCCCCCGGTCCAGCGGATGCCGGAAGCCGGCCCGGTACGCCACGTGGTAGTCCGTCCACGACGGCTCCACCACGGCCACCGCCAACGCCTCCGCGCCGTCGACCAGCGTCAGGTGCGCGGTCGCGCCGATGTCCTCCGCCAGCGACCGCAGGGCCGGCATCGCCGCCTCCCGCACCAGTGGGTGCACCTGTCGGCCCAGCCTCAGCACACCCAGCCCGACCCGGGCCCGTCCGCCCAGATCACGGCGTACGAGAGCGTGCTGCTCCAGCGTGGCGAGCAACCGGTAGACAACAGTCCGGTTCACGCCCAGTTTGTGGGAAAGCTCGGTGACGGTCAGCCCGTGGTCCGTATCGGCCAGCAGCTTGAGGACACGCAGTCCCCTGTCGAGCGTCTGAGAGGTCTCCGCGGTCACGACGCCCACTCCTTAGTGGTGAGGTCGACGGCCCCCTCGCGGCAGATGCGTCACCGAGTCCCGTCGGTCACGCGCTTCAGAGGCCGCCGATCGGCCGGCGGCCCGGCCGTGACCCGGGCACAGTCGCTTCACGGCTGCGCTCCGCGGCGGCGCTGCCACGGGGCGTGTGCGTAGCGGGACAGTAGCGAGCCGGTTCGGTCAGCGGAAGGCTCCGTCCAGAATCCGGGCACTCTCACAGGGAAGTGGTGCCGTTTGTCCTCATACGTACACGCAGTGTCACCGCATGCGCGTGGCCCACTCCTGCACCTTTTCGATCCGCTGGCGCAGCTGTCCCGCCGTGGCCTCCGCCGAGGGCGGGCCGCCGCAGGTCCGGCGCAGCTCGGTGTGGATCACGCCGTGCGGTTTGCCGCTCTGGTGGACGTACGCGCCGACGAGGTTGTTGAGCCGCTTGCGCAGCTCCATCATCTCCTTGTGGGAGACCACGGGCCGCCGCTCGGCGGGCAGTTCGATCAGGTCGGCCTCGCTGTCCGGCTTCTTGCGGCTGTGCGCGATCTGCCGGGCCTGCCGCTTCTGGAGCAGCAGCTGCACCTGGTCGGGTTCGAGGAGTCCGGGGATGCCGAGGTAGTCCTGCTCCTCCTCGCTGCCGGGGTGGGCCTGCATGCCGAACTCGGCGCCGTTGTACATCACCCGGTCGAAGACGGCGTCGGACTCCAGCGCCTCGAAGGGCAGCATGTCCTGCTCGCCGGTGTCCTCGTCCTGCTCCCGGTTCGCCTCCTCCATCTCCTTCTCGGATTCGGCGTACGGGTCCTCCTCGCCCTCCTTCTTGGGCTTGTCGAGGACGTGGTCGCGCTCGCGCTCCATCTCGTTGGCGAAACCGAGCAGGTCCGGGATGGTCGGCAGGAAGACGGACGCGGTCTCGCCGCGCCGCCGGGACCGTACGAAACGGCCGACGGCCTGGGCGAAGAACAGCGGGGTGGAGATGGTGGTGGCGTACACGCCGACCGCGAGGCGCGGGACGTCGACGCCCTCGGACACCATGCGGACGGCGACCATCCAGCGGTCGGTGCCGGCGCTGAACGTGTCGATGTTCTTCGACGCGCCGGTGTCGTCGGACAGGACGACGGTGGCCTTGCTGCCGGTGATCTCGCGGATCAGCTTGGCGTACGCCCGCGCGGAGTCCTGGTCGGCGGCGATGACGAGGGCGCCGGCGTCCGGGATGGCCTTGCGGACCTCGGTGAGGCGCTGGTCGGCGGCGCGCAGCACGGCCGGCATCCACTCGCCGCGCGGGTCCAGCGCGGTGCGCCAGGCCTGGCTGACGGCATCCTTGGTCATGGGCTCGCCGAGGCGGGCGGCGATCTCGTCGCCGGCCTTGGTGCGCCAGCGCATGTTGCCGCTGTACGACATGAAGATGACCGGACGGACGACGTTGTCGGCGAGGGCGGAGCCGTACCCGTAGGTGTAGTCGGCGGACGAGCGCCGGATGCCGTCGTCGCCCTCCTCGTACGTCACGAAGGGGATGGGGTTGGTGTCGGAGCGGAACGGCGTACCGGTGAGCGCGAGCCGCCGCGTGGCCGGCTCGAACGCCTCCAGGCAGGCCTCGCCCCAGGACTTGGAGTCACCGGCGTGGTGGATCTCGTCGAGGATGACCAGGGTCTTGCGCTGCTCGACGCGGTTGCGGTGCAGCATGGGGCGCACGCCGACACCGGCGTACGTCACGGCGACACCGTCGTACTCCTTGCCGAGCGGGCCCGCGCTGTACTCCGGGTCGAGCTTGATGCCTATCCGCGCGGCGGCCTCGGCCCACTGCTTCTTCAGGTGCTCGGTGGGCGCGACGACGGTCACCTGCTGCACGACGTGGTGGTGCAGCAGCCAGGACGCCAGCGTCAGCGCGAACGTCGTCTTGCCGGCGCCGGGCGTGGCGACCGCCAGGAAGTCCCGGGGCTGCGCCTGGATGTACTTCTCCATCGCCCCCTGCTGCCAGGCGCGCAGCTTGCCGGCGGTACCCCAGGGGGCACGTCCGGGGAAGGCCGGGGACAGGTGGTGCGAGTGGGACGCGGAGCTGGCGGTGGTAGTCACGATCTCCGGGGTGGGTCGGGCGGCACGTCTGCGTATGACAACCGGGCCACCCTACCGATGGCCCGGAGCTGTCGACGCCGCTACGGGGCCGCACAACCCGAGGGTGGGACCCACATCACAACCGCCCCAGCCGCTCCGCGATCTCCCTCACATCGCTCGTCTTCCCGGAGGCCACGTCGACGACCAGCGTGTACGCCGCTTCCTGGTCCACGCCGGCGAGGTCGACGCCGTTCACCGCGAGGAAGGTGGCGGTGGACAACCAGGCAGTGCGTTTGTTGCCGTCGACGAACGGGTGGTTCGTCGCGATGGCGTGGAGGAGCGCCGCGGCCTGCTCGTGCAGGTCCTCGTACGCCGTGGTGCCGAACATCCGGGCGCGCGGGCGGTGCACGGCCGAGGCCAACAGCCCCGGCGCCCGGGTCTCGGGCGGCTGCCCGCCGAAGGCGACCTCGGCGATGGCCGTGACCTCGTCGACGGTGAGGTGCCGGGTCATTCGCCGAGCCTCCTCAGCAGCTCGGCGTGCTCCCGCGCGATGCGCTCGGCAACGGCACGCACCAGCCCGCCCTCTTCGTGCAGGTGGCGGCGCAGCGCTTCCCGCGCGACCTCCTCCGGGGCGCGGTCCTGCGCGTCCGCGAGGTCGTGGAGAGCTCGGTGCACGTCGGGGCCGAGGCGGAGAACCAGTTCGGACATGACGGAAGACTACTTTCTGCGATCAGCCGATGACGACCGGTTTGCGGATCAACGCTCCCGCACCCGCGTAGCCACCCACGCCCCCGCCAGCGCCACCGCCGCCATCGGCAGGAACACCGCCGCGAAGGCGGCCGGGTGGGAGCCGGTGGCCTCCGTCGCCGCGTGGCTGACCGTGCCGCCGCCCAGGGCCGCGAAGGCGGCTCCTCCCGCGGCCAGCAGGATGACGTTGGAGAGGCCGTCGGAGATCTGGAGGGCGGCGGAGTTGGTGCCGGCCTCCTCGGGGGCGGAGAGCTGGAGCAGCAGGACGCTGGTGGAGGAGATCACCAGGCCCATGCCGAAGCAGCCGAAGGCCCAGGCGACCGCGACCGTCCAGGCCGGTACGGCCTCGACCAGCACGCTGGGGGCCGCCGCGATCGCCGCCGCCACCAGCACCATGCCGAGGGCCATCAGGCGCTCCCGGTACGGCTCCAGGCGGGGCCGGGACTGGAACCAGGAGCCCAGCGCCCAGGTTCCGCCGCCCGCCGCGAGGGAGAAGCCGGCGAGGGTCGGGCTGAGGCCGCGCTGGGTGACCAGCATCAGCGGGACGAAGGACTCCGCCGCGATGAAGGAGCCGGCGGCGACTCCGCGCAGGAGGACGACCGAGGGCAGTCCGCGCGCCGCGCGGTAGGTGCCGCGCGGGAGCAGGCCGAGCACGGCCGGGACCAGCAGGGCGACGCCCAGCGCGCCCGGCAGCAGCGACACCCAGCGCAGGTCCTGGGCGGCGTACTGGAGCAGGCCCGCTCCGAGGGAGATCGCCAGGGCCAGGCGGATGCGGCGGCCGTCGAAGGAGGCCGGTGCGTCCGCGTCCCCGTTCACCGGGCCGGACGCCAGGCGCCGTATCTGCGGCAGCGCGAGCGCCAGCGGGAACACCACGAGAACCGGGATGCCGAGGAACACCCAGCGCCAGCCGATGTGCTCCGTCACCGCGCCGGAGGCCAGCGGGCCGACGATCGACGGCACCACCCAGCTCGCCGCGAACGCCGCCATGATCGCCGGCCGCAGCCGCTCCGGGTAGGCCCGCCCGACGATGACGTACAGCGCGACGATCACCAGTCCGCCGCCGAGTCCCTGCACGGCCCGCCCCAGGATGAACAGCCACATCGCCCCGGCCGTCCCGGCGAGCAGCAGTCCGGCCGCGAAGGAGGCGATGCCCCAGGCCAGCGGCGCGAGCGGGCCACGCCGGTCGGACCACTGGCCGGACAGCACCATGCCGAACAGGCTGGTCGTGAAGTACCCCGAGAACGCGAACGCGTACAGCGGCACCCCGTCCAGCTCCCGCGCCGCCACCGGCATCGCCGTGCCCACCGCCGTCGCCTCGAAGGCGATCAGCAGCACCACGGAGACGACACCGATGCTCAGCGCCCGGTAGGGGCCGCTCAGCACGGTCTCGTCGGGGGCGGCGGCCGGGGAGGGGGCGGCGGCGGGCTCGGTGACATCGGTGTCACGCGGGTTCGGGGCGGTCATGACCGCCAGAGTAAGGGCCACGGCCCGGTTTGACCCCTGTCGGGGGTCGGGGCCGGCACCGGGACCTTGGTCGTAGGACCGGGCCCGCCCGTTCATGAACGGCGTGTGGCAGTCGTATTGCGGCCCCCGGCATGCCCTTGAGCGCCGTCTCCGGCCCGCCGTACGGTCGTCACACCGGTTCGGAACGGCGAGGCACCGCACGGTGCTTCGCCCCCGACACGGCCGTGTGCCCGAGTGGCCCAGGGACTCGCCTGCAAAGCGAGGTACGCGGGTTCAATTCCCGCCACGGCCTCCACACAGGGCGGGGTGCTCTCCAGAGCACCCCGCCCATCCGCGTCAGCGCCCCAAAGGGGCGCGGGGCTGTATCGGATATGCGGCTCCGCCGCGCGGGCGCGACCAACCGCGACGGCGCCGCAGTCGGCCAACGACCGCCCCGAGCGGAGCTCTACAACACACCCCCTGCCTCGTCCTGGAACAGCTCCGTCCAGTAATGCCAGTCCGCATCGGGCGTCGTACCCGTAGGGTCGATGGACGACAACACCTGCAACATGGTCAACGCCAGTTGGTCGTACGTGTCGCTGGTCAGCGCGTGGCCCGACGCCTCGTCGATGGCGTGCTCGCGGTGGAGCAGCCAGAGGGTGAAGGCGAGGGTGGAGACGTCCGTGTTCAGCGGGTGGAGGACACCGTCCGGTTCGCTCCAGTTGAGCACCGCGCCCGTGGTGCCGTCGACGACCAGGCTGTTGTCCTCGATCAGGTACCCCAGGCGTATCAGGTGCTCGGCGCGGGCGGGGAGGTGGGCGTCGGGGAGTTCGCGTTCGTCGGTGTAGTACTCCGCGAGGGTGCGCAGCGGCAGGTCGGTGTCCAGCTGGAAGAGGAAGCCGTCCTCCGGCAGACCCGTCTCGCGCAGGAAGCGGCGGGTCGGCTCGTGCGTGAGCGTCGCGGGGAAGTCGACCTCCTCGAAGCGGACCACTCCGCCCCGGCCGAACTCGTCGTCCAGCAGGCGGAGGGGGAGGTCCAGGGCGAGGCCCGAGGCCGTGCCGGGGCCCGCCACCAGGGCCAGCGGCCTGATCAGCGCGGCCATCTTCCAGAACGGCGCCGGCTCGCCGTCCGTGCCCTCCTCGAAGACCGCCAGCAGCTGCCGGGAGGCCTCCGCGACCGCCTTGGTGCCGTACCGGCCCGCGTAGGCGGCGAACTGGCCGCGCAGCCCCGCCAGCTCGTCCGTCGCCGCCGCGAACCGCACCAGCGTCGGCAGGGACGGGGCGAGCGGGCGGCGGTCCATCAGGTCGGGGCGGTCGTGGAAGAAGAACGTCGTGGACACCTCGCCGGTCGCCCCGTCGAGCAGCACCGACTCCGTCTCCGGACCGGCCGGGCCCAGCAGCCCGCCGATGACCAGCTGGTCCCGCAGCTCCGCGGAGAGCCGGTCGCCGGGGCCGTCCGTCGAGTCGCCCACCGTGCGCGGGCCGCCGGGCCGCGCCAGCTCCGCGAAGCCGAACAGGCCGCTGTCGGCGGGCAGTCCGGGACCGGTCAGCCAGTCGCGCGTGGACGCGTGCGTGATGAAGGGATCGAGGTCGGCGCCGGTGAGTGTGATCGCCGTCGCGACAACGGTGTCGGTCGTGCTCATGATTCCCCCGCGATACGTGTGCTCGGTCCCGGGCCCGCGAACGTCCCGCCCCGGGCAGGACGGCCCTGGTCCTTCCGGACCCGTCAGCCGTCCCCCACTGCTCGGAACACTACGCGGCACCACTGACAACGCCCCGGACCGAGGGCGGCGAACGCGACGCCCCCATCACACAGGACGCCTGAGCAACCGTTCGCGTTGCCTCCCCGCGGGAATCACCCGGACCGACGCTCAGCCCCCGGTCGTCACCACCGCGGCCTGCGGCCGGATCGGCAGCCGGTTCACCGGGCGGCCCGTGGCGGCCCGCACGGCGGAGGCGATCGCCGCCGGCGAGGTCACCACCGGCACCGCGCTGACCGCCTTCGCGCCGAACGGCGCGACCACGTCCCGCTCCTCGACCAGCTTCACGATGTGGATGTCCGGCGCGTCCAGCGCCGTCGGCAGGGCGTACCCGGTCAGGTCGGGGTGGCGGACCAGCCCGCGCGGCGTGCGCAGGTTCTCGGTGAGCGCGGCGCCCAGGCCCTGGGTCACGCCCGCCTCGATCCGGGCGGCCAGCTGCGCCGGGTTCAGCACCCGGCCCACGTCCTGGGCGACCGCCAGCTCCACGACCCGTACCGAGCCGAGTTCGATGTCGACGTCGACCACCGCGCGGATCGCGCAGAAGGCCATGCCGACGAAGGCGTCGCCCTGGCCGGAGGCGTCCAGCGGCTCCGTCGGGTGCGGACGGCACTGGGCGGTGGCCCACAGCTCCTTGCCGTGCAGCTCCTCGGTCACGGTCGTGGAGAGCACGCCGTCGTACGAGGTGATCTTGCCGTCGGTGATCTGGAGCAGCTCGGTGGACATGCCGAACTTGTGCGCGAGGGGCTGGAGGAGCTGGGTGCGGACCATCTTCGCCGCGCGCTCCACCGCGCCGCCCGACACCCACGTGTGCCGGCCCCGGCAGCCGGGGCCGGCCGGGGGCTGGTCGGTGTCGACGGGCACCACGTGCACCTCGTCGATGCCGAGGGTCTCCTGGACGATCTGCCGGGCCAGCGTCGAGAAGCCCTGGCCGCTCTCCACGGCCGCGCACAGCACCGTCGCCACGCCGCCCTGGACCCGCACGGTGGCCGTGGACACCTCGTCCGTGCCCTCCGCGCCGAGCATGTGGACCATGCCCAGGCCGTAGCCCACGCCCCGGCGCACCGCGCCCGGCTCGCCCGCGCCCTCGGGGCCGCCGGGCAGCAGCCACTCGTCCTCGGGGGTGTCCTTGGGCAGCGGCGGCAGCGGGAAGTCCCGTACCGCCTCCAGGAGTTCCGCGACCGGGGCCGGGCAGGTCACCGTCTGGCCGGTGGGCAGCACGTCGCCGGTGGCCATCACGTTGCGCAGCCGCAGCTCCGCCGGGTCGACGCCGAGCTTCTTGGCCAGCTTGTCCATCTGCGCCTCGTAGGCGGCGCACACCTGCATGGCGCCCTCGCCGCGCACATGGCCGGAGGGGGGGTTGTTGGTGCGTACGGCCCAGCCCTCGATGAAGGCGTTGGGCACGACGTACGGGCCGCAGGCGAAGGCGACGGCGGCGGCGAGGGCCTCGGAGGAGGTGTCGGCGTAGGCGCCCGCGTCGAGCAGGATCTGCGCCTCGACCTTCACCAGCCTGCCCTCGGCGTCGGCGTGGTGGCGGTAGCGCAGCAGCGTGGGGTGGCGGTGGGTGTGGCCGAGGAAGGACTCCTCGCGCGTGGCGGCGAGTTTCACCGGGAAGCCGGTCTTCAGCGCCAGCAGGCCGAGCGGGAGCTGGAAGCTGCGGTCCTCGCGGTCGGCGGTGGCGCCGGGCACCCCGGTGACGACGACCTTCACCTGATCGGGTGCCAGGCCGAACGTGGCGGCGGCGGTGTCCCGGTCGCCGTGCGGGTCGGTGGAGGCCAGGTACAGCTCCACGCCGCCGTCCGGGCGGGGCACGGCGAGACCGGCCTCGGCACCGATGGGGGCGGGGTCCTGGCGGCCGATGCGGTACAGGCCCTCGACGACGACGTCGCCGGCCGCGTCGGGGTCGCCGTGGCGCAGCGGGATGTGCCGGATCAGGTTGCCGTCGGGGTGCAGCGGCTCGGCCTCGAACGCCTGCTCGGGGTCGGTCACCGGGTCGAGCACCTCGTACTCGACGATGACGGCGGCGGCGGCCATCCGCGCGGTGTCGGGGTGGTCGGCGGCGACGGCCGCGATGGGCTCGCCGTGGTGGCGTACGACCTCGGAGGCGAAGACCGGGCGGTCGGCCGTGCCGCGGCCGTGCAGCGGGTCGCCGGGTACGTCCTCGTGCGTGACCACCGCGCGGACGCCGGGCATCTCACGCGCGTGGGTGGTGTCGATGGACACGATGCGCGCGTGCGGGTGCGGCGAGCGCAGTACGGCCGCCCACAGCAGGCCCTCGGCCCACAGGTCGGCGGCGTACGGGAAGGTGCCCTCGGTCTTGGCGCGGGCGTCGGCGGCCGGGAGGGAGACGCCGAGCCCGTGCGGGAGCGGTTCCGGCTCGGGGGCGGCCTCCGCGGCCCGTACGGCCTGCGCGGTGGCTGCTTCGTCGGTCACGCCTGGCCTCCGTCCTCGCCGTACGGCTGGTCATGGGGCTGCTCATCGGGTCCGGGGGTGCCGAACGCGGCGGGGTTGACGCCGCCGGCGCCGGGGCCCGCCTGGTGCGGGATGCGGGGCGGTTCCGCCTCGCCGTCGGAGTCGTCGCCGTCGGACGCGGCGTACGCCTCGCGTTCGGCGACGACCTCCTGGACGGCGTTCACCACGCCCCGGTAGCCGGAGCAGCGGCACAGGTTGCCGCACAGGGCCTGGCGGGTCTCCAGCTCGGTGGGCGCCGGGTTGCCCTCCAGGAGGTCGTGCACGGTCATCGCCATGCCCGGCACGCAGAAGCCGCACTGCACGGCGCCGCACCGCGCGAGCGCCCGCTGCACGTCCGAGGGCCGGCCGTCCTGCGCCAGGCCCTCGACGGTGCGGACCTCGCTGCCGGCCGCGGTGGCGGCCGGGACCAGGCAGGACGCCACGAGCCGGCCGTCGACCTGCACGTTGCAGGCCCCGCACTCGCCCTGGGAGCAGCCGTCCTTGGCCCCGGCGAGGCCGAGCCGCTCGCGCAGCACGTAGAGCAGCGACTCGCCGATCCAGGCGTCGGTGACGGGCCGGTCGGTGCCGTTGACGCGGAGCACGTAGGAGGCGAGGGGGTGGTCGTCGTGCGGTGCGACCGGCTCGCCCCGGTCGTCCGGAGCGTCCGGGGTGTCCGAGGCGCCGGGTGCCGTGTCGGTGTCCGGGGACCCGGCGTCGGCGGGTCCTGTCGCCGGTTCCGCGTCCGGAGCGGGCTCGGCGGGGGCCCCGGAGGGCTCCGCCAGGCCCTCGGCGGCCTCGGGAGCCCCGTGGGTGTCCTCGGCGGCCTCACCGGCCCCGGAAGCGGGCACCGGGGCGTCCTGGCCGCCGGGGTGGGGATGCTCCCGGAGTCCGGCCGAGGCACCCTCGGCGGCCTCCGCCTCGGACTGCCACTGCGGCTCCGCGTACCCCTCGGCGGCGAACGGCTGAGGAACACCGGTCGGCCGGGCCCCGGCGTGCCCGGACGGCTGCCGAGGCGCGGGACCGTCGTCCTGGCCGCCGGGCTCGCCGTGGAACTCCGCGGCGTGAGCGGACATGCCCGGGGCCTCCGGCACGGGGCCGGCATCCGGCCGCCCCTGAGCGGCACCTGCTCCGGGCCGCCCCGGCGCGTGCTCGGGGTCGGCGTCCGGCCGCCCCGGCGCGTGCTCGCCGACGGGCTGCACGGGCGTGCCCTGGGCCGGCGTCCCGCCGTACACGTCCTGGCCTGCGGGGCCCGCTCCGGGCCGCCCCGGCGCGTGCTCGGGGTCGGCGTCCGGCCGCCCCGGCACGTGCTCGCCGACGGGCTGCACGGGCGTGCCCTGGGCCGGCGTCCCGCCGTACACGTCCTGGCCGGCGGGAGCCTCGTCCCGGTTGCCGGGCTCGGCGTACGGGAGTGGTTCGGCGGCGGGCAGGGGCCGGCCGCCGTACGCGACCGCGCCGGGCGGCTGCTGGGGTGCGGGGCCGTCGGTGCGGGGCCGGGGGGCGGGTTCCTGCCGGTCCCGCGCGGGGGCGTGTTCGGCGCCCCGCGGCTCCTGGTCCTCGTCCTGCGGGACGCCGGGTACGCCGGGTCCCCACGGGCGTCCGATGGCCTCCGTGTGCGCCCAGGGGGCGGGGGCGCCGCCCGGCAGGGTGGCCGGCGGGGTGCCGCCCCACTGCTCGACCAGGGCGGACGTGGTGAACTCGCCCGACTCGTCCGGCAGGTCGCCGTCGGCCACGGGGATCGACCACTGGCCGGTGACGTCGTACCCCGGCGCCGGGTTCTCCGGGACCTGCTCCTCGTAGGTCCACTGCCCGGTCGCACCGGGGTCGTACGTGAACCGGTCCCCCGGTGCCGCACCCGCCTCGGGGGTCTGCGGGTCGTGCCACTGGGCGCCGTCGACGGGCGCGCCGGGCACTCCCCAGGAGCCGGTGACGGCCGGGTCGGTGCCCGCGGTGATCGCCGGGTCGACCGTGATCTGCGGCGGCACATAGCCGTGGCCGGGCGCGGCGAGCGGGCTCTCCATGGCGTCCAGCAGGGCGTCGATGCCGCCCTCGGGGAGATTCACGAAGGCCGTGGCGCCGTCGTCGTAGTCGCCCTGGGGCAGCGGGTCCCAGCGGCTGCCGCCCGGGGGCGTGCCCTGTCCGTGCTGGTCGTCGGTCACGACAGCGCCCTCCCCAGTGCTCGTCGGGCCAGCGCGGCGACGGTGCGCCGCAGGTGCAGTACCGCGGGCGGAAGCGGTGGGACGGTGCCGTCCTCGCCGGGGGCGGCGTCGGGGATGCAGGCCGCGGCGACGTACTCCCCGAACGCGTTCAGTGCCTCGGGCACGATCGCGCGGTTGTTGTCCCAGTCGATGAGCTGCGCGACCCACTGCTCGGCGTCCAGGGGCCGCAGCGGCATCGGAGCTATGGCGCCCACCGCGCAGCGCACCCCGCGGCGGGCCGGGTCGAGCACCAGGGCGACGGAGGCGGCCGCGCGGCCGGGGCCGGTGCGGCCGGTCGCCTTCAGGAAGACCTGGGGTGCGTGCAGCAGCGGCACGCGCACGTAGCCGATGAGTTCACCGGGACGCAGCAGGTCCATCCCGGCCAGCAGGTGCGACACCGGGAGTTCGCGGCGGACTCCGCCCGGGCCCGCGATGATCAGCGTCGCCTCCAGCGCGGCCAGCACCGGCAGCGCGTCCCCGGTGGGGGCGGCGGAGGCGATGTTGCCGCCCAGGGTGCCCGCGTTGCGGATGTGCGGCGGTCCGGCCGCGCGCGCGGAGGCGGCGAGCGCCGGGATGAGGGCGGCGAAGTCGGGGCGGCCCATGCGCGCGTGGGTGAGACCGGCGCCGAGCAGCGCGTGTCCGTCCAGGTACTGCCAGCCGCGGATCTCGCTGATCCTGCCGAGGCCGACCAGCGCGGCGGGCCTGAGCTGCCCGGAGTTGACGGCGGCCATCAGGTCGGTGCCGCCCGCGACGGGCACGGCGGCGGGCATCGCCGTGAGGGCCGCCACGGCCTCGTCGAGTGTCGTGGGCAGCGTCACGGCCTGCGCCGCCTGCGGTGCGTGCGTGCTCAAGTCCGGCTGCCCCTTCCCGCTGCCCCACCTGGTCCCACCTGTGCTGCCGTACGGTACGGCCTGACAGGGCGGACGTGGCAACTCTGGCACATCTTGGCAGGTGCCGAGGACGGGGGTCCGCTAGGAGGCATTCGCCCACCTCACCCCGGACGTGGTCGATTTCGCCCCACATCACCGATGCGCTTCGTATCGGCACCCTTCGGTGACTTCTGTACCCGTTTCGCATGACCTGTTCGACACGGGGCGAACGGGTGCGCGCACCCCGTTCGGGTTCCCGGCGCCGGGCGGGCCGCCCCGCGCCGGGAACCCGGAACGGGTGGGCTACTGGTGCGGCGGCGGGCCGTCGATCGGGCGCCCCAGGACTCCCGGACGCCGCTGCCAGGGCAGCGGTCCGGTGGGCGGCCGGTAGGCGACCCCCAGGGCGTCCAGGCGCCGGTAGTGGGCGGTCATCCGCCGTTCGAAGCCGGCGAAGTCCCGGTCGGCGGGGGCGGGCAGATCGCTCCAGGCGACCTCGGAGAGCGCGGCGAGCCGGGGGAACGTCTGGTAGTCGACACGCCCCTGGTCCTCCATCACCTCGGTCCACACGTTGGCCTGGGTGCCGAGCACCCGCGCGGCCTCCTCGCCCGTCAGCTCCGACGGCACGGGCTCGAACCGGTAGACGTCCTCCAGGGTGCGCACGTACCCGATCGGCACCGGCTCGTCGGGGCCCGCGTCCTGACGGTAGTCCAGGTACACGTACTGCTGGGGGCACATGACCACGTCGTGCCCCGCGCGGGCGGCGGCGACCCCGCCGGAGTAGCCGCGCCAGGACGACACCGCGGCGCCCGGTGCCAGGCCGCCCTCCAGGATCTCGTCCCAGCCGATCAGCCGCCGCCCCCGCGCGGCGAGCCACTTGTCGAAGTGTCCGATGAACCAGGACTGGAGCGCGTCCTCGTCCGGCAGTCCGAGGTTGCCGATCTGTTTCTGCGCGGTGTCCGACGCGCACCACTGGTCCTTGAGGCATTCGTCGCCGCCGATGTGCACGAACGGCGAGAACGGGCCGGCGTCCGCGGGGAACAGTTCCAGGACTTCCTCGAGCACCCCTTCGTAGAACCGCAGGGTGTTGTCAGTGGGGGCGAGTACGTTCGGATTGATCCCCCAGGTGTCCCAGACGGTCAGGGAGGCGGTGTCGATGACATCGGAGTTGCCGAGTTCCGGATACGCGGCGACGGCGGCCTGCGAGTGGCCGGGTACGTCGATTTCCGGGACGACGCTGATATGCCGCTCGGCGGCGTAGGCGACGATCTCGCGGATGTCGTCCCGGGTGTAGTGACCGCCGTGCGGCCTGTCGTCCCACAGCGGTGACGCGCGGTGTCCGATTTTCGTCCGGGCCCGCCAGGAGCCGATCTCGGTGAGCTTCGGATACCGCTGGATCTCGATGCGCCAGCCCTGGTCGTCCGTCAGATGAAAGTGGAGGACGTTGAGTTTGTGCGCCGCCATCAGATCGAGATAGCGCAGCACGCCTTCCTTGGGCATGAAGTGCCGGGCCACGTCGAGCATCAGTCCGCGCCAGCGGAAGCGGGGCGCGTCGTCGACGATCTGGTGCGGGATTCCACGGGTGATGCCGGGCCGCACGGGCGCCTTGCGGAAGGCGTCCGGTCCGAGCAGCTGGCGCAGGGTCTGGGCGCCCCAGAAGACACCGGCGGCGCTGCCGCCGGTGATCTCGATGCCCCGGCCGGTGACGACGGCGAGGCGGTAGGCCTCGGGTTCGAGCGCGTCGTCGACGCGCAGCCGCAGGCTGTCGCGGGCGTCCTCGGGGCCCGGCCGCAGCGGCAGCCCCAGGGCGGGTCCGAGTGCGGAGCGCAGCCAGCGTTCCGTGGTTTCCGTACCGGGCCCGGCCCACAGCGTGGTGGCGGAGGTCAGTTCGACACCGCAGCGCATCGGCCCCTCCACGGCCCGGGGCGCGGGGACGAGGTCCGTCGTCGATGAGGTCACGTCGGTCGTGTCAGCCGTATCAGGGATGTCAGCCACATCAGTCCTTTACCGCGCCGCCCAGTCCGGAGACCAGACGTCGCTGTACGAGTACGAAGAAGACCAGTACCGGAATCGTCATCACCGTGGATGCCGCCATGACCCCGCCCCAGTCCGGATCGTCGGGTTTGTAGAAGACCAGCAGCGCCATCGGCAGGGTCGACTGCGAGATGTCGCTGATGATGAACGACTTGGCGAACAGGAAGTCGTTCCAGGTGGAGATGAACGAAAACACGCTGGTGGCCACCAGGCCCGGCAGGACGAGCGGGAAAAGGATCTGCCAGAGAAAGCGGGCGCGGCTCGCCCCGTCGATGCAGGCGGCCTCCTCCAGCGCCTCCGGAACGGCCTTCACGAACCCCCGCAGCATCCAGATCGCGAAGGGCAGGGAGAACGCGATGTGCGGCAGGATCAGCGACCACAGCGTGTTCAACTGCCCGAAGTCCCGCATGACGAAGAACAACGGGATGGTCAGCGCCTCCACGGGCACCATCTGGGCCACCAGAAACATGATCAGCAAGGTGGTCCGCAGCCGGAACCGGAATCGCGTCACGGCGGTCGCGGCGAGAAAGGCGATCAGCGCGGAGGCGATCACCACGGCGAGAGCGACGACGACGCTGTTGAGGAAGTACCGGCCGAATTCCTGCTGCCCGAACACCCGCCGGAACGAGTCCAGCGTGGGCGCGAGCGTCCAGGGCCGCGGCTCGGTCGACTCGATCTCCCCGGCGGGTTTGAAGGCGCTCAGCACCATCCAGTACAGCGGGAAGGCCACCACGGCGGCGGTCAGCAGCGCCGCCGACTCGGCCGCCAGCCGCCCCGGACGCCGTACGAACCGGCGCACAAGATTCACCCGGGGTTTCCCGTCCCGGCTCACAAGGCTCACAGTTCCTCCCCCTGGCGGCGCAGCAGTCGCAGGTACACCAGCGTCACGGCGAGCAGGATCAGCAGCATCACCACGCCGATCGCCGCGCCGAGGCTGTACTGCGAGGACGCGAACGCCTGCTGGTAGGCGTAGACGTTCAGGACCAGGTTCTGGCCGGCGATGCCCCCGCCGCCCGTCATGACGTAGATCTGGGTGAAGACCTTGAAGTCCCAGATGACCGACTGGATGGTGACGACGACCAGGATCGGCCGGAGCATCGGTGCGAGCACCGAGCGCCAGATCCGCCACTGCGAGGCCCCGTCCAGGGAGGCGGCCTCCAGCACCTCGGAGGGTACGGCGCGGATCCCGGCGTAGACCGTCACCATCACGAACGGGAAGGAGCACCAGACCACTTCGAGCAGGACGAGGAAGAAGGCGCTGAACCGCCCGTACGTCCACGAGTGGTCGCCGAGCCCCAGCACCCGGTTGACCGGCCCGAAGTCGGCGTCGAAGAGGAACAGCCAGACCGTGGACCCGGTGATCGCCGGTGTCGCCCACGCGCCGAGCGCGGCCAGCATCAACGCCAGCCGCGGCACGGCCCGCACCCGCGTCAGCAGCACGGCGAGCGCACACCCCACAGCCAGCGTGCACACCACACAGGCCCCCGCGAACACCACGGTGGCCAGCAGCACCTGCCAGAACTGCTCATCGGCAAAGAGCTCGGCATAGTTCCCGAACCCTTCGAAGGTGGTGGGTTCACCACCACTGACCTGCGCCTGGGTGTAGTGGAAGAGCGAAATCAACCCGAGCTGGTAGACGGGGTAGGCCAGCAGCCCCCCGAGAACGACCAACGCCGGCGCCAGATACAACCAGGGCGCGGTGGAACGCCCCCGCAAGGGACGCGGGGCTGTACCAGATTTGCGGCTACCGCCGCGTGGGCGCGACAAGCCACCGACCACCGGCAGCCGCAGACGATCCGCGCCCCGCGAGCTGTCGGGCACCGTCATCCGACGGATCCGAACGCCTCGTTCATCTTCTTCGCCGCGTCCGCCGAGGCCGCACCCACGCTCTTCTTACCGCTCACGACCTCCTGGAACATCGTCGGCAGCACCAACGACGAATCGATCCGCGCCCATGCCGGAGAAGCCGGCACGAACTTCGTCTCCGCACCCAGCGTCTCCACGAACGGCTTCACGAAGGCCTCCTTCGCGGCCACCTGCTCCCGCACGTCGGAGAAGGTGGGCAGGAACCCCATGCCCTCGAAGAGCGCACCCTGCGCCTCCTTCGACGCGAGCCGCTTCATCAGGTCGACGGCGAGGGTCCGGTGCGACGTGGACTTCAGCACGCCGAGGTTGTTCCCGCCGGCGAACGCGGGGGCGATGGACCCGGCCTCCACCCCCGGCAGCGGCACGACGGCGTACTTGCCCTTGGCCTTCCCGGCCTCGACGGCCGCGTGGCTGAAGTCGCCGCCGATCGCCATGGCCGCCTTGCCCGAGGCGAAGGCGGTCACCGTGTCGTTGCCGCCCATCCCGGCGCACTTGGCGGCCGGGCAGTTGTCGTCGCCGAAGAGGGAGGTGTACGCCTCGATGCCCTCGCGGGACTCGGCGCTGTCGATGGCGGAGGCGTACGAGCCCTCCTTGCCGGTGGCGAGTTCGCCGCCGTGGGCCCAGATGAAGGGCATCGCGCCGTAGGTGTAGGCGCCGCCCACCGCGATGCCGTACATCTCGGGTCTGGCGGTGTGGATCTCCTTCGCGGTGGAGATCAGTTCGGCCTGGGTCTTCGGGACGTCGAGGCCGAGTTCGTCGAAGACGTCGGTGCGGTAGTAGAGCGCGCGGACGCCGACGAAGTACGGGGCTCCGTAGACCTTGCCGTCGACGGTGACCGACTGCCTGGCGGTCGGGTCGGTGTCCTTGGCCTCGTCCCAGGCCCCGAACTCCTCGGTGATGTCGGCGAGTCCGCCGTCCTTCACATAGCCGGCGGTGTCGGTGTTGCCGTACTCGATGAGGTCGGGAGCGGACTCCGGGTCGTTGAAGGCGGCCTTGATGCGCTGGGCGCGGGTCTCGACGGGGATGTACTCGACGGTGACGTCGGTGTCCTCGTGCGCCTTCTCGAACGCGGCGAGGACGGAGTCGACGGCCTGTTCCTTGGGCTTGTTGTTGACCTCCTGGAAGAGCCAGACGCGCAGGGTGCCGGTCTTCTCGTCCTTGTCGGAGGAGGAGGTGCCGGAGGTCTGGGGCGCGCAGGCGGCGGTGGCGAGGACGGCCGCGGCGGCGACCAGGCGGGCGGACAGCTTCATGGAGTTGCTCCTCCGAGCGCGTTGCAAAATATGCAATGGCGGTTTCGCTGTGCACAACACACCGGAGGTTAGGGACTGGGTGAACCGCGCCACAAGAGGTCTCAACCACTCCGTGACCGGCGGAAGCGCCCTGCGCAACGCGCGGACAGCACAAAGGCCCCCAGGGCACGCAAAGCGCACCCCGGAGGCCCTGGAAGGATCGGACCGACGGAGGGAGGAACGGACTACTTGTCGCCCTTGCCCTTGTCGTCGCCGCCGGCACCCATGGACTCGTAGATCTCCTTGCACATGGGACACACCGGGTACTTCTTCGGGTCGCGGCCGGGCACCCACACCTTGCCGCACAGCGCCACGACGGGGGTCCCGTCGAGGGCGCTCGCCATGATCTTGTCCTTCTGGACGTAGTGGGCGAAGCGCTCGTGGTCACCGTCGCCGTGGGAGGTCTGCGGCGTCGGCTCGACGAGGGTCCCCGTACCAGTCCCGCGCTCGGGCTCAAGAGTGCTCATAACTGCCAAGGGTACTGAAGCCGGCACGCATCAGTTGAGCGAAGGGTCGTCCGGATACGTGGCCACCATCGCCAGCTCGCTGCGCTGGCGGCGCAGCACCTCGCGCCAGAGCCGCTCCGGGGCCGGGGAGGAGACGTCCCCGGGCTCCGACTCCACGACGTACCAGGCGCCGTCCACCAGTTCGTCCTCCAGCTGGCCGGGGCCCCAGCCGGCGTATCCGGCGAAGATGCGCAGCGAGCCGAGGACGGAGGCGAGCAGCTCCGGCGGGGCCTCCAGGTCGACCAGCCCGATCGCGCCGTGCACCCGGCGCCAGCCCAGCGGCGCGGCCTCCGCGGCCGTACCGCCGGGGACGACGGCGACACCGAGGGCCGAGTCCAGCGACACCGGACCGCCCTGGAAGACGACACCCGGTTCGCCGGCCAGGTCCGCCCAGCCCTCCAGGATGTCGCCCACGTCCACCGGCGTCGGACGGTTGAGGACGACACCGAGGGAACCCTCCTCGTCGTGGTCGAGGAGGAGCACCACCGCGCGGTCGAAGTTCGGGTCCGCCAGGGCGGGAGTGGCCACGAGCAGCCGCCCTGTGAGCGAGGACACCTCGGTCATGCCAGACATGATCCCGCATCTCGCTCCCGCGTGGGGAGGCAACGGGGTACGGGAGTGAACGCAGCTCAGGGCGGACCGGAGCACACCCGGCGCACGACGGGGACGGTGACCCCGTGTACCCGGCGGAGAACCCTCCGTGTTGTGACAGACCCATGACGTCCCAGGGCCCTCCTCGGGCTTACGGAAGGGGGGTCGAGGGCGATTACCCTTTCCCTTCTGGCCCCTGCCCCACTCCCCACGGAACGCGAGATTCATGACCGTCAACGACGTCGATGACGTACTGCTTGTCCACGGCGGAACCCCGCTGGAGGGCGAGATCCGTGTCCGCGGTGCGAAGAACCTCGTACCGAAGGCCATGGTCGCCGCGCTGCTGGGCAGCGCACCGAGCCGCCTGGGCAACGTCCCTGACATCCGTGACGTCCGGGTCGTAAGGGGTCTGCTGCAACTGCACGGCGTGACGGTCCGTCCGGGCGAGGAGCCCGGCGAACTGGTGCTCGACCCCACGCGCGTGGAGAGCGCCAACGTCGCTGACATCGATGCCCACGCCGGGTCCTCGCGGATCCCGATCCTGTTCTGCGGCCCGCTGCTGCACCGGCTCGGGCACGCGTTCATCCCGGGGCTTGGCGGCTGCGACATCGGCGGCCGGCCCATCGACTTCCACTTCGACGTGCTGCGGCAGTTCGGCGCGACGATCGAGAAGCGGGCGGACGGCCAGTACCTGGAGGCCCCGCAGCGGCTGCGCGGCACCAAGATCCGGCTGCCGTACCCCTCGGTCGGCGCGACCGAGCAGGTGCTGCTGACGGCGGTCCTCGCGGAGGGCGTCACCGTGCTGTCCAACGCGGCGGTGGAGCCGGAGATCGAGGACCTGATCTGCGTCCTGCAGAAGATGGGCGCCATCATCGCGATGGACACCGACCGGACCATCCGCATCACCGGTGTGGACAAGCTCGGCGGCTACACCCACCGTGCCCTGCCCGACCGCCTGGAGGCCGCCTCCTGGGCGTCCGCGGCGCTGGCGACCGAGGGCAACGTCTACGTCCGCGGCGCCCAGCAGCGCTCGATGATGACGTTCCTGAACACCTTCCGGAAGGTCGGCGGCGCCTTCGAGATCGACGACGAGGGCATCCGCTTCTGGCACCCCGGCGGGCAGTTGAAGTCCATCGCGCTGGAGACGGACGTGCACCCGGGCTTCCAGACGGACTGGCAGCAGCCGCTGGTGGTCGCGCTGACCCAGGCGACGGGCCTGTCCATCGTCCACGAGACGGTCTACGAGTCCCGGCTGGGCTTCACCTCCGCGCTCAACCAGATGGGCGCGCACATCCAGCTCTACCGCGAGTGCCTGGGCGGCTCCGACTGCCGCTTCGGCCAGCGCAACTTCCTCCACTCGGCGGTCGTGTCGGGCCCGACGAAGCTCCAGGGCGCGGACCTCGTCATCCCCGACCTGCGCGGCGGCTTCTCCTACCTCATCGCCGCCCTCGCCGCCCAGGGCACCTCCCGCGTCCACGGCATCGGCCTGATCAACCGCGGCTACGAGAACTTCATGGAGAAGCTCATGGAGCTGGGCGCGAAGGTCGAACTCCCCGGCAAGGCCCTCGGCTGACCCCGCCCACCACGCCGCCCCGGCCCCGGCGACACCGCCCCGGCCGGGGGTCCGGGGGTCGTCCCCCGGGAAGACACGGCATGGAGAAGCTCATGGAGCTGGGCGCGAAGGCCGAACTCCCCGGCAAGGCCCTGGGACAGCACAAGCCGTCACACATACGCCGATGGGGCGGTCACCCACAACGGGTGACCGCCCCATCGGCGTATGTGCAAGCGCCCTGAAGGGGCGCGGGGAACTGCGCGATCAGCCACAGACTGCCGGCAGTCGCCCACGGCGCCGAACCTGAACGGCGCTTACGCGCCCTTACTTGCCCTTGGCGGCTTCCTTCAGCTTCGAGCCCGCCGACACCTTCACGCTGTACCCCGCCGGAATCTGAATCGGCTCACCGGTCTGCGGGTTGCGCGCGGTGCGCGCGGCCCGGTGGGTGCGCTCGAAGGTCAGGAAGCCGGGGACGGTGACCTTCTCGTCGCCCTTGGAGACGATGTCGCCGACGACCTCGGCGAACGCGGCCAGCACGGCGTCGGCGTCCTTGCGGGTCACCTCGGCGCGGTCGGCCAGCGCGGCCACCAGCTCACTGCGGTTCATGTTGTTACTCCCGTGTTCTTCTTGCCGTTGAGGCGTGCCACGCGGCGGAGCCGCATGTCGGGCACGGCCAAGCCGATGCTGCCAGGTTCCTCGGTGGGTCCCCGGACCCGGGTCCCCTCGTCGGACCCTCGCGCCCAGGGACGCATCCTGCCTCTACCTGCGGCGGTAATGCCAATCCGGCACCCGCAGGAGTCGTGAGAACACCCCGGGGAGTCACACGAAGAGCGCCACGGCCCGGCCGCCACCATAGAGGGCGACCAGGATCTCCGGGTGCCCCGACGCGCCGGTTCAAACCGGTCGTGGTGATCCTCACAGCCCCCTCGGCGGCCGGTTTCCCTAGGAGGCCGACGCCCCCGCCGCCTTCGCCGCGTCGCGCACCGCGCCGGCGACGGCGCCCGCGACCTTGTCGTTGAAGACGCTGGGGATGATGTAGTTCGGGTTGAGCTCGTCCTCGGTCACCACGTCGGCGAGGGCCTTGGCGGCGGCCAGCATCATCTCGGTGTTGACGGTGCGGGACTGGGCGTCGAGCAGGCCGCGGAAGACGCCCGGGAAGACCAGCACGTTGTTGATCTGGTTGGGGAAGTCGGAGCGGCCGGTGGCCACAACGGCCGCCGTCTGGCGGGCGATTGCCGGGTCCACCTCGGGGTCGGGGTTCGCGAGCGCGAACACGATCGCGCCCTCGGCCATCGCGGACACGTCCGTGCCGTCGAGGACGTTCGGGGCGGAGACGCCGATGAAGACGTCCGCGCCGCGCACGGCCTCCTTCAGGGTGCCGGTGAGGTTCTCGGGGTTGGTGTTGTCGGCGATCCAGCGCAGCGCGGAGCCGGGGGCGGCGTCGACCAGGTCCTCGCGGCCGGCGTGCACGACGCCGTGGATGTCGGCCACCACGGCGTTCTTCACCCCGGCGGCGATCAGCAGCTTCAGGATGGCCGTGCCTGCGGCGCCGGCGCCGGACATCACGACGCGGATGTTCTCGATGGCCTTGCCGGTGACCCGCAGGGCGTTGGTCAGGGCGGCGAGGACGACGATCGCGGTGCCGTGCTGGTCGTCGTGGAAGACGGGGATGTCCAGGGCCTCGCGCAGCCGCGCCTCGATCTCGAAGCAGCGGGGGGCGGAGATGTCCTCCAGGTTGATGCCGGCGAAGCCCGGGGCGATGGCCTTGACGATCTCGACGATCGCGTCGGTGTCCTGGGTGTCCAGGCAGATCGGCCAGGCGTCGATGCCGGCGAACCGCTTGAACAGGGCCGCCTTGCCCTCCATCACCGGCAGCGCGGCCTTCGGGCCGATGTTGCCCAGACCGAGGACGGCCGAGCCGTCCGTCACGACCGCAACGGAGTTGCGCTTGATGGTGAGGCGGCGGGCGTCCTCGGGGTTCTCGGCGATCGCCATGCACACGCGGGCCACACCGGGCGTGTAGACCATGGACAGGTCGTCACGGTTGCGGATGGGGTGCTTCGACGCCATCTCGATCTTGCCGCCGAGGTGCATCAGGAACGTACGGTCGGAGACCTTGCCCAGGGTGACGCCCTCGATGCCGCGCAGCTGCTCGACGATCTCGTCGGCGTGCGCGGTGGAGGAGGCCGCGATGGTGACGTCGATACGGAGCTTCTCGTGACCGGACGCGGTGACGTCGAGGCCGGTCACCGAGCCTCCGGAGGACTCCACAGCGGTGGTGAGCTGCGATACGGCGGTTCCGCTCGCGGGCACCTCCAGCCGGATCGTCATCGAGTAGGAGACGCTGGGCGCCGTTGCCATGGCCGACTTCCTCTGCTTTTACCGTGTCGCTAAACGTGCCGTCCGATCGTCGCACCTACCCCTGAGTACGCGGTAGCCGCCCCGGATTGCGGACGTTTTGTTCACCGGCGTATGCCGTCTGGCGGAAAGTTTTTTCCACCATACGAGAAGCGTCCGGACAAGAAAAGAGGTCCACGTCACAAGTCGTGACGTGGACCTCTCGAACGCTTGAGTGACACCGACCCGCCATGCTCGCCTCGCGGCAAGTGGTCGCTCGAAGCGACTAAGGTTGGGCCCGGGGGCTTGGATCGGGCCGGTGCCACACCAAGGCTAACAAACGGATCCGGTAAGGCCATTCCCGTGGCGCAACCCGTTTTTCCGAGCGCCCCCGAGCACCTCTCAGTCCCTCAGCAGATCCGGCACCCCGGCCGCGTCCGGCTCGTCGCGGTCCGCCGAGACCACCGTGAGCTGCTGCGTGGCCCTTGTCAGGGCGACGTACAGGACCCGCAGGCCGGCCGGGGACTCGTCGGCGATCTCCGCAGGGGAGACGACGATCGTCGCGTCGTACTCCAGGCCCTTGGCCTCCAGGCTGCCGAGCGCCACCACACGGTCGCCGAGCCCGTCGAGCCAGCGCCGGGCCTCCTCGCGGCGCTGCATGGCGACGACCACGCCGACGGTGCCGTCCACGCGCTCCAGCAGCCGGGCCGCCTCCGCGCGCACGGTCTCGCCCAGCGGGCCCCCGGCGACGGAGAAGCGCGGCTCGACACCGGTGGAGCGCACCGCCCTCGGCGACTGCGACCCCGGCATGGCGAGGGCGAGCACCTTCGACGCCAGTTCGGCGATCTCGGCGGGGTTGCGGTAGTTCACGGTGAGCTCGAAGCGGCGGCGCGGGCGGGTGCCGAGGGCCTCGTCGCGGGCCTGGGCGGCCTCGTCGGGGTCGGACCAGGAGGACTGGGCCGGGTCGCCGACGACCGTCCAGGTGGCGTGCCGGCCGCGGCGGCCGACCATGCGCCACTGCATCGGGGTGAGGTCCTGCGCCTCGTCGACGATGACGTGCGCGTACTCGACGCGCTCCTGGGCGAGCCGCTCGGCCCGCTCCCGCTGCGTCTCCTCGCGCACCGGCATCAGCTCCTCCAGGCCGGTGAGCTGGTCCAGCGGGTCGAGCTCGCGCTTCCTGCGGGGGCGGGCCGGGGCGCCGAGGATCGCCTGGAGCTCGTCGAGCATCGCGATGTCGTGCACGGAGCGCCCGTCCCGCTTCAGCGCGCGGGCGACCCTGCGGACCTCGCCCGGGTTGAGGGTCCGCCGGGCCCAGCGGCCGAGTCGCCGCTCGTCCGCCATGGCGTCCAGTACGGCCGCCGGGGTCAGCTCGGGCCACCAGGCGTCGAGGAAGGCGATGAAGTCGTCCTCGGTGGTGACGTCCTCGTCGAAGGAGGAGCGCAGCTCCGCGGCGAGCTGCGGGTCGGTGTGCCGGTTCCCGGCGCCGGAGCGCTCCCACAGGGCGTCCAGGAGCAGCTTGCGGGCGCGGGGGCGCAGCAGGTTGACCGGGGCGGTGCCGCCGAGGGCGGTGCGGCGGACGCCCGCCAGTTCCTCCGCCTCCAGCTCCAGGCGGCGGCCGAAGGCGACGACCCGCAGCCGCTGCGGTGAATCGTTCAGCTCCAGCGCTCCGCGCGCGGCCTTCCGCAGCACCTTCAGCATGCGGTACGAGCCCTTGGCGCGGGCCACCGACGGGGAGTCGTACAGCGTCGCCTCGGCGCCGTCGACCAGCGAGCCGATGGCGCGGATGGCGACCTGGCCCTCCTCGCCGAGCGAGGGCAGCACGCCCTCGGTGTAGGCGACGAGCAGCGGGGTGGGCGAGACGATGAGGATGCCGCCCGCGTACCGGCGCCGGTCCTGGTAGAGGAGGTAGGCCGCGCGGTGCAGGGCGACGGCGGTCTTGCCGGTGCCGGGGCCGCCCTCCACGTAGGTCACGGAGGCGGCGGGGGCGCGGATCACCAGGTCCTGCTCGGCCTGGATGGACGCCACGATGTCCCGCATGGTGTGCGTACGGGCCTGGCCCAGCGCGGCCATCAGGGCGCCGTCGCCGATCACGGGCAGCTCGCGGCCGTCCAGGGACGCCGTCAGCTCGGGGCGCATCAGGTCGTCCTCGACGCCCTGGACCCGGCGGCCCTTGGAACGGATGACGCGGCGCCGCACGACCCGGCCGGGGTCGACCGGGGTGGACCGGTAGAAGGGGGCGGCGGCGGGTGCCCGCCAGTCGATGACCAGCGGGGCGTAGTCCTCGTCCAGGACGCCGATGCGGCCGATGTGCAGGGTCTCGGCGATGTCGGCGGTGTTGTCGGGCCGTACGGCGCCCTCGGCGGGCTCGACGGCGGTGTACGCGCCGTCGGGGCCCTTCTTGCCGTCCTTGCCGAGCAGCAGGTCGATACGGCCGAAGAGGAAGTCCTCGTACTCGTTGTTCAGCCGGTTGAGGTGGATGCCGGCCCGGAAGACCTGGGCGTCCCGCTCGGCGAGGGCGCCGGGCGTGCCGACCTGGCCGCGCCGGGCGGCGTCGCGCATGAGGAACTCGGCCTCGTGGATCTTCTCCTCGAGGCGCAGGTACACCCGGTCGAGGTGTTCCTGTTCGACTCGGATCTCCCGGTCGCGAACGGAGTCGTGAACCGGATCGACCGCGGTTTCCTGTTGAGCCTGAGCGGCCACCGGGCCCCCTTCTGACGTGCTGGGCAGCCGTCAACCGTACGCGAAGGGGACCCCGGTCGGCTACGCGTCGACCTCGACGAGCAGCTTTCCGTCGAAGGTCATGACCTGGAAGTGGTCGATCTCGTTCGGTGCGAAGGCGGCGCCGCCCTGGACGTACAGGGGCTGTTTGGCCTTGTCCGTCTTGGCGTCGGGCAGGCCGTATCCCTCGCCGGGCACGGACCAGGAGTTCACCGTCTCGCGCTCGCCGTTCTTGCCGACGGCGATCAGCGAGCACTTCTGCTCGCCCTTGACGTTCTTCAGCTCCGTGACGATCTCGGTGCCCCAGAGCTTCTTCTCCAGGGCCACCGTCGCGGTCACCTGGGTGCCGGGATCGGTCGCCATGATCTTGTCGGAGCTCTTGTCGAAGGCCTCCTTCGCGGGGTTGGCGGCGAGCGTCTGGTTGGTACCGCTCCCACCCCCGCCCTCGTCGCCCCCGCCGCTCGCCGCGACGGCCACGAACGGCCCGCTGATGATCAGCGCACCGGCGGCGGCCACCATGTAGAAGTTGCGGCGGCGCTTCCTCGCGCGGCGCTCGGCCACCTCGTCGACCAGCTTCTCCACCACGCGCGGGGAGGGCTTGGCGGACAGCGACTCGCCCAGCGCGGGCGTCCCGGTGCCGGGCAGGTCCGCGAGCGCGGCCAGCATCGGTTCCATGCCCGCGAGTTCGTCGAGCTGCTGGGCGCACCACTCGCAGGTCGCGAGGTGCGCCTCGAAAGCGGTTGCTTCGGCGTCGTCGAGGATGCCGAGTGCGTAGGCGCCGACGGTCTCGTGTTCGTTCGGCACCGGTGATCCCTGCATGGGACCAGACATACCCGTACCGCCCTCTCCGTATCCCCCGTAGACCCTCGTCACGCCGTCACCCCCCGCTCCTCCAGAGCCAGCTTCATCGACCGCAGGGCGTAGAAGACCCGGGAGCGGACGGTGCCGCTGGGTATGCCCAGTGTCTGCGCCGCCTCATTGACGGTACGCCCCTTGAAGTACGTCTCGACGAGTACCTCCCGGTGAGCCGGGGTCAGGTCGTCGAGCGCGTCCGACAGCGTCATCAGCCACAGCGCCTTGTCGATCTCGTCCTCCGCGGGGATGACCTCCAGCGGCGACGGATCGACCTCCTGCGGCCGGGCCTGCCGGCTGCGGTGGCCGTCGATGACGATGCGCCGGGCGACCGTCACCAGCCAGGGGCGTACCGAACCGGTCGCCCGATTGAGCTGACCGGCGTTCTTCCAGGCACGGATGAGCGTTTCCTGAACGACGTCCTCGGCGCGCTGCCGGTCTCCGGCGACCAGCCGCAGGACGTAGGCCAGCAGAGGTCCGGCGTGCTCGCGGTACAGCGCGCGCATCAGCTCCTCGTCGGGTTCCGAGGGCTGTGAGGACATGCGATGTCGGGCCCTCGCTCCACGTTCATTGGCCACGGCCGCATCCTTGCGCACGCCCACCTCCGGTGTCCGGGGGATCCCCCCGTCGGTCGCTCGACAACCGGTACGGACGTCAGGGGGCGCGTGTTCAAAGCGGGATGACAGTTTTCCGCGAGGTCAGGTGACGACCGGGACATGAACCCACAATCCCCCCGCCACTTCTTTACATTTCCGACACAACGACAGGGGTGTGATGCCGATCACAACGCGGGGGCGGTGAACGGCGGTGTGGCCGACGTCACTTCGGCTTCCTTTCGCGGGCCGCGCTTCGACGTCCTTTCACGGACCGCACGGGAGTCGCTCAGGCCCGCGCGAGTGCCGCGCGCCGGCGGTGGCGGGCCACCCGCTCCCGGTTGCCGCAGATCTCGCTGGAGCACCAGCGCCGCCTGCGCCCCCGGGAGGTGTCGAGGTACACGATCGGGCAGTTGTCGCCCTCGCACTGCCGCAGGCTCCCGAGCGCGGCGGGGTCGGTGAGCAGGTCCACCGCGTCCCGCGCGACGGCCGCGAGCAGCGCCGCGCGGCCGGGCGGGCCGTCGAGGCGGCGCACCAGCACGCCGTCCTCACCGGGCACCGCGCGGGGCACCGGCGGCGCGGCACGGGCCAGTTCGTTGACCCGGGCGAGCGCGAGGTCGTACGAGGGGACACCGGGCGCCGGCCGGCCACGTACCAACGGGGCGAGCCGCCCGCGCAGTTCGCGGAAGGCCACCGGCCAGGAGGTGTCGGCGTGGGCGAGCGCGGTGTCCGCGGGCACGAGTCCGGAGCCGGTGATCCAGGCGCGCAGCACCTCCACGGAGCCGAGCCGTTCCACGGGATGGGTGGTCGCGAGCAGATCCAGGCAGACCCGCCCGGTGTCGAACCGCAGCTCGTAGGAGGCCGCCGTGACCGTACCCAGTGCCATGTTCCTGCCACCGCCTAGGTTGGCCCCGCGCGAGGGGGCCGGTGAGCGATCCGGGAAGCTGTTCCCCTCCCACAGTGCCTGCCCGCCCCGGCCGCCGGAACCCCCGGGGCCCGTCGTCGGACTCCCGTCGTCCGCCCCGAAGGGCCGGACCGCGTGGCGTCGGGTGCGCGCTCCGGGGCGCCCCCTGCTCACGGAGCTCGGGAAGCGTGCGCGGCGTCACGGGGCCGGCGGGAGACGGCGGAGGCCGGCGGGAGCCGACGGCAAGGCCCGGTGCCGGCCGTCCGCACAGCCCGGCTGCACGCGGCGTCGCAAGGTGACGGGAGCCGGCAAGGCACCGGACAGGACCCGGTGCCGGCCGTCCGCACAGCCCGGCTGCACGCGGCGTCGCAAGGTGGCGGGAGCCGGCAAGGCACCGGACAGGACCCGGTGCCGGCCGTCCGCACAGCCCGGCTGCACGCGGCGTCGCAAGGTGGCGGGAGCCGGCAAGGCAC
>NZ_JBHWHX010000050.1:28109-44761 GCF_042732315.1 Streptomyces sp. NPDC059787
CACCGGACAGGACCCGGTGCCGGCCGTCCGCACGGACGGCCGCTCAGCCTTCCCCGTACTTCGACTCCGCCGACGGGTCCAGGGCGAGGCGGTAGCCGCGTTTGACGACCGTCTGGATCAGCTTCGGGGCGCCGAGGGCGGAGCGGAGACGGGCCATGGCGGTCTCCACCGCGTGTTCGTCGCGGCCCGCGCCCGGAAGGGCGCGCAGCAGCTCCGCGCGGGAGACGACCCAGCCGGGCCGCCGGGACAGCGCCCGCAGCAGCGACATCCCGGCCGGCGGTACGGGCCTGAGCGCGTCGTCCACCAGGACCGCGTGCCCCCGGATCTCCACCCGGTGCCCGGCGACGGGCAACGCGCGGGCCCGAGCGGGCAGTTCCCGGCAGAGCAGCTGGACCAGCGGGCCGAGCCGGAAGCGCTCGGGCTGCACCGTGTCGATGCCGCGGGCCTGCAACGGCAGCGCGGTGACCGGGCCGACGCAGGCGGACAGCACGTCGTGGCCCAGTGCGGCGAGCAGGTCGTCGAGCAGTCCGCGTTCCTCCGCGCGGGACAGCAGGGACACGGCGGCGGGCGCGCTGGTGAAGGTGACCGCGTCCAGGGTGCGGGCGACACTCGCGTCGATGAGCCGGTCGACGGGGCCGAGGTCCTCCGGCGGCAGCCACCGGTAGACCGGCACCCCCACCACCTCCGCTCCCCCGGCCCGCAGCGACTCCACGAACCCGGGCAGCGGCTCACCGTGCAGCTGTACGGCGATCCGCAGGCCGTCGACACCCTCCTCGAGGAGCCGGTCGAGCACCTCGGCCAGCGACTCCGACGCCGGCGACCACTCCTCCGTCAGCCCGGCGGCCCGGATCGCGCCCTTCACCTTCGGCCCGCGCGCCAGGATCCGCACCCCGCGCAGCCGCGCCAGCAGGTCCTCGCCCAGCCCCCAGCCGTCGGCGGCCTCCACCCAGCCCCGGAACCCGATGGCGGTGGTGGCGACCGCGATGTCCGGGGCCTGCCCGATGATGTCCTTGGTGGCGGCCAGCAGCTCGCTGTCGTCGGCGAGCGGCACGATCCGCAGGGCGGGGGCGTGCAGCACGGCGGCTCCGCGCCGCTCAAGGAGCGCGCCCAGCTCGTCGGCCCGTCGCGCCGCGGTCACACCCACGGTGAACCCCGCGAGGGGCCCGTGTTCCGGTGGCTGCTCTTGTTCGTCGTACATGGCTCTCGTCCCGGGCTCGAGTCGGTGTACCGCACGAAGGTGCGTACTGCGTGAAGGCGCGGCTCCGCCTTCACGCCGATCGAGCCTGTCAACGATCCGTGACAGGCTCGGTTCGGCTTCATGTCACCAGTGTTACGTCACTTCCCGTCACACCTTGGCGTAGCTGAGCTGCTGCTTCTCCTCCGGAGCGGCATCCGTTTCCGTCGGCCGGGCCGCCGGACGGCGAAGGTATACCGCCCACGTGACCACGAAGCAGACCGCGTAGCAGGCGAGGAACGCGACGAACGCGCCGGTGCCGGAGCCGTAGGAGAGGAAGGACTGGCGGAAGGCCAGGTTGATGCCGACCCCGCCGAGCGCGCCCACCGCGCCGATCAGCCCCATGGACGCCCCGGACAACCGCCGTCCGTACGCCACCGCCTCCTCACCCGTGAGCCCCTTGGCCAAGGCCTTCGCCTGGAAGATGCCGGGGATCATCTTGTACGTCGACCCGTTGCCGAGGCCGGTCAGCACGAACAGCACCACGAAGGCGACGGTGAACAGCGCCAGCGACTCCCGCATGGAGGCGACGATCAGCACGGAGGTCGCCGCGCCCATGGCGACGAAGTTCCACAGCGTGATCCGCGCGCCGCCGTACCGGTCGGCGAGCGAGCCGCCCACCGGGCGGATCAGGGAGCCGAGCAGCGGGCCGATGAAGGTGACGTAGGCGGCTTCGAGCGGGGTGCGGTCGAACTGGCTCTGCAGCACCTGTCCGAAGGCGAAGCTGTAGCCGATGAACGAGCCGAAGGTGCCGATGTAGAGGAAGGACATGATCCAGGTGTGCGCTTCCCTGGCGGCGTCCTTGGCGGCGCCGGTGTCGTTCTTCACCGAGGCGAGGTTGTCCATGTACCGCGCGGCGAGCACGGCGGCGACGACGATCAGCGGGATGTAGATGCCGAGCAGCACGCGCGGCCCGCCGCTCGCGCCGATGATCGCGAGGGCGGCGAGCTGGATCACCGGGACGCCGATGTTGCCGCCGCCGGCGTTCAGCCCGAGCGCCCAGCCCTTCTTCCTGAGCGGGAAGAAGGCGTTGATGTTGGTCATGGAGGAGGCGAAGTTGCCGCCGCCGATACCGGCCAGCAGGCCGACGAGGAGGAACGTGGAGAAGGACGTCCCCGGCTCCATCACGGCGAACGCGGCGACGGTGGGCACGAGCAGCAGTCCCGCACTGATCACCGTCCAGTTCCGCCCGCCGAAGAGGGCGACGGCGAAGGTGTACGGCACCCGGACCACGGCACCGACCAGCGTGACCACCGACGTCAGCAGGAACTTGTCGGCGGGCGTCAGCCCGTACTCCGGACCCATGAAGAGCACCAGCACGGACCACATCGTCCAGACGGAGAACCCGATGTGCTCGGACAGCACGGAGAAGAAGAGGTTCCGACGGGCGGTCTTCTCCCCGGTCCGGTTCCAGAAGGTCTCGTCCTCCGGATCCCACTCGTGAATCCAGCGGCCGCTGCGGGCTGTCATGAGGCCTCCACTGCTCTCCGGGGGCGCGGGCGGTGCCGCGAGGGGCTGATCCCGAAGGTAGGGAGGAGGCGTTTCGTCGCTGTGGCAGGCGGTGACCGGGAGGGAACGATGCGCTCACCCGGGGCGGGGACCGGGTGAGAGGTACGGCGGCTTCAGCGCTGCGGGGGCTGCCAGTGGGGGTTCTGCTGGGGGTAGGGGGGCTGGGCGGGCCGGCCGTACGGCGGCTGGGGCTGGGCGTAGGGGCCGGGGGTCTGGGGCGGGGTGCCGTACGGGGCGGGCGCGGGCGGGGTGCCGTAGGCGGCCGGCGACTGCTGGGCGTAAGGACCCGGGGCAGTGGGCCGGCCGTACGGCGTCGGGGGCTGGTGGCCGTAACCGGGTGCGGGCGTTCCGGGCACTGCGCCCGGCATCCCCGGTCCCTGGGCCCCGTACGGGCCGGCCCCGAAGGGATTGCCCTGCTGCCCCGGCAGCTGCCCGCCCGGGGGCAGATAACGCACCCGGCCCGTCTCGTCCGCCACCGGGGCGAAGCCGGCCGCCTGCAGCCGGGCCGCGAACTTGGCGTTGCGCTTGCGGGTGACGAGGAGACCGATGCCGAAGACGGCCATGAGGGCGAGCCAGATCACGGCCGCGACGACGAAGTCGGAGGACGCGCCGCCCATCCGGTAGGCGACGACCACGCAGCCGATGGAGACACCGAGGGCGCCGTACCCCATCCGCTTCTCGGCGCTCTTCCCGGTGAGGTCGAAGTTGATGCGGGCCTTGAGGAGTTCGAAGGCGTCCGGAACGAGCGGCGGCACCGACACCCCGTCGTGGGCGTTCGGGTACTGCGCCCGGTTCTGCGCGGCGCGGGCGCGGGCCTGCGGACTGTGATCGGGCACGATCAGCATCCTCAGCTGACTGTTGTTCCCGCCGCCCTGCCGTACGTCCGCGTACTCGTACCCGAACTGCTGGGCGACGAAGGCGAGTTTGGCGAGCTTCTTCACGGACGCCATCGCACTGGTGAGCTCGACCGGCTCCCCGCTCGCCATCAGCTGCAGCATCTTCCGCGTCTGCCGCTTACTCATCCGCCCTCGCCCCCTGGTCACACCGTTCACTTCCGCAACAGCGGCAGTTTCGCACGCCCGCCCACTTCGAACCAGAGCAGCTTCCCGGCCCCTCGCCCCGACGCACCGCCATCGAGAGCCCAGCCGCCCCACGAGTCGGCGTACTCCTGCACGAGGCGCAGTCCGCGCCCGGAACCGGCATCGGTCGGAGCGAGCGGTACGAAGTCCTCGCCGACCCCTCCGAACGGGGCGGGGATGTACGGGTCGCTGTCCCACACCCCGACCCGCAGCCGTCCGTCGCTCAGCCCCGTGAGCCGCAGGGAGGCGGCCCCCGTGGTGTGCAGGTAGGCGTTGGTGACCAGCTCCGACGTCAGCAACTCCACGACGTCGAGAGCGTCCTGCCTGCCGTGCCCGTCGAGCGCACCGTCATGCGTGCGACGCGTACCGCGCGGGGGTCATGAGGGAGGCGAAGGGCGTACGTCCAGGGGTGGGGCGGGGCTACGGTGACCATGGTTGTCTCCGGGGAGTTGAAGGGGACTTGGGCTCGCTCAACGACTCCGTCGGACGGTGGCGGTGCCGCGGCTTGCGGTGCACTTCCGGCTTACGGAGCGGGTGGTCGAGCGTTGCGTGACCACCGTACGGCCGATGGTTAGATGGTTCCTACGGAACAAGCGGAAACCATCCATGCTTCTCTCGTGTGAGGGAGAAACGCGCCGCCTCGCGGCCAGGAGGGACACACTTTGCCGCCCACGAACAATCCGACGCTGCGGCAGCGGAGACTGGGCGCTGAGCTGCGCAAGCTCCGTGAACGGGCCGGCCTCACCGCGACTGGCGCCGGTGAACTGCTCGGCGTCAACCAGGCGCGCATCAGCATGATCGAGACGGGCCGCACGCCCGTCAGCGCCGACCGGATCCACTCCATGGCACACGCCTACGCCTGCCCCGACGCTGGGCTGGTGGACGCCTTGGCCGCAATGACCGGACGGCGATCGCGAGGCTGGTGGGAGGAGTACCGCGAGCATCTCCCGGTAGGCCTCATCGATCTCGCCGAACTGGAGCACCACGCGGCAGCCCTGCGCGTGGCGCTGGTCGTCCACATCCCGGCACTGCTACAGACCACAGACCACGCCCGTGCGCTCTTCTGCGAAGCGGTACCCCCATTGCGGCAGTACGAGATCGAGCACCGTGTGACCCACCGCATCAAGCGCCAAGGCATTCTCCACCGCGAGAACCCACCGCCCTATACGGCGGTGATCCACGAGTCCGCACTGCACATGGGGTACGGCGGCTCCACGACCGTCCGCGCCCAACTCCGACACCTGCTGGACATGAGCGAACTGGAACACGTCACCGTCCGGGTCATCCCGTTCGGCAAGGGTTCCTTCCCGGGAACGGGGCAGTCGATCGACTACCTGCTGGGTCCCGTCCCACAGCTCGACACCGTGCAGCTGGACACCCACCATGGGTGCGATTTCCTGGACGCGGAAGCCCAGTTGAACAAGTACCGTTCAGTGCTCGACCGCATGGAGTCGAACGCCCTCAAGCCTGCAAAGTCCCGCGACCTGATCCACCGCATCGCCCAGGAGACCTGAAGTCACCATGCCCGATCACCAATGGCGCAAGTCTTCCCACAGCCCCGACGCCTCCAACTGCGTCGAAGTGGCCACCACTCCCGCCGCCGTCCTCATACGCGACTCGAAGGACACCTCCGGCCCCCGACTCGACCTCTCCCCCACTGCATGGGTCGCCTTCCTCACGCATATCGCGAAGTGACCGTATGACCACCCGCTTCTTTGCCGGTGTCTGCTTCCGCGGCCCGGAGGAAAACGGGGCCCAGGCATGCCTGCAGGGTGAAGCGGGTGGCGTGGTGGTGGCATGCCGTCCGGCAGCGGCGACTGCCGGACGGTGGATGGCTGGCCCTCACAGCCCTCGATCCCCGTCGGGGAGGCGCCAAGTGGCCCACCCTTCGCGAAACCGTGAACACTTCGGGCCGAAGTGTTCACGGTTTTCGCAGAGGGGCCTGGGTTCCCGTATCTCCCACGCACCTCAAGGCAGCAAGGGAAGCACTTCTCCCCACGGATTCAGGCGCTTTCTCAAATCCTCCCGAGAAACCATTCCGGCAAGCGCAAGTGCCGGTGAGACGAGATTCTTGACGGACCGCAGGAGACGGATCTGGGAAGTTTCCAAGGTACGCCAGTCAGTCGACAACACCCTGGCCTCCTCAACCGATATCGGCATTTCTCGCAAGAGGAGATCGATCAGGTGGTCAGGGTTCAGCATGTCAACTTCGGAATTCGGTGGCACCTGCTGAAGCAGTACGTTAGCGAGATTCAAGCGCCTAATCACGCTCTCACGGCGGTCCATCACACCTGTGGACACCGCCACTCGAAGGGCATGTCCGATAGCCGCCGAACACATTCCCCAATGTTCCTCCGACAACTCGCCACAGCCATCGGCCAAACGCATCGTCAGTAGCTCAATGACACCCAGCCACTCACCGGCAACCAGATCGGCAGAAGCGAGAGAATCCGCTGCCAGGGCCTCGCAAAGCGATCGCAGATCGAGCGACGCCAGATCGTTGAGTCGGCTCATCAGAAATGAACTCCCGCAGCTGTGAACGCATCCTTACCGATCTGCAGGCTTTCGCTCGACGGCAGGAAGTGGCCACTGTGATTGTTGATCTCCAAGGCAAAGAAACCGTCCCGGGATGATCCGGCGATCTCGGCCTCGCCGGCCGCGCGTACCGGAGCCCCCCGCGTGAGAACCGAATGCGAGATCTCCTGGCCGTTGGCAAACTTGGGCACGACTACGAGGCTCCCGTCCTCTCGTACCGCCCACTTGACGGTACCGGAACCGACTGCGGAATCGAACCCGGCCGATCCTGGACTGACCGGCTTGACGCCCAGTCTGTCCGCCAGGGAAAGCTCCCTGTCGAGGGTGGCGGGCATCGTGTTCGGAAACACCTCGCACCCGCTGTTGTGCACCAGCACCGGCGTAGCCCCCGCCAGCACATAGTACGTATGCAGGTCGTCAACCGTGAGGTTGTAGGTACGGGCGTGCCTGGTGAAGGCACGGTTCCCGGTGACGACGACCGTGTCGCCGGTGTCGGTGCGCAGGGTCATGCCCGCGGTAAGTTCGCCCGCTTCGATCCAGTCCCGCTCCGACGGGGACCAGAAGGGGTGCTCGTGGGTCGCGGTGAGTTTCTCGATGCCGTCGGCCGTGGCGATCGACAACTCGTTGAAGTGCTTGTCATCCTCGGTGACGATGAGGCGGGTGACCCTGCGGGGTCCGGTCTCGCCGGTCTCGGGGTCAGTGGCCAAGACCTCGTCCCCGAGTTCTACGTCCTCGATGTCCTTGGTGGTCCCGTCGGCCATGAGAACATCCGTCCCCGCCAGGAAGCATCTGAAGCAGCTCATTCCCTTCAGACGCTTTCCAGTGGCCACGGCCGCCGAGCCACCCCTTCCTCCGGTGATCAGCGCACCGATAAATGCCTCGACCAGCTTGCCGCGCTCGAACGCCTTGGCGTCCGACACGCACTCGTTGAAGTTCGCGACGCAGTAGTTGGCGGCGATGCGCTTGGCCTCCGCCACGTCGTCGTGGCGCAGCAGGTACTTGTACGCCTGGCGGCAGGCCTCCCGGCCGAAGCACGCGTTGCCCGGACCGTCGTTCTCGTAGATGGGCGTCACCCAGTAGTCGGTCTCGGGTGAGTCGCCGTTCGGACTGTTCATCAGGAAGTGCTTGAGCAGTTCCTGGATGTCGTTCGTCCGGGGCGTCTGACTGGCGTTCCACTTGGTGGGGTCTTCCCAGCCGTCGCTACCGTGCGGCGTACCTCGCACCGTACCGTCGGAGTTCAGCCCTCCGTCCGGGTCGCCCTGGGTGCCGCCGTCGGGACGGGTCCAGCCGTTGCCGTCGTTGCAGCTGTCGCACCAGAGTCCGCTCGGGTCGCTGTGGCTGACCGGGCTGTTGCCGCTGTACGCGTAGCCGTTCATCTGGAGCGGGTCGGCGATGTCGATGACCGGGTCCGCCGAGAGGAAGCGGCCGGAGGCCTGGTCGTACTCGCGGGCGCCGACGTGGGTCAGCCCGGTGGCCGTGTCGTCGATGCCGACGCCCAGGTAGCCGCGCTTGTTCGGCCAGACCGACGGCTTGGCCCCGCGGGTCTCGCCGTAGGGCTTGAAGGCCCGGCGGGTGACCGCCTGGCCGCTCGTCAGGGAGACCGCCGTGTTCGCCGTGCCGAGGTGGTCGATGAGCAGCACGCTGAGCTGGTGACCCGTCGTCGCGCCGTTGCTCGTCGTGCGGGTCACCGACGGTGCGCCGGCCTGCGCGTAGGTGCGGGAGGCCCGGACGATCGCCCCGGCGGCGTCGGTCGTCACCTCGGTGTCGCCCAGGTAGAGCGTCGAACCCGACGGGGAGTTCTCCAGGACGCGATTTCCGGCGGTGTCGTAGACGTACGTGGTCTTCTTGCCGTCGTCCGTGATCGTGTCGAGCTTGTTCTCCTGCGTCCAGGTGAGGTTCTGCGTGGTGGTGGGCAGGTCGCGGACCTCGGTGTTGCCCGTCGCGTCGTACGTGTAGCTGCTGCCCTTGCCGGCCGGGTCGGAGCCGATCCACTTCATGGTGTGCGGCTGGGGCGTGCCGTAGCCGTACTTGAAGGAGATGTTCTTCGTGGCATCTGCCGGGTCGTGCTCGGTCATGGCGGCGCGGTTGCCGAGCCAGTCGAAGGTGAAGGACTGGTGGTAGGCGGTGCCTCCCGTGGAGACCGTGGCCGCGTCGGGGGCGGTGGCCGCCCGGGTGGAGGCCAGCGAGGTGTCCGGGCTCGACACGTCCGTCGACGCGTCGGGGGCGTCGGCCACCGGGCCGGACGAGGCCATGTAGTCCGTGCGGGGGCCCCAGGTCGCGCCGTTCGACGCCTTGCAGCCGTCGTCGGAGCCGGTCGGGGTGATGTTCGACGTCCAGGCGTTGAGCAGCTCGCCCATCACGTCGTAGGTGAAGCACTGGGTGTCCCACGACGAGCCCGAGGCATCCGTCAGCCGGCGTGCGTGGGAGGTGATGGTGCCGGACTTGTCGTACGAGTAGTAGCCGTCGGCGAGACGGTGCGGACCGGAGGTCTCACGGTCCGCGACCGTGCGCTGGAGCCGGCCGGTGTGCGGGTCGACGAAGTTCGTCGTCCACACCCGGTACGGCTGCGCGCCGGACACCGTGCGCAGGGCCTCGCCGTAGGGCGAGTAGGTCACGTCGGACGTGTACCAGGCCAGGCCCGACGTCGACTCGGGGAGGCCGTCCGCGTTGTAGCGGGTGACGACCTTCTCCTGCGCCAGCCCGCCCACGGCGGGCAGCGTGACCGACTGGACCTGTCCCGTGACGGGTGTGTAGGTGTACGCGTAGGCGTACGTTCCGGCGACGCCCGTCGTCAGCGAACCGGGCGGGACCACCGTCTCCGTGCCGGTGGGCCGGTACTCGGTGTCGTAACCGGTGACGCGGTCGACGTAGTCCCCGTTCAGGGTGTGGCGGATCGAGGCGACCGGCTGCCCGAGCGCGCCCGGCAGGCTGTCGTACGTGAACTCCTTGACCGGGACGGCCGTCGCGGAGCCCTCACGGACGGCCTCCACCCGGCCCAGCTCGTCGTACTCGGTGTACGTCGTCCTGGACTCGGCGTCCGTCACCTTCTGGGGCCGGTCGGCCTCGTCGTACCACGTCCTCGTCTCGCCCGTGTCGGGGTCGGTGGCGGAGGTCACCCGTCCCCGTGCGTCGTAGGTGTACGTCCACGCGTTGCCGGCCGGGTCGGTGACCTTGGTGCGGTAGCCGCGCGCGTCGTACTCGTACGAGGTGGCGCGCCCCTCGCTGGTGCTCCCGTCGTCCTTGTAGTGGCGGACGGAGGTGACCCTGCCGAGGGCGTCGGTGAAGGTGCGGGTCCGCGGGGCCGTGGAGCCGGCGGGGTCGACGTACGTGCTGGTGTCGCTGTAGTAGGTGTAGGCCGCGTACGCGAAGTCGCCGTCGTGGTACGTCGACTCGCGCTGCTTGCGCTCCAGGCCGTCGTAGCGGTACTTGATCCAGCTCGGGATCAGGGACCGGGACCTGGGGGCGAAGAGCTCGGCGGCCGGCTCACCCTTCGCGAGGTACCCGCTGGTCTGCTCGTTGACCAGGCCGTGGTCGTTGTAGGTGGTGTCGGTGACGACACGGCCGGGGCCGTGGGCTTCGGACTGCGTCTGCACGGGGCGCATCAGGCCGTCGTAGATCACCACCTGACGGCTGTACGTCCCGTCGTCCTTGAGGCTCCTGGTGGTGGCCGCGGCGGGGCGGGTCGTCTCGGCGGTGGCGATCGCCGCCTGGTACGAGATCTCGACGTCGGGCGACTTGCCGCCGGAGGAGCGGGACGGCGACCAGCCCTTCACCAGGCGCCCGAGGGCGTCGTACTCGTTGCGCGTGACCCGGCCGTTGGCGTCGGTGACGGTCAGCGCCAGGCTCCGGCCGGGGTCGAAGGTCGTCGTGACGGCATGGCCCTTGGCGTTGATCACCTTGGTGGCGGTGACCGGCCCGCCGGCGTCCGCGGGGGTGTACTGCGTCTCGGCCGTGCCGACCCCCGGACTGGTGACCGTGCGGACACGGCCCAGCGGGTCGTACGTCGTGCTGGTGACGACCGAGTAGGAGGTTCCGGCACCGTCGACACCGGCCTGGGAGGTGAGCAGGCCCTTGGTCGGGGTCGCGCCGTACGACAGGCCGTCGTAGCTGTTGCGGACCGCCTTGACGAGCTTGGTCGCCGGGTCCGCGGTGTCGTACCCCGCGCACGAGGTGCCCGTGGTCCGCTGTTCCTTCGTCAGGCCGATCAGCCACGCCGTCGTGTTGTGCGCGTACGCCGTCCTGGTGCAGCTCTGGTCGGACAGGGTCTCGCCGGTGCCGTTCGGCTTGACCACGGACGTCTCGACCTGGACCGGCAGACCGTAGGTGTCGTCGACGGTCGTCAGGGTCCGTACCGCCCGCCAGCTCGTGTCGACGGTCTGGATCTCGTCCGACCGTTTGACGCCGGTGCGGTGGGCGAGCAGCGGGTCGAGGGCGGTGCCGTTCTCGGCCTCACGGGAGCGGGAGGCGGTCTGCTTCGACCAGGGGAAGCTCAGGGCACGCTTCTGCACCCGCTTGTCGGAGTCCAGGTAGGTGATGCTCTCCGCCGTCATGCCCGCGTACTGCGGTGCGTCGTCGGTGACCAGCGTGTACTTGCCCGTGGAGTCCTTGACCTCCCCGCCCGTGCCCTGGAAGTACCGGGTCTCGGAGTACGACTGCGCCTGCGGCTCGCCCGACTGGGAGGTGGTCTTGCTCCCCTTGGTGACCGCGACCTGGCGGTAGCCCTGCCAGACGCTGAACGTCCGCAGGGACGGGCGGGTGAACTCGTCGTCGTTCTTGGCCCAGGCGGGGCCGGTGTACTTGTACGTCGTGTGGACGGGTCTGCCGTGCGAGGTGACCTTGTCGGTCTGGGTGACGGAGTGGACGACGTACTTGTTGAACCACGACTTCGCCGGCGTCTTCTCGTCACCGTCCGGCGACCAGCGGACCGGGTAGCAGGTGCCGTTGCCCCTGCCCTTGTCCTCGGCCGGCTCACTGGCGCAGCCGCCCTTGTACTCGACCTCGATGTCACCGCCGTGCTCCGTCGCGACCGTGCCGATGCGGGGCCGGGTGAAGGCGGGACGCTGGTCGTTCGGGCCGCTGGGCACGAGGTTGGGAAGCTGGCGGTCCTTCAGTCTCGCGCGCAGGGGTGACGTGGAGCCGACCGAGTACTCGGCGAAGCTGACGCCGTCCTTGTGCTGGAGGGTGCCGGTGGTGTCACCGGGGGCGAAGCCCCGGCGGGTGATCGAGTTCAGCCACAGTCCGGGGGCCGTGTCGTACCAGTCCTCCGGGAAGGACTGGTGGAGCTGGTAGGTGTCGACCTTGCCCAGGCCGGTCTGGCCGGCGCGGGCGGCCTTCGTCGTCACCGTGTCCAGACGCATCTGCGTCCAGAAGGACGGGAAGGCGGGGCACAGCTTCGACGTCGACTTGCAGTTGAGGTTGCCGGGGGTGTCCCACCAGGGGCGGTAGGCGCCGGGGTCGTCGGTCTTGGCGAAGTTCGCCGCGTCGCAGGCGGTCTCCGACTTCAGGCAGCGCTGCTCGGCGCCGAACTCGACCGTCGCGGAGGGCTTGGTGAGGTCGGAGGAGCGCATGCCGTACTCGATGGTCGTCGGGTGGGCGGAACGCTCGTACTGCTCGGGGGAGGTGAACTTCTTCTTGACCGCGTAGTGGTTCGTCTCCTGCTTCCAGTTGACGACCATCACGTTGCCGTGCACGTCGACGACCTTGTCGAGGCCCCAGCGCCAGGCCTGCTGCCGGCCGGCCCCGCAGCGGGAGTCGGCGAAGGCGGTGGCGTGGCAGGGCTCCCCCGGGTGGTTGCCGAAGACGGGGACGGTGGAAACGGAGTTGGCGTCGGCGTGACCACCGCCGACCTGGTCGAGGCCGAAGTAGTACTTGGTGCCGTCCGTGGTGGTGACGATCCAGTACTCGCCGTTGTCGTCGCCGTTGGTCCCGCCCGTCCTGTGCTCGACGCGGGTGCCGTCGTCGGTCTGGGCACGGTAGACCTCGGTGTCGGTCTCCGGGTCGCTGCCCGCGGGGGCGTCCCGCACGAGCTCGACGTTCCTGCCGCCCAGGGACATCACCGCGTTGTACGACACCCAGCACAGGTCGGAGGTCTTGTCCGCCTTGGCCGTGTTGTTGGGGGTGCCCGCGTCCAGGGTCTTGCGGTCGTCCTGGCAGGAGCGGTAGCGGCGCTCGATGTGACCGGGGTCGTAGCCCCAGCCCTCACCGATCCAGGAGGACTGGGGTGAGGAGACCGCGACGCGGCCGTCCACCGACTGGGAGTTGTAGCTGAAGGTGATCTGCGGAGCGGGACCTGCCGGAGCGGCGGGAACCGTCAGCGGGTACGACCAGGTGAACGCTCCCGAGGAGCCGCCGGCCTGCCAGGAGCCGCTGGAGGCCAGCGGCGTGGCCTTGAAGGTCCCTCCCGCGCCTCCGCCGGAATCGACCGCGCCGACGACGGCCGTGTCGCCGCCCGCCGCGGCCGGCGTGACCGAGGTGCGGTACGCGGCCCGGGCGACGGAGGGTCCGGTGGCCCCGGGGGTCTTCGCCACGGCCGGTGTGACGGTGCCGTCCGCCGCCGTGTCGACCGTCGCGGTGATCGTCTGGGTCCTGGTGTCGTTGGTCGTCTCCAGTTCCTCGTACGTCTGGCACGCCTCGACATCGGGCGTGGTCAGGTAGCACTCCGGGAACTGGACGAAGCGCAGCCGGGAGGCCCAGTCCGCGCCGTAGAGGTTCTTGAACTTCGCGTAGTCGAGCTCGACCGAGACGGGCACGGAGCCGGTGGCGGGTGCCTGGACGGTGATGAGCGCGCCGTCGACTCCCTGGGAGACGGACGCGGTACGGGCGGCGACGGACACCTGCCAGGTGCCGGTGGGCGCGGGCTGGTCCGCGGCCTGCCCGAGGCTGACGGGAAGGTCCTCGACCGGGGTGAGGCCGGCCTGCCGGGCGTCCGTGCCCGCGCGCACGGTGGCCTGGCCGGCCGTCGCGGCGGAGCCGAAGCTGACGAGCCCGGAGTCGGCGGCGGGCGCCGTCGCCGTGCCGGCCGGGGCTTGTTCCAGGTCTGCGGGGACGTCGACCTTCAGGGTTTCCAGGTCCCGCTCGAAGGCCTCGCCCGAGAGCGGCTTACCCTGGTCGAGCGCCTCGAGGTCGAGGGTTTCGCGGCCCTTCTCGGCCACGGACGGATCGGGCGGAAGGGCCAGTGACTGCGCAGGCAGGAGGCCCACCAGCAGGGCCGCCCCGATGGTGGGCACGACGGCCGCGCGCACACGGCGCGTGCGGCCACGGCGGGCAGGTGAGTAGCGACCGAACACGACGGGGTCCCCCCGGACCAGTGAGGCGGGACCGGGTTCGGACCACGCGTGATGGCGTATCAGATGAGCTGATTTTGTGCAGCGTCTGTGAAGTTCCGCCAGATCGACCGTGCGGATGTGATCACCGTCACGTTACGCAACACTTCATAACGCTCCGTAATGCACAGTTCTCGCCTATCCGAGGTAACGCCGACACCCGCATTTCCCTGAGGTAGCGCGCGATTCACCGGATTCAGCCGCAAACACTCGTCGGCGCGGGGAATTTTTGTCCGGCTTGGAACTGAATTGACGTCAGCTTGCGCGTCCAGCGAGGCGGTTGACGGCAATTCGTGTCCCCCGGAGGTACGGCCCCGGTGCCCGATCCGCTCATCCCGCGTGCTCAACGCGAAGCGTGACGTCCGCGCGCTCATGGGTCATCATCGGCTCGCCCGGCCGCGCCTGTTTCCGCGCCGGTTCCAAGGGGGGAAGGGGAACTCGCCCGATGACGCGCACAGAGCGCACCCGGCGCCGGGGGCTGCCCGGAAATCGGACCACCGCCGCCGTGCTGACCGCGGCTCTCGCCGCCACCGGCATCACCTTCGTCGGCCTCGGCCTGGACGACTCCGGCTCCCGCGGAGAACCGCACCGTGACCGGAGCGCGAAGCCGGTGACCGAAGCCGCCGCCGTGTCGCGGGCGCGGAGGACCGGCGAGCTCGTCGAGGTCACCGCATCGCGTACGGCGCGCTCCACCACGTGGGCGCGACCCGACGGCCTCATGGTCAAGAACCTGCACTCCTCGCCGGTCCGGGCCAAGGTGGGCGGCGAGTGGAAGGACATCGACTACGACCTCCACCGCACCGAGGACGGCTGGGAACCGAAGGCCACCAACGCGCGGATGGTCTTCTCGGCCGGCTCCGAGAAGGGCTCGCCGGCGCGGGAGGACCGGCGCGCCTCGCGCTCGACCGTGCGCCGCGTCTCCCTGCTCAACGGGGCCGGGGCCGCTTCGGACGAGACCGCGAGCCCGCTCGTCACCCTGACCGTGGACGGCTACACCATCCAGCTGACCTGGCCGGGTGCCGTCCCCGCCCCCGTCATCGACGGTTCGCGGGCCCTGTACCCGGAGATCTTCCCGGGCGCCGATCTGGTGCTCACGGCCGACGACGAGGGCTTCGCCCAGCTGCTCGTCCTGAAGAACCGGGCAGCCGCGGCCAATCCGCTCGCCCAGCGGCTGTCGTACGGCATCACCTCCGACGACCTGACGTTCCGGCTGGACCCGGTCACGGGTGTCCTGTCCGCCGAGAACGTCTACTCCCAGGAGATCGCGGTCTCGCCGACCCCGCTGATGTGGGACAGCAGCGGAGCGCCGGCGGTGACGGACGGCGGCGTCGGCGCGACCGCGCAGCCGACCGCTTCGGAGACTCCCGGCCCCACCGAGTCGGCCACCGACCTGCCGAGCGACAGCCCCGGTCCCACCGAGGAGCTGATCGAGACCGACGAGCAGGCCGACGCCCATCCGGAGACCCTGCCGGTGGCCAGCGACGGTCCCGAGGTGACGGTGCCGGAGTCGCCGTTGCCGTCCGCGCCGGCGGAGCCGACACCCGCGCCCACGCCGACCGGCCCGGCGGCCACCCTCGGCCTGGCCGGGCTCGACGGGCCCTCGCCCGACTCCCGGGGCGAGCTGGTCGAGGCCGACCTGTCCGGGGCGAACTGGGTCCTCACCCCCGAGCCGTCCTTCCTCGACGACCCGGCGACCACCTATCCGGTGTTCGTCGACCCGTCGGTGAAGAAGCACACCCAGAACTGGACCACCGCCTACAGCCGCCACCCCAACGCCACGTTCTACAACGGCAAGGGGTTCAACAAGGGCGGTACGCACGAGGCGCGGGTCGGCTTCGAGTCGGACACCTGGGGCACCTCGCGCTCGTACTTCAACATCGCCTTCGACAAGGGCCTCAAGGGCACGAAGATCACCAGTGCGAAGCTGCGGATGCTGGAGACGTACTCCTGGTCGTGCAGCGCCCGTTCGATGAGCGTGCACCTCACCGGCGCGGTCAACGGGCACACCAACTGGAAGAACGCGCCCAAGCTGACCGACGGCAACAAGTTCGCGACCAAGAGCTTCGCGCACGGCTACAAGTCCGGCTGCCGGGACGCCTACGAGACCTTCGACGTGAAGAAGGCCGCGCAACAGCGGGCCGACCAGGGCAAGGACAGCATCACGTTCGGGCTGCGGGCCCGGGACGAGAAATCGCAGTACGCGTGGAAGAAGTTCCGGGCCAACGGCGACAACGCGCCCGTGCTGGAACTCGTCTACAACCGCAAGCCGGCCGTCGACGCCAGGTCGCTCGACCTCGGCCCGGACGCCAAGTGCACCACCACCGAGCCGTACGTCCGCATGGGCTCGGGCGACCTGACCTTCACCGCGCGGGCGTCCGACAAGGACAACAACCTCGACCGCCTGGACTTCGACCTGTGGCCGACGGGCAAGTGGGACACCACCGGTGACCTCCTGAAGACCACCGGGAACGTCTCCGTCGGCGGCGACAAGGACGTCGCACTGCGCACCACCGGCGCATTCGCCACCAGCAAGCTCACCAACAACACCCTCTACTCCTGGCGGGTGCGCGCGATCGACGACGCCAACTCCACCTCCGCCTACGCCCCCGCCACGACACCCTGCCGCTTCGTCCTGGACACCACCGCACCCAAACCGCCCAAGGTCGGCTCCACCGACTTCCCCAACGCCGACGGCAGTGAGAACGGCTTCGGCAACGACGCCGAGGACGCCAACTGGTCCACCAAGAAGTTCGGCACACCCGGATCCTTCACCGTGCGCGCACTGAACACGGACGTGGTCCGCTACGAGTACGGCTTCAACTCGGCGAGCTACCCGTTCTCCGTCAGCCGCGCCTCCGGTACGGCCACGAGCGTCAGCGCGACGCTGGCGAACGCCAAGCCGCCGACCGCCGGACCCAACGTGCTGTACGTACGGACCGTGGACGCCGCGGGCAACGTGTCGCAGGCGACGAA
>NZ_JBHWHX010000051.1:0-44363 GCF_042732315.1 Streptomyces sp. NPDC059787
GGGAGCGGACGGCGGCATCGGTCAGGTGGTGGGGTGGGGCGCCGCGTGCGCGGCCGGCGTCAGACCGCCGAGCCCGCCTTCCACTGCTCCCAGCTCATGTTCCAGCCGTTGAGGCCGTTGTCCGGGGCGATGGTCTTGTCGCCGGTGTTCTGGACGACGACCACGTCGCCGATGATCGAGTTGTCGTAGAACCAGGCGCCCGGCGTGCTCGGGTCGTTCGCGCCCTTGGTGTCGGACAGGCCCACGCAGCCGTGGCTGGTGTTGGCGCTGCCGAAGATGGACTTGGCGCCCCAGTAGTTGCCGTGGACGAAGGTGCCGGAGGTGCTCAGACGCATGGCGTGCGGCACGTCCTTGATGTCGTACTCGCCCTTGCCGTCGTCGTCGGTGAAGCCGACCGTCGCGCCGTTCATCCGGGTCTCCTTGAACTTCTCGGAGATCACCATCTGGCCCTCGTACGTCTTGTTGTCGGGCGAACCGGCGGAGATCGGGATGGTGCGGACGGTCTTGCCGTCCTGCGTGACCTTCATCTGCTTGGTCTCGGCGTCGACGTACGTCACCTGGTTGCGGCCGATCTTGAAGGTGACCGTCTTCTGCTGGACGCCGTAGACGCCCTCGGCGCCCTCGACACCGTCGAGCGCCAGCTTCAGCGTGACGGTGGACTCCTCCTGCCAGTACTCGTCGGGCCGGCAGTCCATGCGGTTGGCGTTGAACCAGTGGCAGACGACCTCCTGGCCGCTGCTGCTGGTGACGGTGACGCCCTTCTGCACCTCGGCCTTGTTGGTGATGGCCTTGTCGAAGTTGATCGACACCGGCATGCCGACGCCGACGGTGGTGCCGTCGTCCGGGGTGAAGGTGCCGATGAAGCTGTTGTCCGGGGCGACCGTGGTGAACGAGGCGTTCTCGTGGGCGGCGCGGCCCTCGGAGTCCTCGGCGGTGGCCGACAGCTTGTAGGTGGTGGCGCGCTCGAGCTGGGCGCTGGGCTTCCAGCTCTTCTTGTCGGCGGATATCTCACCGGCGACGGCGGTGCCGTCGGTGGTGGTCATCTTCACCTCGGTGAGCGTGCCCTTGGCCACGGTCACGGCGGCGGAGTTGTTGATGGAGGCGTTGTTGGAGCCGTCCTTCGGCGTGATCTTGATCTGCGCCTCGGAGGTCTTCTTCGCCGCCGCCTCGTCGACCTGGGCCTGTGAACCGCCCTTGTCGCTGTCGCCCGAGGCACCGTCGTCGCCGCCGGAACACGCCGAGAGCACCAGCACTCCGCCGAGCAGAGCGGACGCGGCCGCCAGACCCCTGCGCCGCTTACCGTCCGTCATCACACGCTTCTCCATCGTTGCCGAATCCCAACCCCACGAGGCCTCGTCGCGAAGACGAGGGACCCCGTCCACAACCTTCAACGCTACGACCGGGTGCTCCCGTTCCCCATGACCCGCGGGTGTGGGGCTCGCCACGTCCGCCGGGCGGACGGCGAGGGTTTCCGGTCGGCGCTCCGCCGCTTGAGACGTCAGGACCCCGGTGGCGGTTGCCGCCCGGGGTCACGATTTCCCCAAAACGCCTCAGCCGGCCCGCCCCGCCCCGTCCTCGTCACAGGGCTCGTCGTCATCGTCCTCGTCGAGGTCCCACTCCGACGAGTCGGGGTCGTAGTCGATCTCCTCGCCGCTCCAGGAGGCCTGGAGCAGCTCCACGCCCGGCACTTCGCCGAGCAGGGCGAACGGGTCGACGAGCTGGGCGAGGGCCTCCGCGGTGTCCTCCGCCACAGCGCTCTCGGCGTGTACCCGTTCCTCGTCCGGCATGCCGCCGTCCTCCGCGATCCTGCTCAGCGCGGCCCCGGTCACCGCCTCCTCGTCGTCGATCTCGAGGACGAGTTCCACGCGAAGCCGTACAAACCGTGATGTCTCTGGGGTGCTCATGCCCGGAGCGTACGGCCCCGGGCCCCCGTGACTTTCCTGTGACCCGCGATTTTCACTAACATCTGCCCACACGGCCAATTCGCCAGCGCCACAAGGGGATCGATATTCCGTGTCTTCCGCGCTCCGTCCGTTGCTGACCGCCACCGCCGCGGGCACCCTGCTGTGCGCCCTGTGGTTCGTCCCGTCCGCGAACGCGACCTCGAACACACCGGTGGCCGACACGGTCTCGGCGAGTCCGTCTCCGCAGGTCACACAGCAGGCGAGAGTCGTGTCGACGTCCGTCGGCGACACGGGGGAGGACGTCCGCCTCGCGGACACCGGCAGCTTCGACAGCACCCCGTACATCGCCGGCGGCACGACCTGCCTCGCCCTCGGCGCCGGTTTCGTCGTCTACTCGGTGCGCCGGGAACGCCTGGGTCTGTGACGTCCGTACCGGGACCCGGCGGAACGGCCGCCGGGCCCCGGACGGTTCAGTTCAGCGGTCCGGTGACCGTCTCCACGGCCGCGACCAGCCGCCCGTCCCGCACGAACGCCTCCGCCGCCGCGAGGTCGGGAGCGAGATAGCGGTCCGCGCCGGGCCCGCCCACGCCCGCCTCCCGTACGGCCGTGACGACCGCCCTCGTGGCCGGCGCCGGGGTCAGCCCCTCGCGCAGTTCCACGGCCCGGGTGGCGGCGTACAGCTCGACGGCGACGACCCGGGTGAGGTTGTCGACGGCCGTACGCAGTTTCCGCGCCGCCGACCAGCCCATGGAGACGTGGTCCTCCTGCATCGCGGAGGACGGGATGGAGTCCGCCGACGCCGGTACGGCGAGCCGCTTCAGCTCGCTGACCAGGGCGGCCTGCGTGTACTGGGCGATCATCAGCCCGGAGTCCACGCCGGCGTCGTCGGCGAGGAAGGGCGGCAGCCCGTGGCTGCGGTTCTTGTCCAGCAGCCGGTCGGTGCGGCGCTCGGCGATGGAGGCGAGGTCGGCGACGGCGATGGCGAGGAAGTCCAGGACGTAGGCGACCGGCGCCCCGTGGAAGTTTCCGTTGGACTCCACCCTGCCGTCGGGCAGCACCACGGGGTTGTCGACGGCGGCCGCGAGTTCACGCTCGGCGACCAGCCGGGCGTGCGCCAGGGTGTCCCGTCCGGCGCCGGCGACCTGCGGGGCGCAGCGCACCGAGTAGGCGTCCTGGACGCGGGGAGCGTCGTCCTGGTGATGCCCCGTCAGCCCCGAACCCTTGAGCACGGCCAGCATGTTGGCGGCACTGGCGGCCTGGCCGGGGTGCGGGCGGATGGCGTGCAGCTCGGGGGCGAGCACCTTGTCGGTGCCGAGCAGCGCCTCCAGGCTCAGGGCGGCCGTAACGTCGGCGGACTTGTACAGGAGGTCCAGGTCGGCGAGGGCCATGACCAGCATGCCGAGCATGCCGTCGGTGCCGTTGAGGAGGGCGAGCCCTTCCTTCTCGCGCAGTTCGACGGGCCGGATGCCGTGCTCGGCGAGCAGTTCACCGGCCGGCCGCACGCTGCCGTCGGGGCCCTCCGCCTCCCCCTCGCCCATCAGCGCGAGGGCGCAGTGGGACAGCGGGGCGAGGTCGCCGGAGCAGCCGAGGGAACCGTACTCGTGCACGACCGGGGTGATCCCGGCGTTCAGCACGTCGGCCATCGTCCGCGCGACCTCGGGCCGGACGCCGGTGCGTCCGGAGCAGACGGTCTTCAGCCGCAGGAACATCAGCGCCCGTACGACCTCCCGCTCCACGCGGGGCCCCATCCCCGCGGCGTGCGAGCGGACGATGTTGCGCTGCAACTGGGCACGGAGCTCGGGGCTGATGTGCCGGGTCGCCAGGGCGCCGAAGCCGGTGCTCACCCCGTAGACGGGGTCCGGCTTGGCGGCCAGGGCGTCCACGATCCCGCGGGCCGCGGTGAGGGCGGCCACCGCCTCCGCGGACAGTTCGACGCGGGCACCGCCGCGCGCCACGGCGAGCACGTCGGACGCGGTCACGCCAGAGGCCCGCCCGTCTCCCACCACCACCCTTTCAAGGCCGCGCTGCGCGCCTTTCCGATTCACCACAGTGTGCATATCCATATTCAGGAGCGTACGCAGTGAATTCAATGATGTCACCACCGGACTCCCGCCTCACCCCTTACCGACAGCTCACGCGCTACGGCGAATGCCGCCCCCGGAACCGACGCCGCTCCCCGTCCGCCGCCCGCGACGGCTCGTCCGCGAGCCGTACGACGGGATCGTCCGGCCCCTCCCGCCCGGCCACGACGGGATGCGCGGCACGCTCGGCCTTGGCCCGGTACTGCGCCGCGTCGGCCAGCCGGAACAGCCGCCGGGCGGAGTGCACCGGCCCGACGGGATCCTCGGTGGACGCCACCCCGCAGGCGACACCGTCCCCGATCCCCAGCTCCACGGCCCGCCGGCACACCTCGTCGGCCGCCTTGACGACCTCGTCGGCCGGCGGCCCCACCACCAGCAGACAGAACTCGTCCCCGCCGAGCCGCGCCGCCAGGGCCCCCGGCAGCATGGCCCCGCACAGCGACAGCACGGACCCGAACCGCTCCAGCAGCCGGTCCCCCACGGCATGCCCCAGCGTGTCGTTGACCCGCTTCAGCCCGTTCAGATCGCACACCACGAGGCTGACGACGGCCCCGTCGCGCCGGTGCCGCTCCACGGCCTCGTCGAGCCGCGCGTCCACGGCACGCCGGTTGGCCAGCCCGGTCAGCGAGTCCGTGTACGCCAGCCGCCGGGCCTCCTCCAGCCGCTCGGTCTGCGCGATCCCGGCGGCCACGACGGCGGCCAGGACCATCGCGAAGTCGGCGTCGTCCCGTCCGAAGACGGGCGCACCGGCCGGCCGGGCCACATACAGTTCGCCCCAGGCCCGCCCGTGCAGCACGATCGGCGCGACCACACAGCACCCGCGCCCCCGCCGCCTGAGCGCGGCCACCCGCTGGTGGCAGTACCCGGAGCGCCCCGCCGAGGGTCCCTCGGCGGTCTCCACCCACGCGTCGGGCTCACCGCCCCCCGCCCACCGCTCGTGCAGGAACTCGGTGATCTCGGCGAACTGATACACCGGATACGACTCGTCCTCCGGGAACTCCTCCTCCCCCTCGGCCAGCTCCCCGACGTTCACCAGAACCCGCAGCCGCCCCAGCTCGCGCTCCCACACCGACAGCGCGGCGAAACTCCCGCCCAGCGCCCGGCAGGCCCCGCCGGCCGCGGCCCGCCAGGCGTCCCGCGAACCGTGCGCGGCGGCCATGCCCTGGGCCAGCGCCACCACAGCCGCCAGCCGGCTCTCCTCACCCATCCCTCCAGGTTAGGAAGATTCAGGACCGATCGTGACATTGAGGGAGCGAACGGGGCCCGCCGGCCCGCTACTCCCCGGGCCACTCCGGCCTGCGCTTCTCGTTGAAGGCGGCGACCCCCTCCGCCCGGTCCCCCGAGAACGCCACCGATCGCCAGGCGGCGTCCTCGACCTCCAGCCCGGCGGACAGGTCCAGCCCGTGCCCGAGCCGCAGCGCCCGCTTGGCCGCCCGCAGCCCCACCGGCGAGTTCCCGGCGATCCGGGACGCCAGGGCGAGCGCCTCCTCCCGGTCCCGCCCCTCCTCCACCAGCTCGTCGACCAGCCCCAGCTCACGGGCCTCGGCGGCCTCCACCCGGCGTGCCGTGAAGATCAGCTCGGCGGCTCTGGCCGCTCCCACCCGCCGGGGCAGCAACTGTGTACCGCCTCCGCCCGGAATCACCCCGACCGACACCTCGGGCAGCCCCACGACCGCCGTACGGTCGGCGACGATCACGTCGCACGACAGGGCCAGCTCGAACCCGCCGCCGAGCGCGAACCCGTGCACCGCCGCCACCGTCGGCACGGGCAGTTCGAGCACCCCGGTGTACGCCCCGCGCGCCACGGGCCGCTGACGCACCAGATCGGCGTCACTGAAGGAGTTGCGCTCCTTCAGATCGGCCCCCACGCAGAACGCCCGTTCGTGCGAGGAGCTCAGCACCACCACCCGTACACTCCGGTCCTCCCCCAGCGCCGCACAGGCACCGGCGATGGAGCGGGCCATCCCGGTCGACACGGCGTTCATGGCCCCCGGCCGGTCGAGGACGAGCTCCGCGACATGCCCCCGATCGTGCCGGCGCACCAGCACGAACTCCCCGAACCGTTCCTCACTCATCGACATCCTCCGGTTAACGCGGGTTAACTTTCGCTCGTCCCGATCATCGCAGCCCACGCCCACCGGGGAAAAGGGCGCACGCCCGGTTCCCTTGTCACCCCCCGGCCACCCGTTCGAGTGACATCGCTCCGGCTCCCCGCCCGACCCCTCGCGGGAGCGCATAACGTGCGCACACCGCGGCACGCCGGAGGCGCGCACGCAGGGGAGGGGATCGCGATGACACCGACCACACCGGCGGAAGAGCCACCGGCAGGCACCTCCCGCCCCCGGGGCCGCCACCGCAGGCCCCGCTCCCGCAAGGTCCTGCTGGCCGCGGGGAGCCTGGCCGTGACCGCGAGCGCCGTGACCCTGATCCGCCTGACCGCCCCCCAGGGCGGCGGCACGGACATCGGCACGGAGGCCGGCCCCCGCACCATCCCCCGCACCGGTGCCGGCACCGGCACCGGCACCGGCACCGGCACACCCACCGCTTCCCCGGCCGCGCCCGGGGCCGTCACCCCCACCCCCGAGGCGAGCCCGTCCTCCCCCACGGCGCTGGGCGGCAAGGACCCGACCCCGCTCACGGCGCCCGAGCCGCCGGCGTCGGCCCGGCCCGCCACGACCGTCCCGGACGCGGAGGACACGTCGGAGGACACGGCGGACACCCCGACCGCACCACCCGCCACCGCGCCCGCGACCACCAGTGGACCGCATTCACCCACGCCCCGGCAGCCCCCGCGCAACACGCCGGAACCGCCCCCGTCGGCCCCCCACGACCCGCCGCCGCCACAGCCGGACGACCGCACCCCGGACCCCCGTCCCGGCCTGTGCGTACCGATCATCGGCATCTGTGTGGGCGGTCGGGGTTAGGACGGGACGGAAGCCCCGTTCCGGCGCGTGAGCAGCCAGGGCTCCACCACGCCCAGACCACGCACGGGCCGCTGCCACATCGGCTGGAGCGCGAACCGGTAGCTCGGCGGCTCCTCGCCCTCCTTCTCCGCCGCGGCCACCGCCTCGGCCGCCGCCGCCTCGGAGGCGGGCGCGTCACCGGTACGGATCAGCTCCTCGGCGAAGGCGCTGTCGACGAGCACGGCGTCGCGCGGCGCTATGGACGTGAGCCGGGAGGCCAGGTTCACGGTCGTACCGAACACATCGCCCATCCGGGTGGTCACCGTGCCGAACGCCATGCCGACCCGCAGCTCCGGCATGGTCTCGTCGTTCGCCATGGTCTCGATCAGCCGCATCGCGATGTCCGCGGCCGTACCGGCGTCGTCGGCGGCGTAGAGCACCTCGTCGCCCAGCGTCTTGATGAGCCGCCCGCCACGCGCGGCGACCAGATCGGCGGCGGTGGTCTCGAAGGCCTCGACGAGCTCGCCGAGCTCCTCTTCCTCCATCCGCCGGGTCAGCCGCGTGAACCCCACGAGGTCCGCGAAGGCGACGGCGAGCCGCCGGTCGACCATCTCCTCGTCGTCGGCGCCCTGCACGACCCGCCCGGCCGACGCGGCGAGCTGCCGCCGCCAGACGTAGACGAGGAACTCCTCCAGCTCGGGCAGGAGCAGCTCGACGATCGGATACGTCACCTCGGTACGGGTCATGCCCGGCTCGGGCGGCTCGGTCAGCCCCTCCAGGAAGGAGTCGATCTGCCACTCGGCCAGCCGGGCGGTGGTCTGCCCGGTGGACCGCGCCACCTGTACCGCCATGGCCTCGCTCAGCAGGCCCGCCTCCACCAGACCGGCGAGCCGGCGCAGGGCGAGTACGTCCGCCTCGGTGAGGGCCTTGGCCTGGCCCACGTCGGCGAAACCCATCGCCCGCCAGAAGCGGGTGGCCAGCTCCATGGTGACGCCGGCGCTGCGGGCCGCCTGAAACGGTGTGTAACGGCGCTCGGCGCCCAGGATGAGCTGTTCGAGGCGCAGGGCAAGCGGATCCTCGCCGGCGCCCTGCGCGTCCGTGGAACCCGAGTCGTCGACGGTCACGCGTGCCCTTCCGATCTGCCATGGCCAGGTATCGACCGGGCTCAACTCTACGGCAGGTGTGCGCCAGCTCACTCCGTTCGGTCGGGCCGCGGGGTGAGGCCCTGGGGGTGCGGCAACCCCCGCCGAATGCGTGGCTTCACCTCGCGCGCAAGTGGACGATGTCGCCCGCGCCCACCGGTTCCTGAACGCCCTCCCCCGTGGCCAGCACCAGCCGCCCGTCGCCGTCCACCGCGACCGCCTCCCCCACCAGTTCCCGGTCCCCCGGCAACTCCGCCCGCACCACCCGCCCCAGCGTCGCGCACCCCGCCGCATACGTCTCCTGCAGGCCGCTCGCCCCCGGGTCGCCCCCCACCGCCCGCCACCGCCCGTACCAGTCCTCCAGCGACCGCAGCACCCCCCGCAGCAACGGATCCCGATCCGTACTCGCCGCCCCCGCCAACGCCAGCGACCCCGCGGTCGGCACCGGCAGCTCGTCGTCCCGAAGGCTCACATTGATCCCGACGCCGATCACCACCCCGTCGTCACCGGCCCGCTCCGCCAGGATCCCCCCGGCTTTGCGCTCCTCTCCCCCCACCGTGACCAGCAGATCGTTGGGCCACTTCAACGCCGTGTCGACGCCCGCGGCCCGCGACAGCCCGGTCGCCACCGCCACACCCGTGAGCAGCGGCAGCCACCCCCACCGCGCCACCGGCACCTCGGCGGGCCGCAACAGCACGGAGAAGAACAACCCCGACCGAGCCGGCGCGGTCCACCGCCGGTCGAGACGCCCCCGCGCGGCGGTCTGCTCCTCGGCGACCAGGACGGCACCTTCCTCCAGCCCGCCCGCGTCGGCACGGGCCACGAGGTCGGAGTTGGTGGACCCGGTGCGCTGCACCACGTCCACCTGCGTCCACAATCCGCCCGCGCGCACCAGCCCTCGCCGCAGACCGACAGCGTTCAACGGCGGGCGGCCGAGGTCGGACCAACGTCCCGAACCCGGCTCGCTGTGTCCGTCGGGCGTACCTTCAGCATGGGGTGTCATGCGACCCACACTAGGTTTGACACCCTCCGCCCCGCACAGGGGACGGATCCCGGCTCCGAGGACTGAGGCTCACGGTCGACTCTTCGAGGATCTCCTTCCCTCGTCTGTGAAGGGGAAAGCGGTGTGGGAAACACCGCACTGCCGATCGGAAGGCCCCCTACTACGCTACGGATGAGTAACCGTCCCCCCTTTTGAGCAGGCAGGGAGCCGCATCCCGATGTCCGAGCCGGAAGAGCAGCAGCCTGACATTCACACGACCGCGGGCAAGCTCGCGGATCTTCAGCGTCGCATCGACGAGGCGACGCACGCCGGCTCCGCACGCGCCGTCGAAAAACAGCACGCCAAGGGCAAGCTGACGGCCCGTGAGCGGATCGACCTCCTGCTCGACGAGGGGTCCTTCGTCGAACTCGACGAGTTCGCCCGGCACCGCTCCACCAACTTCGGCCTCGACGCCAACCGTCCCTACGGCGACGGTGTCGTCACCGGTTACGGCACCGTCGACGGCCGCCCGGTCGCCGTCTTCTCCCAGGACTTCACCGTCTTCGGCGGGGCGCTGGGCGAGACGTACGGGCAGAAGATCTGCAAGGTCATGGACTTCGCGCTGAAGACCGGCTGCCCGGTCATCGGCATCAACGACTCCGGTGGCGCCCGCATCCAGGAGGGCGTGGCCTCGCTGGGCGCGTACGGCGAGATCTTCCGCCGCAACACCCACGCCTCCGGCGTGATCCCGCAGATCAGCCTGGTCGTCGGCCCGTGCGCGGGCGGCGCGGTCTACTCCCCCGCGATCACCGACTTCACGGTCATGGTCGACCAGACGTCCCACATGTTCATCACCGGCCCGGACGTCATCAAGACGGTCACCGGCGAGGACGTCGGCTTCGAGGAGCTCGGCGGCGCCCGCACCCACAACACCGCGTCCGGCGTGGCCCACCACATGGCCGGCGACGAGAAGGACGCGATCGAGTACGTCAAGCAGCTGCTGTCGTACCTGCCGTCGAACAACCTCTCCGAGCCCCCGGCGTTCCCGGAGGAGGCGGACCTGACGGTCACCGACGAGGACCGCGAGCTGGACACGCTCGTCCCGGACTCGGCGAACCAGCCCTACGACATGCACACCGTCATCGAGCACGTCCTCGACGACGCCGAGTTCTTCGAGACCCAGCCGCTGTTCGCGCCGAACATCCTCACCGGCTACGGCCGTGTCGAGGGCCGGCCCGTCGGCATCGTCGCCAACCAGCCGATGCAGTTCGCCGGCTGCCTGGACATCACCGCCTCCGAGAAGGCGGCCCGCTTCGTGCGCACCTGCGACGCCTTCAACATCCCGGTGATCACCTTCGTCGACGTCCCCGGCTTCCTGCCCGGCGTGGACCAGGAGCACGACGGCATCATCCGCCGCGGCGCCAAACTGATCTTCGCCTACGCCGAGGCCACCGTCCCCCTCATCACGGTCATCACCCGCAAGGCGTTCGGCGGCGCCTACGACGTCATGGGCTCCAAGCACCTGGGCGCCGACCTCAACCTCGCCTGGCCCACCGCCCAGATCGCCGTGATGGGCGCACAGGGAGCGGTCAACATCCTGCACCGCCGCACCATCGCCGAGTCGGACGATCCCGAGGAGACCCGCGCGCGGCTGATGCGGGAGTACGAGGACGCCCTCCTCAACCCCTACGTCGCGGCCGAGCGCGGCTACGTCGACGCGGTGGTCATGCCGTCCGACACCCGCCGCCACATCGTCCGGGGCCTGCGTCAGCTGCGTACGAAGCGGGAATCCCTGCCCCCGAAGAAGCACGGCAACATCCCCCTCTAAGGAGCCGACGTGATCAAGGTCGTACGGGGCAACCCCACCCCGGAGGAGCTGGCCGCCGCACTGGCGGTGGTCCGGGCGCGCGCCGCGGCGGCGTCAGCCGTACCGCCCGGCGCGCCCACCCCCCGCGACTCCTGGTCCGACCCGTCCCGGATCGCGGCCCACGGCGTCCCGCACCCGGGCCCGACATCGTGGACGCGCACGTACTGGCCGAGCTGAGCCGCAGCCGGCCTCAGGGGCGCGAGGCCGTGCCCGTGTGCGGCTCCGCCGCGCGGACGCACGGTGGAACAACGCGGGGCGCCGATTTGAGTACGCCTACTCAGGCGCCCCGCCCTGCCGGGCCGCACGCTGGTGGCATGCTGTGGTCCGACCCGGAGAACGAACCGCCCGAAGAACTGCGTGACATGCAGAGCATGCTGCGGAGGCTGAGCGTTCTCCTGGCCATGGCCATGGTGCTGGCGATGCTCGTGATCGGCGTGCGGTGATGCGGCCCGGCTCAGGTGACTAACCTGAGGGCATGACTGCTCAGCGCCGCAGGCGACTCGTGCTCGCTTCCCAGTCCCCCGCCCGGCTCGGGCTGCTCCGTCAGGCCGGGCTGGATCCCGAGGTGATCGTCAGCGGGGTCGACGAGGACGCCGTCACCGCCCCCACCCCCGCCGAGCTGGCGCTCGCCCTGGCCGAGGCCAAGGCGTCCGTCGTCGCCGCGAAGCCCGAGGTCAAGGGCGCACTGGTGATCGGGTGCGACTCGGTCCTGGAACTGGACGGCCAGGCCCTCGGCAAGCCCGCGGACGCCGAGGAGGCCACCGCGCGCTGGAAGGACATGCGGGGACGCGCGGGGACGCTGCAGACCGGCCACTGCGTGTACGACACCGCCAGCGGCCGTTACGTCTCCGCCACCGCCTCCACCGTGGTCCGCTTCGGCGATCCCACCGACGAGGAGATCGCCGCCTACGTGGCCTCCGGCGAACCGCTCCACGTCGCCGGGGCGTTCACCCTGGACGGCCGCTCGGCCCCGTTCATCGACGGCATCGACGGCGACCACGGCAACGTCATCGGCATCAGCCTGCCCCTGGTCCGGCGTCTCCTCGCCGACCTGGGTGTCGGCATCACGGAGCTGTGGGCGCGGCCGGAGGCGTGACCGGCGAGCCGTCACCGCCGGCGCCGCTCCCGGGAGCGGCACCGGCCGGCTGCTCCGGACGGCCGTCGTACGTCATCAGCAGCAGCACGATGAGCGCGAGCACGACCACCATGCAGAGGAACGCGGGCGGGCCGACCAGCCCCCATGTGAGCGCGCCCAGCAGCGCGTGCACCACCGCCGCGCTGATCAGCAGTACCCGGCCGAGCCCGGCGGGCGCCCGGTCGCGCAGGGCGACCAGCAGGGCCACCAGGCCGCACAGCGCGAAGTAGAGCCCGAAGACGATTCCGCCGATCTTCGAGGACGTCGACATCATGTCCGGGTCGAGACCGGCCAGCGACATGTCCTGCCGGTCGACGACGGAGGCCAGGATCCAGTTCAGCGCCGCTATGCCGAGCGCCTCCGCGAACAGTACGAGCGCCACGACCCACGCCACCGGTCTGCGCACCACCGGCCCCACCCACTTTCGAGCACGCTTGTGGTTACCCCGAGTATGTTCGGGCCGACGCGAAGGCTACTAACGGGTAAACCTCGGTACAAGGGTTCTGCGTAGGGCAAAGAATCATTGGGCCATTCGTAGGGACTCCACAAAGAAACGGAGTGGGCCGCAGCACGCTCTCACAGAGACCTTGACCACACAGGACGGCTAGGGTTTCCGGGAGGAGTCCTGCGTACCGAGGTGCGACAAGGGCTTTCGCGGGTCGAGCGAGCCTCGTATCACGCTCCGTGTGGGCAAGCTCACCAGTGGGGACGGGTCGAAGTGCCGTGTCGGCAGTCCCTAAACTCGGCTTGTTTCAAGGAGGGAGCCTCAATCGTGCGCAAGGTGCTCATCGCCAACCGTGGCGAAATCGCTGTCCGCGTTGCCCGGGCCTGCCGGGATGCCGGAATCGCGAGCGTTGCCGTCTATGCCGACCCGGACCGGGACGCTCTGCATGTCCGCGCCGCGGATGAGGCGTTCGCCCTGGGCGGTGACACTCCGGCCACCAGTTACCTCGACATCGACAAGGTGCTGAAGGCCGCGAAGGAGTCGGGCGCGGACGCCATCCATCCCGGCTACGGCTTCCTCTCCGAGAACGCGGAGTTCGCCCAGGCGGTGCTGGACGCGGACCTGATCTGGATCGGGCCGCCGCCGCAGGCCATCCGTGACCTCGGCGACAAGGTCGCCGCCCGGCACATCGCGCAGCGCGCGGGCGCGCCGCTGGTGGCGGGTACGCCCGATCCGGTGAGCGGCGCCGAGGAGGTCGTGGCCTTCGCGGAGGAGCACGGGCTGCCGATCGCCATCAAGGCCGCCTTCGGTGGTGGCGGACGTGGTCTGAAGGTCGCGCGGACGCTGGAGGAGGTGCCGGAGCTGTACGACTCCGCGGTGCGCGAGGCGGTCGCCGCCTTCGGCCGCGGCGAGTGCTTCGTCGAGCGCTACCTGGACAAGCCCCGCCACGTGGAAACGCAGTGCCTGGCCGACAAGTACGGCAACGTGGTCGTGGTCTCCACCCGTGACTGCTCGCTGCAGCGGCGGCACCAGAAGCTGGTCGAAGAAGCGCCCGCCCCCTTCCTGTCGGACGCCCAGATGGAGGAGCTGTACTCCGCCTCCAAGGCGATCCTGAAGGAGGCCGGCTACGTCGGCGCGGGCACGGTGGAGTTCCTCGTCGGCCTGGACGGCACGATCTCCTTCCTGGAGGTCAACACGCGCCTGCAGGTGGAGCACCCGGTGACCGAGGAGGTCGCCGGCATCGACCTGGTGCGGGAGATGTTCCGCATCGCGGACGGTGAGGAGCTGGGGTACGGCGATCCGGTGCTGCGGGGTCACTCGTTCGAGTTCCGCATCAACGGTGAGGACCCGGGGCGGAACTTCCTGCCGGCTCCCGGCACCGTCACCCGTTTCGACGCGCCGTCGGGGCCGGGTGTGCGGCTGGACGCGGGCGTGGAGTCCGGTTCGGTCATCGGCCCGGCGTGGGACTCGCTGCTGGCGAAGCTGATCGTCACCGGGCGCACCCGCAAGGAGGCGCTGGAGCGGGCCTCCCGTGCGCTGGAGGAGTTCCAGGTCGAGGGCATGGCCACGGCCATCCCGTTCCACCGCGCGGTGGTGAAGGACGCCGCGTTCGCGCCCGAGCTCACCGGTTCGGCCGAACCGTTCACGGTGCACACGCGGTGGATCGAGACGGAGTTCGTCAACGAGATCAAGCCGTTCGCCGCCGCGGTCGACGCGGGGGCGGAGGAGGAGGTCGACCGCGAGACGGTCGTCGTCGAGGTCGGCGGCAAGCGTCTGGAGGTCTCGCTCCCGGCCTCGCTGGGCATGTCCCTGGCCCGCACCGGGCTGGCGGCGGGCGCGAAGCCGAAGCGGCGCGCGGCGAAGAAGTCCGGCCCGGTGGCCTCCGGCGACACCCTCGCCTCCCCGATGCAGGGCACGATCGTCAAGCTCGCCGTGGAGGAGGGGCAGGAGGTCCAGGAGGGCGACCTGGTCGTCGTCCTGGAGGCCATGAAGATGGAGCAGCCCATCAACGCCCACCGCTCCGGCACCATCAAGGGCCTGAGCGCGGAGGTCGGCGCCTCCATCACCTCCGGCGCGGCGATCTGCGAGATCAAGGACTGACACGTCCGACGCCTGCGGCGTCACGTCCAGGGTGACCCGGGCCGCGCCGCAGGCCCCCGCTCTCCGCGAGCAGTCATGTCTTCCCCGGTGCCTCAAGAGCCTGGGAGGTACTCCCAGGCGGCACAGGTGGGCGCGACGGCGCCCCGCGTCGGTGCGGGCCGCGCGGACACTCCCGGCCCGCACCGACGCGGGACGCCTTGCAAGCCCCCGGGGCAGACCTCGTCAGCGCCTCCGCAGATCCGCCACCCGCGCCCGCTCAGCCCCCTGCGCCGACTCCGCCGCCCCCAGCGCCACAGCCGTACGCAGCCCTCCGGGCCCTTGCCGACGCGGCCCGGGAAGAGGAACGTCCCGGCGCTGGCGCCCCGCCGAGCCCCCCTCACCCCCCGCCCCCGCGACGGCGATCTGCACGCCCTGATCGGCCAGCGCCTGCAACTCCGTTGCCGCCCGGTCGTCGTGCCCGGCCGGCTCATCGGTCACCAGCCGCGTGATCAGATCCGTGGGCACCGTCTGGAACATCGTGTCCGTACCGAGCTTGGTGTGGTCCGCGAGGACCACCACCTCCGCCGCGGCCTGCACCAATGCCCGGTCGACCGACGCCGACAGCATGTTGGACGTGGACAGCCCGCGCTCGGCGGTGAGGCCGCTCCCGGAGAGGAACGCCCGGGACACCCGCAACCCCTGCAGGGACTGCTCGGCACCACTGCCCACCAGGGCGTAGTTCGAGCCGCGGAGCGTACCGCCGGTCATCACCACCTCCACCCGGTTGGCGTGGGCCAACGCCTGGGCGACCAGCAGGGAGTTGGTGACGACCGTGAGGCCGGGCACCCGGGCCAGCCGGCGGGCCAGCTCCTGCGTGGTGGTACCCGCGCCGACCACGATGGCCTCGCCCTCTTCCACGAAATTCGCGGCGAGGTCGGCGATGGCGGTCTTCTCGGCGGTCGCGAGATGTGACTTCTGCGGAAAACCGGACTCTCGCGTAAAACCGCCCGGCAGTACCGCACCGCCGTGCCGGCGGTCGAGGAGTCCTTCTGCCTCCAGCGCGCGCACGTCCCGCCGTACGGTCACTTCGGAGGTCTGGACGACGCGGGCGAGCTCACGGAGCGACACGGCCCCGTTCGCTCGCACCATTTCGAGGATCAATTGGCGACGTTCTGCAGCGAACACGAAACTGACAGTAACGCCAGCGACCGTCTGCTTTCAGCAGTTTGCGCTGAATAGCAGAAGTTGTTCGCACGGCCCCGCACCAAGTGGTATAGGGCCGTCGTTCCGGGCCGTCAGACCTCCTCGCCGGCCTTCCGCGTGTGCAACTGCCGTGCCACCTCGGCGATCGAGCCCGACAGCGAGGGGTAGACCGTGAAGGCGTTCGCGATCTGTTCCACCGTCAGATTGTTGTCGACCGCGATCGAGATGGGGTGGATGAGTTCCGAGGCGCGCGGCGCGACGACCACGCCGCCCACCACGATGCCGGTGCCGGGACGGCAGAAGATCTTGACGAAGCCGTCACGGATGCCCTGCATCTTCGCGCGCGGGTTGCGCAGCAGCGGCAGCTTCACCACACGGGCGTCGATCTTGCCGGCGTCGACGTCGGCCTGGGAGTAGCCGACGGTGGCGATCTCGGGGTCGGTGAAGACGTTCGACGAGACCGTCTTCAGGTTCAGCGGGGCCACCGCGTCGCCCAGGAAGTGGTACATGGCGATACGGCCCTGCATCGCCGCCACGGAGGCGAGCGCGAAGACGCCGGTGACGTCACCGGCGGCGTAGACGCCGGGGGCCGTCGTCCGGGAGACCTTGTCGGTCCAGATGTGGCCGGACTCCCGCAGCCTGACGCCGGCCTCCTCCAGGCCCATGCCCTCGGAGTTCGGGATGGCGCCCACGGCCATCAGACAGTGCGAGCCGGTGATGACGCGGCCGTCGGCGAGCGTCACCTCCACCCGGTCCCCGACCCGCTTCGCGGACTGGGCCCGCGAGCGCGCCATGACGTTCATCCCGCGGCGGCGGAAGACGTCCTCCAGCACGGCGGCGGCGTCCGGGTCCTCGCCCGGCAGCACCCGGTCGCGCGAGGACACGAGCGTCACCTTCGACCCGAGCGCCTGGTAGGCACCGGCGAACTCGGCGCCCGTGACACCGGATCCGACCACGATGAGCTCCTCGGGGAGCTCGTTCAGGTCGTACACCTGGGTCCAGTTCAGGATCCGCTCGCCGTCGGGGCGGGCGTCCGGCAGCTCGCGCGGGTGCCCGCCGGTCGCGATCAGTACGGCGTCGGCGGTGAGCGTCTCCTCGGTCCCGTCCGCGGCGCGGACGACGACCTTCCGCGATCCGTCGAGCGCCTGCATGCCCTCCAGCCGGCCCCGCCCGCGCAGCACGCGCGCGCCGGCCCGGGTCACGGACGCGGTGATGTCGTGGGACTGGGCCAGTGCGAGCCGCTTCACACGGCGGTTGACCTTGCCGAGGTCCACGCCCACCACCCGGGCGGCCTGCTCCATGGGCGGGGTGTCGTCGGCGACGATGATGCCCAGTTCCTCGTACGAGGAGTCGAAGGTGGTCATCACCTCGGCCGTGGCGATCAGGGTCTTGGACGGCACGCAGTCGGTGAGCACCGACGCCCCGCCCAGGCCGTCGCAGTCGACGACGGTCACCTCCGCGCCGAGCTGTGCGGCGACCAGCGCCGCTTCGTATCCGCCGGGTCCGCCACCGATGATCACGATCCGAGTCACGTACTCCATTGTCCCGCACACTTCACCGTGCGACCGCCCGGGGGCCTCGGCCGTGGCCCCCCTGTTACCGGAGTGGGCCCGGTTCCGGCTGCCGTACCCTTCCCCCATGTCGCTCTACGCCGCGTACGCCGGCAATCTCGACGCGCGGCTGATGTCCCGCCGCGCCCCGCACTCGCCGCTGCGTGCCACCGGCTGGCTGAACGGGTGGAGACTGACGTTCGGGGGCGAGCACATGGGCTGGGAGGGCGCGCTGGCCACGCTGGTCGAGGACCCGATCTCGGCGGTCTTCGTCGCCCTCTACGACATCGCCCCGATGGACGAGGAGTCCCTGGACCGCTGGGAGGGCGCGGGCGGCCTGGACCTCTACCGCCGCACCCGGGTGCGTGCGCACACCCTGGACGGCGAGGAGCCGGCCTGGACGTACGTCCTCAACAGTTACGAGGGCGGCCTTCCCGCGGCCCGCTACCTGGGCGGGATCGCCGACGCGGCGGAGTCCGCGGGCGCGCCCCACGACTATGTGATGGAACTCCGCAAGCGCCCCTGCTGACCCCTTCGCGTGCCCCCGCGCGGGAAACGGCAAGACAACGATCGCAAACCCATCCACTCCGATATCTACGCGCGTAGGCGATTACCGGCTACCCTCATCGCGTGAACGCTTCTCTTCTTCCGGACGACATCCAGGGCGACCCGTACGCCGCAGCCGACGCCGCCGCCGCGCGCCTGCGCGAACTCACCGGCGCCGAGACCCACGACGTCGCCCTCGTGATGGGCTCCGGCTGGGCCCCGGCCGTGGACGCCCTCGGCACGCCCGAGGCCGAGCTCCAGGTCACCGAGCTGCCCGGCTTCCCGCCTCCGGCGGTGGAGGGCCACGGTGGCAAGATCCGCTCGTACGCCATCGGTGCGAAGCGGGCCCTGGTGTTCCTGGGCCGTACGCACTACTACGAGGGACGCGGGGTCGCCTCGGTGGCCCACGGCGTCCGTACGGCCGTGGCCGCGGGGGCGAAGACGATCGTCCTGACGAACGGCTGCGGGGGTCTGCGTGCGGGCATGCGCCCCGGTCAGCCGGTCCTGATCAGCGACCACATCAACCTGACGGCGACCTCCCCGATCGTCGGCGCGAACTTCGTCGACCTCACCGATCTCTACTCGCCCCGCCTGCGGGCGCTGTGCAAGGAGATCGACCCCACGCTGGAGGAGGGCGTCTACGCGCAGTTCCCCGGCCCCCACTACGAGACTCCGGCGGAGATCCGGATGGCCCGGGTGATCGGGGCGGACCTGGTCGGCATGTCGACGGTCCTCGAGGCCATCGCCGCGCGTGAGGCGGGGGCGGAGGTCCTGGGCATCTCCCTGGTCACCAACCTGGCCGCGGGGATGACGGGCGAACCGCTGAACCACGAGGAGGTCCTCCAGGCGGGCCGGGACTCCGCGACACGGATGGGGTCCCTGCTGGGACAGGTGCTCGGCCGCCTGTAGGCGCCGGCCCGCTTTTCCGGGGTGCGGTGCGCCGATGCCTCCCGGCTCACGCCGTTCCGGTGCCTTGCGGGGTGCCCCGTGCTGGTGGGGGTCGGGGGTTGCGCGGCCCGTACCCCCACCGAACCCGCAGGCATGAAAACCTGACAGACGACCAACGAGAGAGGCCGACCGACCGTGCAAGACGACGCCCTCACCGCACAGGCCCAGGCGTGGCTCGCCGAGGACCCCGACCCGGACACCCGCGAGGAACTCGCCCGCCTCATCGACGCCGGCGACCACACCGGGATCGCCGCCCGCTTCAGCGGCACCCTCCAGTTCGGCACCGCCGGTCTCCGGGGCGAGCTCGGCGCGGGCCCGATGCGCATGAACCGCTCCGTCGTCATCCGCGCGGCCGCCGGCCTCGCCGCGTATCTCAAGAAGCACGGCCACACCGACGGCCTCGTCGTCATCGGCTACGACGCCCGCCACAAGTCCCGTGACTTCGCCGAGGACACCGCCGCCGTCATGACCGGCGCAGGTCTCAGGGCGGCCGTACTCGACCGGCCCCTCCCCACCCCCGTCCTCGCCTTCGCCATAAGGCACCTCGGCGCCGTCGCCGGAGTGGAGGTCACCGCCAGCCACAACCCGCCCCGCGACAACGGCTACAAGGTGTACCTCGGCGACGGCTCCCAGATCGTCCCCCCGGCCGACGCGGAGATCGCCGCCGAGATCGGGGCCGTGGCCTCGCTCACCACGGTCCCCCGCCCCACCGAAGGCTGGGAGACCCTCGACGACACCGTCCTGGACGCCTACCTCGCCCGCACGGACGCCGTCCTGTCCAAGGACTCCCCCCGCACCGCCCGCACCGTCTACACGGCGATGCACGGCGTCGGCAAGGACGTCCTCCTCGCCGCCTTCGCACGGGCCGGCTTCCCGCAGCCCGTCCTCGTCGCCGAGCAGGCCGACCCCGACCCGGAGTTCCCGACCGTCGCGTTCCCCAACCCGGAGGAGCCGGGCGCGATGGACCTGGCCTTCGCGAAGGCCCGGGAGACCGACCCCGACCTGGTCATCGCCAACGACCCGGACGCCGACCGCTGCGCCGCCGCGGTCAGGGACGGCGCGGACTGGCGCATGCTGCGCGGCGACGAGGTCGGCGCCCTGCTCGCCGCCCACCTGGTCCGCCGCGGAGCGACCGGCACGTTCGCGGAGTCGATCGTCTCGTCGTCCCTCCTCGGCCGCATCGCCGGGAAGGCGGGCCTCCCGTACGAGGAGACCCTGACCGGCTTCAAGTGGATCGCCAGGGTGGAGGGCCTCCGCTACGGCTACGAGGAGGCCCTCGGCTACTGCGTGGACCCGGACGGCGTACGCGACAAGGACGGCATCACGGCGGCCCTCCTCCTCACGGAACTGGCGTCCGGACTGAAGGCCGAGGGCCGCACCCTCCTCGACCTCCTCGACGACCTCGCCGTCGAGCACGGCCTGCACGCCACCGACCAGCTCTCGGTCCGTGTACAGGACCTCGGTCTGATCGCCTCCGCGATGCGCCGCCTGCGCGACCGGCCGCCCACGGAGCTGGCCGGCCTGCGCGTCACCGAGGCCGAGGACCTGACCCGGGGCACGGCGACCCTCCCGCCCACCGACGGCCTCCGCTACACCCTGGACGGCGCGAGGGTCGTCGTCCGCCCCAGCGGCACGGAACCGAAGCTGAAGTGCTACCTGGAGGTGGTGGTCCCGGTCGCGACGAGGACCGGCCTCCCCGAGGCCCGCGCGAAGGCGACGGCACTCCTCGCGAGGATCAAGCAGGACCTGTCCGAGGCAGCCGGCATCTGAGGGAACCGTTCCTAATCAGTGAGCAGGAGTGAGTCTTGGACCCATTCCTGCACGCTGCGGACATCCCGAACGATGTTGGATGTCCTGGTCGCCCGCGTACGCGCCGCGTCCGGCGGCACGGATCGTGTCCGTGGTCCGAGGATGCGGGGGCGGGGTCCCTCACGCCCGAGAGTGTCCGGTCCGGCCTGGACGGTCCGATGCCCGTGCACATCGCTCTGGTGTGCACGGGGCGGTGTCGTCCGTCGCCGGATCGGGTGTCCCTGGGCGCGTCGTCCGATCGCGATGCTCGCGGCATCGTGCCGGGTGGTCTTACGGGTGGGGCCGGTCGTGGGTTTTTGCCAGTGCTGGGCGCCCCACTTGCTGGTGTAGGCGGGGTCCACGGCGATGATTGCGATATCTGTGGCGTCGGCCATGGAGGTGAGCCGGGCGCGGAGCCTGCCGGTCGGCATGCCGGAGATCAGCTGCCTGAATCGGCACTTGCGCCCGTGCTTCTCTCTGGTCTTCTCGGCCTGGAAGTCGAGGTCTTCGACCGCGATGGCCTTGACGCCGCAGGTTTTGGCCCAGTGCAGCAGCCGCGTGAGGGCGTGCCGTACCTGGGCGTCGCGGTGCTGGGTGTTGCCGGACAGGTCGTAGAGGAACCGGCGCGGCCGGCCGGTCGGGTTGCCGTGCGTGTCCAGGCGCCATGCGGCGAGGTGGTCGGCGTTGGTGTCCACGCCGATCACGCCAACGGCGAGGGCAGCTTTCAGTGGGATGGTCCTGGCGGGTGGGATCTGCCAGGAGGCGTCCACATACCAGCGTCCGCGCCTGGTGTCGTAGTGGATGCGGTAGGCCACCGCCCGGTTGGCCTCCACACGGTCGGCCCACTCCTGCCCCCGGTGAGGGAACCGCACCTGCGCGGCGAGTACGTACCGGCCGTGCCTGGCGTTCGCCAGGCCGGCGAGCGGGGCCGGGAGCTTGATCGACACTTCTCCCTCGGGCGTGATGCGGATCGTCTCGTTGCCGAACCTTTTGCCCGACTCGCCGTCCGCCTTCAGGAACCAGCGCCCGGCTTCCCACCGCTCACGCCACTCGGCCTCGGCCAGTTCCGCCTTGTCGAGGTGGTGGCGGGTGCCCAGCAGACGTTTGCCGCCCCGCACGACATGCACCCGTCCCGCTTCCCGGTCGGCCCGGACCCGGTGGAGCCGGTCCTCCAGCACCTGCAGGCGGCGTGTCTTGTTAAACCACTCGTGCGCGCAGCGGTAGCCGCCGGGAGCCCGCTTGGTGCCCTTCTGGCCGACCGGCAGCGACAGCCGGTGCCGGATCGTCGTGATACCGGCCTCGAGGGACTGCGCGTGTGCGGCCTGGCCGCGCCGGGCGAGCGCCCACTGGTCATGCGTGGCCTTCGTGATCGACCCGGCCCACCGGGACGACGACTGGGCCGTCAGGTTCCTCTTACGGGCCGCCCATGACTCGGTCGAGTGCTCCAGGCCGTCCACGCAACGCGCTTTGAGGTCCTTCGCGGCGAGCGAGCCCAGGTGCGCACCCACCAGGCGCAGAACCTTCTCGTCCTCGGCCGTGAGCTCCTTGAGCCTGGTACGTACCGCCACACCGGACGGTCCGAGAGCGACGAACGGCGCGGCGATCGGGCGGAGGTCAGCCATGTTCGGCGGCTTCCAGTGCCTTGCGGGCACGGTTCTCCGCCGACCTGCGCCCATACAGGCGGGCGCAGAACGAGGTCAGCACCTCCACCATGTCCCGCACCAGGTCGTCTTCGGCCTCACCCTCGTCCAGCACCAGCAGGCGACGGCCCGTCGCGGACAAGGCGGCCTCGACAAGCCCGACGTTCATCCGGCCGAGCCGGTCCTTGTGCTCGACCACCACACAGGTCACGTGCGGGTCGGCCAGCAGACGCCGGGCCTTGGAACGGCAGCCGTTCATCCCGGAAGCGATCTCCGCCTCGACACGAACGACCCGGTGACCGGCCTTGACCGCCCACGCCGACAACCGAGCCACCTGGCGTTCCAGATCACTCTTCTGCTCGTGCGAGGACACACGGGCATACAGGCCCAGACCGCCGACGGCCCCGGGTGTGGTGTTCGCGTCGATGTTCACCAGGATCGTGCGCGGCCCGACCCGCTGAGCCGGTACCGGCAACGTCCCCTCACGGAACCAGCGATACGCGGTCTGCGGATGCACGCCCTGCGTCTTCGCCCACTCCGTCAGATTCACGCTCTCACAACGACACTCACTCATACATGGTTACGCTCACTCACCCGACTGCGAGGACCAGCAGGTAGAGACCCCGCGTGGGGCGAGCCCGCTCGCCCCACGTCACCCCCTCACCCCACGGCCAGCAGCACCGCCAGCAGCACCGCCCCCGCGACGGCCGGCGCCGCGATCTCGTAGGCCCACCGCACGGTCACCTCACCCTGCGCGGCCTCGGCACCCTGCCGCCGCTCGTGCAGTTCACGCATCTCGCCCATCGCCCGGTCGCTCTCGTGCTGCCGGGGCTCCTCGACGGCGCCCCCCGCACCGCGGCCGCCCTTGAGCTCGGCCCGCGCGGCGGCCCGCGCCTCCTGCCGGTTCGCCTTGCTGCGGGCCCGCAGCGACACCGGAAGGGCCCACAGCTGGTACTTCGCACCGGACTCGGTGAAGACCTCGTTGGTGAAACCGGACCGCAGCGAGGTGACCTGTCCCCAGGGCAGCACGATCACGCGGAACGGGTTGCGGACGCGCAGCCGGTCGTCGTTCACGTACACGGCGGGGCGCAGGGTGTAGGCGACGATCAGCGGTACGAAGAAGAGCATCGCGGCGAGGGCCAGCCACGGGGTGCGGCCCTCGCCGGCGAACACCGCGTCGACGCCGAGCCATCCGATGACGGCGAGCAGCAGCACACCGCCGACGATGCCCGCGGGCGAGCGGTAGATGCGGTCCTTGTACTGAGGTGCCGCAGACCCGGTCGGCCTCGTGGGCTCCGGGTCGGACGACTGGTGCTCGGGGGACGTCATGCTCCCGATTCTGCACGACGCCTCCGGGGAGGTCGTACGCGGTGGAAGCCGTACGCGGTCCACCACGGGGCTGTACAGCCGCTACGCGCGTAGATATGCTCGTCTGGTGACCATGCCCACCACTGCACCAAACGCTCTCAGCGACGTCACCGCGTCCGACAGCACGCTGCGCCGTTTCCTCCACGGGCTGCCCGGCGTCGACGCGGTCGGCCTGGAGGCGCGCGCCGCCTCCCTCGGCACCCGTTCGATCAAGACGACCGCGAAGGCGTACGCCATCGACCTCGCCATCTCGATGGTCGACCTGACGACGCTGGAAGGCGCGGACACCCCGGGCAAGGTCCGGGCGCTCGGCGCGAAGGCGGTCCGCCCCGACCCGACCGACCGCACCACGCCCGCCACGGCCGCGGTCTGCGTCTACCCCGACATGGTGGCCACGGCGAAGGAGGCCGTCGCCGGCTCCGGCGTCAAGGTCGCCTCCGTCGCCACCGCCTTCCCGGCCGGCCGCGCCCCGATCGCCGTGAAACTGGCGGACGTCCGCGAGGCCGTCGCCGCCGGTGCGGACGAGATCGACATGGTCATCGACCGCGGGGCGTTCCTCGCGGGGAACTACATGAAGGTGTACGACGAGATCACCGCCGTGAAGGAGGCCTGCGGGACGAACGCCCGCCTCAAGGTCATCTTCGAGACCGGCGAGCTGTCGACGTACGACAACATCCGCCGGGCGAGCTGGCTCGGCATGCTGGCCGGCGCGGACTTCATCAAGACCTCGACCGGCAAGGTCGCCGTCAACGCGACCCCCGCGAACACCCTCCTCATGCTGGAGGCGGTCCGCGACTTCCGCGCCCAGACCGGCGTCCAGGTCGGCGTGAAGCCGGCCGGCGGCATCCGTACGACGAAGGACGCCGTCAAGTTCCTGGTCCTGGTCAACGAGACCGCGGGCGAGGACTGGCTGGACAACCACTGGTTCCGCTTCGGCGCCTCCTCGCTGCTGAACGATCTGCTGATGCAGCGTCAGAAGCTGGCCACCGGCCGTTACTCCGGCCCCGACTACGTGACGGTGGACTGATCACCATGGCACCTGTTTTCGACTACGCACCGGCGCCCGAGTCCCGCTCGATCGTCGACCTCGCCCCGTCGTACGGCCTGTTCATCGACGGCGAGTTCACCGACGCGGCCGGCGGCAAGGTCTTCAAGACCGTCTCCCCCTCCACGGAGGAGGTCCTCTCCGAGGTCGCCGAGGCCACCGAGGAGGACGTCGACCGCGCGGTGAGGGCCGCCCGCAGGGCCTTCGAGAAGTGGTCGGCGCTCCCGGGCTCCGAGCGCGCGAAGTACCTCTTCCGCATCGCCCGCATCATCCAGGAGCGCAGCCGCGAGCTCGCCGTCCTGGAAACCCTCGACAACGGCAAGCCGATCAAGGAGACCCGCGACGCGGACCTCCCCCTGGTCGCCGCGCACTTCTTCTACTACGCGGGCTGGGCCGACAAGCTCGACCACGCGGGCTACGGCGCGAACCCGCGCCCCCTCGGCGTCGCGGGCCAGGTCATCCCCTGGAACTTCCCCCTCCTGATGCTCGCGTGGAAGATCGCCCCGGCGCTGGCGACCGGCAACACGGTGGTGCTGAAGCCCGCCGAGACGACGCCCCTCTCCGCGCTCTTCTTCGCGGACATCTGCCGCCAGGCGGGCCTGCCCAAGGGCGTCGTCAACATCATCACCGGCGACGGCCGCACCGGCGCCGCGCTGATCGCCCACCCCGACGTGAACAAGGTCGCCTTCACCGGTTCGACCGCCGTCGGCAAGGAGATCGCGCGCACGGTCGCGGGCACCCGCAAGAAGGTCACCCTCGAACTGGGCGGCAAGGGCGCCAACATCGTCTTCGACGACGCGCCCGTCGACCAGGCCGTCGAGGGCATCGTCAACGGCATCTTCTTCAACCAGGGCCAGGTCTGCTGCGCGGGCTCCCGCCTGCTGGTCCAGGAGTCGATCCACGACGAGCTCCTCGACTCCCTCAAGCGCCGCCTGTCCACGCTCCGCCTCGGCGACCCGCTGGACAAGAACACCGACATCGGCGCGATCAACTCCGCCGAGCAGCTGGCCCGGATCACCGCGCTGGCCGACCAGGGCGAGGCGGAGGGCGCCGAGCGCTGGTCCCCGGCCTGCGAACTGCCGTCGTCCGGCTACTGGTTCGCGCCGACGCTGTTCACGAAGGTCACCCAGGCGCACACGGTCGCCCGCGACGAGATCTTCGGCCCGGTGCTGTCGGTGCTGACCTTCCGCACGCCCGACGAGGCCGTCGCCAAGGCCAACAACACGCCTTACGGCCTGTCGGCGGGCATCTGGACGGAGAAGGGTTCGCGCATCCTGGCGGTCGCGAACAAGCTCCGCGCGGGCGTCATCTGGTCCAACACGTTCAACAAGTTCGACCCGACCTCGCCGTTCGGCGGCTACAAGGAGTCGGGCTTCGGCCGCGAGGGCGGCCGCCACGGCCTGGAGGCGTACCTCGATGTCTGAGAAGACCGAAAAGACCGAACCGCGACTCTCGGTCTTCAAGACCTACAAGCTGTACGTCGGCGGGAAGTTCCCGCGTTCCGAGAGCGGCCGGGTGTACGAGGTGACCGACGCAAAGGGCAAGTGGCTGGCGAACGCCCCGCTCTCCTCCCGCAAGGACGCCCGTGACGCGGTGGTCGCCGCGCGCAAGGCGTTCGGCGGTTGGTCCGGCGCGACGGCGTACAACCGCGGCCAGATCCTGTACCGCATCGCCGAGATGCTGGAGGGCCGCCGTGACCAGTACGTCGCGGAGGTCGCCGACGCCGAGGGCCTGTCGAAGTCGAAGGCGGCGGCACAGGTCGACGCCGCGATCGACCGCTGGGTCTGGTACGCGGGCTGGACCGACAAGATCGCCCAGGTGGTCGGCGGCGGCAACCCGGTCGCGGGCCCCTTCTTCAACCTGTCCTCCCCCGAACCGACGGGCGTGGTCGCCGTACTGGCCCCCCAGGAGTCGTCGTTCCTGGGCCTGGTCTCGGTGGTGGCCCCGGTGATCGCGACGGGCAACACGGCCGTCGTGATCGCCTCGGAGAAGTCCCCCCTCCCCGCCCTCTCCCTCGGCGAGGTCCTGGCCACCTCCGACCTCCCCGGCGGCGTGGTCAACGTCCTCTCCGGCCGTACGGCGGAGATCGCCGCCCCGCTCGCCGCGCACCAGGACGTCAACGCGATCGACCTCGCGGGCGCCGACGAGACGCTGGCGAAGGAGCTGGAGATCGCGGCCGCGGACAACCTCAAGCGCGTCCTGCGTCCACAGCCTGTGGACGACTGGTCGGCGACGCCCGGCACGGACCGCATGACGGCGTTCCTGGAGACCAAGACGGTCTGGCACCCGACGGGTTCGCTGGGCGCGTCGGGCTCCGCCTACTGACCGGCCGCCCTGCACCGCCGGCTCTCCGCCCCCCTTGATGAAGGCCGCGGCTCATCTCCGTCCAGATGAGCCGCGGCCTTCTTCGGGCACCGCCGGCCGGGTGCGACACGGCGTCCGTCGCCGGCGATCGACCCGTTCGGAAGGTACGCATCGCGGCGCTCGGCGTCCTGCGGGGCCGTCGCTGAGCCCGGTGGCCCCGGTGATCCGGCTGACCTCGGTGAACAGGACCTCGAAGGCGGCCCGGCACACGGCGACAGAGGGTGACGCCGAGGACGAGGCCGGTGCTGTGGCTACGGCGTCCCCGAGCCGGTCACGGCACAGGTGCTGCCCGGACCGGCTCCCCCGCTCAGCCTCCGACGAGACGCGAGGCGCCTGTTCCCGGTGACACCGGGAACAGGCGCCTCGCGCAGGGGCTCAGCCCTGGAGCTTCATGCCCTCGGGTGAGGTGAGGCCCTCGGCGGGGTGGGCACGGAACGTCGCCGTCCAGACGGTGGGCGGACAGGACGTGCCATTGGGGTGCTGTTCCGTCAGCTCGGCTCCGGCGCTGTCCTCGACGACCGTGTCACCGCTCTTCGCGGACGTCACGACGAGCCGTACCTCCACGGTCTTCGCGCCGACGTCGTCGGGCAGACGGACCGCCAGCGACATGAACGGGTCGTCGGAACTGCCCGACGCCTGCTCCTCGCACACGCCGTCCACGCACAGCCGGAGCCTCGCCGCATCCGGCCCGCCGAAGTCGGCGGGCCGCCACACGACGGACACCTGCGAGTCCGCGGCGGCCTCGGTGCACGGCGTGTCCCGGCCGAGGGCCGAGCATCCGGTCAGGGCCACCGCCAGCAGCGGGACGAACAGGGCTCGGCGCATGTCAGTACCTCGCTACGGTGCCGGGGAAGGCGCTGTTGGCCAGTCCGATGTCGGTGAAGTACAGCCAGCACGGGTCGAAGAAGCCGCCGCTGTTGTCGCCGCCGCCACCTCCGCCGCCGGAGATGATCCCCTTGGCGAAGGCGCGCCCGCTGCCGTCGACGGTGTACACCGGGCCGCCGGAGTCACCCTTGATGGTGCAGGAGCCGGACGTCTTCTTGGCCACGACCATGTTCTTGGCCGTCGTACCCCCCGAGTAGCGGATGGTCGCCTGTGTGTCGGTCACCTTCCAGCCGCACTTCTCGCCGGTCATCATGCCGCCCGTGCAGACCTTGTCACCGCTTTGCGCCCAGCGCCGCCAGTAGTCGTGCACGGGACGCGACGAGCTGGACGTCTTGCCGCCCTTGTAGATCCGGGCCGACGCGGAGCTGCCGCTTTCGACCCGGTACAGCGCCAGGTCGCCCGAGTAGTACTTCTGGCCGGACAGCTTCACCGAGCCGGAGCCGTTCTTCCAGTTGTCCCGGACGACCGGACCTATGTAGTCGCTCTTGCTGGGGTTCAGGACGGCACCGTTGCCGGTGGTGCAGTGGCCCGCGGTCACCATGTACCACTTGCCGTTGTACTTCCAGCTGAAGCCCGCCGTGCACCACGTGGCCGAACTCATGGTCAGCTGCGAGTAGATACGCGCCCCGCCGTAGTAGGGCGAGGTGTCGTTGTAGCGGTTCGCCTGCGGGTCCAGCGCGTCCACACCGGGAGTGACCTGCACGGCCACCGAGTCGGTGCCGTAGCGCTCGCCCAGAGCCGCGACCAGCTCCGGAGCGGCCGTCTCGGTCTCCACGACGACACGGTTGTGCACGGCGTCCACGGACGCGACGCGCAGCCCGCCCACGCCGGGCAGTTCCGCTTCCGGCAGCTGGAGGATCTCGTCACGCACGGACTCCAGCGCGGTGACGCTGTGCTCCACCACTTCGGTGCGTGGGGCGACCTCCTCGGTGACCGTCGGCCCGGCCGGCTCGGGTGTGGTCTCCGTGGTGTCCTCCGGCATTTCGAACGACTCCTCGCCGGTGGACTCCGCGGCCCCGTCGGCGGGTGGCGCGGGGGTCTCCGTCTCGGTGGTCTCGGTGTCGGGCTTGGTGTCGTCCTCCGTGTCCTCGGCGGGCGCTCCGCTGCCTTCGTCGGCCGGAACCTGCGTCACCCGGATCGGTGCGGACGCCTCGTCGGCCGAGGCCGACTCCACGACCGGCGCGACCAGTTCGCCCGTCGCCGGATCGACGTAGGGCGGGGCGAAGGCGTCGGGATTCTCCGCCGCGCGCTCCTCGGCCAGTTCCAGGGCGTACGCCTGAGCGGGTTCCGGCTCCTGGACATCGTCGCCCCCGCCGTCCTCGATGACCTCCACCCGGTCGACGATCACCGAGACCGGTTCGGCCCCCGGCGGGTCGTACGGCCCGCTGAAGCGGGCGCCGATCTGCCGGCTGCCGCTGCCGGACAGGGACGAGGTGTCCCACACCAGCTTCGGGGCCGAGCCACCGGTGAGCGGCACCGGCCACGAGACGGTGGTGGAGTCGGTCCGGGTGACCTGGGAGGCCGGGATCACCTGCCACGGATCGGCGGACGACGCCCGCTGGAGGAAGGTGACCTCCGTCAGCGAGGCCGGCGCGCTGACCGCGAGATCGGCCGACCCCACGAGCACTTCGCCGTTGGCGGGCGCGGTCACGGCCGCCCGTCCGACGTGGAAGACGCGCTCGGTCTCGGCCGAGACGTTGCCGGCCCGGTCGGTCGCGGTGACGACGAGCTGATGGCTGCCCTCGGTGGCCGGGGTGACCGGCAGCACCACCGGGCCGCCGCTGGTGGTGACGCTCCGCTCGGTGTCGCCGTCGACGCGGTAGGTCAGGATGCGGGTGTCGGCGCCGTCGGGCGTCAGCGTGAACGTCCCGGTCACCTGCGCGCCGCCGGCCCAGGCGTCCGCGGGGTAGGTCGCGGAGGTCACGGCCGGGACGCCGGGCGCGGTGGTGTCGACGGTGAAGCGGTAGTGCGCGGTCGCCCCGCCCGTGCCGTCGCCGTCGACGCCGCGCACGTGCAGGTACCAGACGCCCTCGGTGCGGGTCGTCGCGTACGACGTGCCGGTCGTCTCGGCCGTGCTGTCGGGCACGGTGTCGGAGGCGGAGTCGACGACGATGCTGTACCCGGCGGAGGCGCCGGAGGGCGCCGTCCAGGTCGCCTGGAAGGAACCGCTCCGGTACGCGCCCGTCTGGTCGGGGTGGGTGGACGAGCTGATCGCCGGACTCGGCGGCAGCGTCGTGTCGACCCGGAAGGGCAGGTGCGCGGCGGTGGAGGACCAGTTGCCCGCCTGGTCCTTGGCCCGGACGTGCAGGTACCAGGTGCCGTCCGCGTCGACGGTGGTGGTGAACTTCGTCGATGTCTGCGCGGTGCCGGTGGTGGCCGGCAGGGTGTCCGTGACGCGGTCCACACTGACCGCGTAACCGGCGATGCCGGACAGGTCGGCGGGCGCGGACCAGTTGAACGTCGCGGTGCGGTCGGCGTAGGCGCTGGTCGTCACGGGATGCGTGGAGGAGGCCGGACCGCCGGGAGCGCCCGGGGCGGTGGTGTCGACGTTGAAGGCGCGGTGCTGGGTCGAGGACCACAGACCCGCCTTGTCCTTGGCGGCCGCGTGCACCCACCATGTTCCGTCGGTGCGCCCGGACCAGTTCACCCCGGCCGCCGTCTGTGTGACGGTCGTTCCGGCAGCGGTCGTCGGGTTCTGGTCGAGTTTGACGGCGTACCCGCTCACGCCGGAGGCGTCGGTCGCGGCGAGCGTGCCCGCGAAGGTGGTGGCGTTGTACCAGGCCGACGCCGAGGGGTGGCTGGTGGAGGTGACGGCGGGGGCGGACGGCGCGGTGGTGTCGACGGTGAATGTCTGCCAGGCCGACCAGGCACCGGTGTCGGTACCGTCGGACGCCCGGGCCCGCCACTTGTAGTCACCCGGTGCCAGTGCGGTGGCCGTGCGGGTGGCCACCGCCCCGGAGGCCACGGCGGCCGACGTGCCGGACTGCAGGGCCGCGGTGCCGGTCGCCGTCCACACCTCGAAGGTCAGCGTGAGCTGCTGGGCGTCGGCATCGGTGGCCTTGGCGGACAGCGTGGGTGTGGTGTCGGAGGTGTAGGCGCCGGTCAGCGGGGAAACGGCCGCCGCGGTACCGGGCTTGGAGTTGTAGGTGACCGTCAGGGACGGCTCGTAGGCGGCGTTGTGCGAGCCGTCCGTCTGGTTCGCCGAGTGATAGCGGCGCCAGGTGAGCGGGTCGGTCTCGTCGACGGCCGCGATCCGCACACCGTGGTTGGGCTGACCGTCGGCCCAGGCCTGGACGATGCCGTCGATGTCCCAGGAGACATGCCCGGCGGGGCAGTTGGAGTTGTACCCCTTGGCCGCTGTGGAGGTCACGGCACCGGTCGTGGTGGTCGTGGGCTGCTCGGCCCAGGTGAGGGCCGACGGGTCCCAGGCCGAGGTGATACGGCGTACCTGGTTGCCGGAGTTGCTGGTGCTGCACGTGGACGAGTAGTACGAGTACAGGCGCAGGTCGGTGTCGAGGACGTGCTTGCCCGCGTACTTCGCCACGTCGAACTTCAGATACGAGCGGGCCTTCTCGGTGCCGTTGTACGTGCCGGCCTTCAGCTCGGTCGAGCCGCGCTGCGAGGTGAGGTAGTCGTCGTACTGGACCCAGGTGTCGGTCACCGGGCCGAGCAGGGAGTCGGTCGGGTCGATGGTGACCGGGTACTTCAGCTCGGGGTCGGCGAGGAACTCCGCGTCGGGTCGCAGGACCAGGACCTGGTCGCCGGTGTCCGCGTCCCGCTCGATCGTGACGTCGATGGCCGCGAGGTCCTCGGGCTCGCCGGAGGCGCGCTTCTCGCCCGAGCCCCACATCACCGGCAGCGGTGCGGTGGCCACCGCACGGCCGCTGCCGTCGTTCCAGCGCAGACGTTCGTCGGCGGTCTCGTGCAGGGTGAGGTCGTCGGCCGAGACGGGCAGCCGGTAACTGACCGGGCCGTCGGGGCGCTCGTGCAGGACGACGGAGTGGGAGAAGCCCTCCTTCAGGGCGGTCACCACGACGTCACCGCCCTCGACGGCGCCTTCGTAAACGGCGGTCGAGCCGTCCAGGCGGGGTTCGGGAAGCCTGCCGTCCCAGTCGAGGCCGAGGGTGTGGCCGCCGCGGGAGACCTCGGCGAGGGGTTCGTCCGCGCCGCCGCCGGAGAAGGTGATGCCGGCGGCCGCGTTCTTCGGCCGCACCACGCCGTCCTCGGCCACGAGGGTCGTGTCGACGGGCCGCCAGCCGCCGTCGGCCTGCTTGACCCGGATCGGGCCGGTATACGCCTCAACGGTGGTGGTGCCGTCGGCGTTGGCCCAGGTGGTGGTCGACTCGGTGCGCTCGGAGACGATCTCGCTCCGCGCGCCGGACTTCTGCTGTGCCGTGGTCGCCGCCCCGGTCACCGCCTCCGCGGCCTCGGCGGACGCGGGCTCGTTGAACAGGGGCAGCGGGGCGCACACGAGAGCGGCCAACAGGCCTGCCGCCAGGGCTCGTCGTCCGATGCGGGATCTTCGCCGGCCGGGAACCGGGGCGATCGGCGTGCGGTCGTACACAGGGGAACCTTCCCATCCATCTCGGTCAAAGGTTGGATGATCTTAATGCCCATGCATGACATGTCCACAAAAACCATGCCGCTCCGGCCGGGCGGACGGGGCACCCGGACAAGGCTCGGCTCACAAGACACCGTGTGCGAAGGGAAGTTGACGCCAACCGACTGAGGCGGATCCGCTCGACCTGTCACCGCGTCAACTGAGTTGATCGGTGGAGCGGTTGATGCGCCGCGAGGACGTCACGGCCGCATCCCGAACCCGCGGACGCCTCGGCCGCTCCCCCGGGCGGGACGGCGGCCCGAGCGCGATGGGGCATGCCCACGGTGACGAGGACGCCGACCTCCTGCGGCACATCGCGGCGCGCACGGCGCCGGGACGGCCGGGCGAGCGGAGCGGACCCGGCGCACGAGGGTGCGCCGAGTCCGGGGGACGGCAACGTCGCCCCCACCGCCTTGAGCGCGTCGCGCAGGTCCTCACACACCCGTAAGGACACGTCCGGACCCGCCCTGATACCGGGCGGAGCGGCCTGGCGGCCGTACGTCGACGACATCAGGGACAGTTCCCCGCAGGACGGACGAGGGCGTGGCGGACGGCAGGGGTCAGCTCCTCAGCGCGTCCGTCGCCCGCCCCGCCACCGGGATGCCGCCGACCGACCGCGCCTGGGCGACCGGCCCCGTCACCTCCCGCGAGTCCACCGGACGGAAGTCGGCGACCTGCGTGCCGACGCCGTTGTCGAGCGGATCGACGCCCGTGCCGGCCAGCGGGTTGGGCCTGAGGTCCGCGACCGTGCCCACGGCCCGGCCGGTGTCGTCGAGGAGCGGGGCGGAGTCCGCGGCCGCCGCCGTCGCCGCGCCGGCCCCGAGCGCCACCGAGGCGGTCGCGAGAACGGTCAGGGCGCGTCGGACGGTCGGCGTCCTGGGTGTCTTGTGCCGGGCCATCGCTCTGCCACCTGCCGTCTTCACCGGGTGATCGGGTCGACGCGAAGAGTAGTCGAGGTGTGACGCGCGCTTCAAAGCCGTACCGCGGGGCGTACGTCGCGCGGGCGATGCCTCAAACTGGTGTCCCGTGAGCTCCTCCCAGTCGTCCATATCCGCGCGAGTCGTGCTGCTCTGCGGCCCCTCCGGCTCCGGCAAGTCCCTCATCGCGGCCCGTTCCGGTCTTCCCGTGCTGCGCCTCGACGACTTCTACAAGGAGGCCGACGACCCGACCCTCCCCCTCGTGGCGGGCAGCACGGACATCGACTGGGACCACCCCGGCTCCTGGGACGCGGACACCGCCGTCGCCGCGATCGAGCGGCTGTGCCGCACGCGTCGTACGCCGGTTCCCGTCTACGACATCTCGCTGAGCGCCCGTACGGGCGAGACGGCCGTCGACATCGGCGGGACCCCGCTGTTCATCGCCGAGGGCATCTTCGCCGCGGAGATCGTCGAGCGCTGCCGTGAACTCGGCCTGCTGGCCGACGCGCTGTGCCTGAACCGCGGCCCGGTGCGGACGTTCCGGCGGCGGTTCCTGCGGGATCTGAAGGAGGGCCGCAAGTCGGTGCCGTTCCTGCTGCGCCGCGGCTGGCGGCTGATGCGGCTGGAGCGGTCGATCGTGGCCCGTCAGACGGCGCTGGGCGCGTACGCCTGCGACCGGGACGAGGCGCTGGGCCGCCTCGCGAGGGCGGCGGTCGCCGGGCGTACGGCGCCGACGGGTACGAGCACCCCGGCCTGACGGCCCCCGCGCGCACACGAAAGGCGGGACTGGGCGGGCCCCCCGGCCCTCCAGTCCCGCTGTTTCGCACTCCCCCGTGATCCCCCGTGATCTTCCCGGATCCCTCTTGGTCCCCCGGATCCGCAGAGGTCCCCCGTGACCCCCTCGTGCTTCCCCCTCCGGTCCCCCGCTTGTCACGGCGACGTCCCCCGACGCCCCCGCGCTCCCCCACTTGCTACGGCGATGCCCCCCGGCATCCCCGCGGTCCCCCGCTTGCTACGGCGACGTCCCCCGACGCCCCCGCGCTTGTCACGGTGACGTCCCCCGGCGTCCCCATGACTCCCCCGTACCTTCAGGCGACAAGCTCCCCGAAGGCGTCCTCCTCGTCACGGCCGAAGCTGAGGACCTCGTCCTCGCGCAGCCGGCGGAGCGACCGCCAGATGCTGGACTTCACCGTGCCGACACTGATGCCGAGGATGTCCGCGATCTCCGGGTCCGTGCGGCCCTCGTAGTAGCGCAGGACCAGCATGGTGCGCTGGAGCTCGGGCAGCCGGGCCAGCGCCTGCCACAGCACGGCGCGCAGCTCGGTGCCGCGCATCGCGTCCGTGTCACCGGCCGTCTCCGGCAGTTCCTCGGTCGGGTACTCGTTCAGCTTGCGGCGGCGCCACGCGCTGATGTGCAGGTTGGTCATGGTGCGGCGGAGGTATCCGCCGACCGCCGCCTTGTCGCTGATCCGGTCCCACGCCCGGTAGGTCGAGAACAGCGCGCTCTGCAGCAGGTCCTCGGCCTCGAAGCGGTCGCCGGTCAGGTGGTAGGCGGTGGCGTACAGGGAGGCGCGGCGCTCCCGGACGTAGGCGGTGAACTCCGCCTCCGACAGCGAGCGGCGCTCCCCCGAGCCCTCCCTGTACGCGTTTCCCCCGTTCGTCTCCCCCGTGGGTGCGTCAACCACCGTCATGATCGTGGTGTGCTGACGCCCGGTGCCGCGGGCGCACCCCCGCATGCCCGCCGCACCGGACTTCTCGGAACCCCGGTGCACATCGTGCAGACGCGTGATCACTGCGCTGGTGCTGGTGCCGTGCAGCGTGTTCATCTCGCGCCCCCCGTCGTGGACTTCCGGTGTTCTGCCGTGCTGTTGTGCTTGTGCCGAGAAGCTTGCCCGGGGACCTTCATGGCCGTGTCAGCCGACTGTCACAGGCGTGTCACAGAGGTCGGTCACGGTGGGCCCACGGATCCTTCACAGGTGTCCGTGCACGTAGCGGCACGTATGCGTGCTCAATGGGCATCTGCCGTCCATGGGTCGAACAGGGGGGCCGCCATGGGCCAGAATGGGTCCGTGCCTTCCCTGTTGCTGATCGAGGACGACGACGCCATCCGTACGGCCCTGGAGCTCTCACTGACGCGCCAGGGTCACCGGGTGGCGACCGCTGCCAGCGGTGAGGACGGTCTGAAGCTGCTGCGCGAGCAGCGGCCGGATCTGATCGTGCTGGATGTGATGCTGCCCGGCATCGACGGGTTCGAGGTGTGCCGGCGCATCCGGCGCACGGACCAGTTGCCGATCATCCTGCTGACCGCGCGCAACGACGACATCGACGTGGTGGTCGGGCTGGAGTCCGGCGCCGACGACTACGTCGTCAAACCGGTCCAGGGCCGGGTGCTGGACGCCCGGATCCGGGCGGTGCTGCGGCGCGGGGAGCGGGAGTCCACCGACTCGGCGACCTTCGGCAGCCTGGTCATCGACCGTTCGGCGATGACGGTGACGAAGAACGGCGAGGACCTCCAGCTGACGCCGACCGAGCTGCGGCTGCTGCTCGAGCTGAGCCGGCGGCCGGGGCAGGCGCTGTCCCGGCAGCAGTTGCTGCGGCTGGTGTGGGAACACGACTACCTGGGCGACTCGCGTCTGGTGGACGCGTGTGTCCAGCGGCTGCGCGCCAAGGTCGAGGACGTGCCGTCGTCCCCGACCCTGATCCGTACCGTGCGCGGTGTCGGCTACCGACTGGATCCGCCTCAGTGACACAGGAGCACGACGGGGAGACCCGCGGCTGGTCCGCGGCGCGCAAGGGAGTCTGGTCACGGCTGCGGTTCACCAGCCTGCGGCTGCGGCTGGTCGTGGTGTTCGGGCTGGTCGCGCTCACCGCCGCGGTGTCCGCGTCCGGCATCGCGTACTGGCTGAACCGCGAGTCGGTGCTGACCCGTACCCAGGACGCGGTGCTGCGCGACTTCGAGCAGGAGATGCGCAACCGGGCGGGCTCGCTGCCCGAGCGTCCGACGCAGGACGAACTGCAGCACACCGCCGGGCAGATGGCGACCAGCAGCCAGCGCTTCACCGTGCTGCTGGTCGCCGAGAACCCCGACGGGCGGACCGTGTACGGCAGTTCGGGCGGGCTGAACGGCTTCTCGCTGCAGGACGTGCCGGTCTCGCTGCGCGAGGCGGTGACCGAGCAGCAGGAGATCACGTCGAACAACAAGTACCCGCACCATCTGTACTGGCAGCGGATCGTCGACGGCGACACCCCGTACCTGGTGGCGGGGACGCGGGTGATCGGCGGCGGGCCGACCGGCTACATGCTGAAGTCGCTGGAGCCGGAGGCCAAGGACCTCAACTCGCTGGCCTGGTCGCTGGGGATCGCCACCGGGCTGGCGCTGATAGGTTCCGCGCTGCTCGCGCACGCGGCGGCCACGACGGTGCTGAAGCCGGTGCAGCGGCTCGGTGTCGCCGCGCGGAGGCTCGGTGAGGGGAAGCTGGACACCCGGCTGCGGGTGTCGGGCACCGATGAACTGGCGGATCTCTCCCGGACGTTCAACAAGGCGGCCGAGGCGCTGGAGAAACGGGTGGCGGACATGGCGGGGCGCGACGAGGCGTCCCGGCGGTTCGTGGCGGACATGAGCCATGAGCTGCGTACGCCGCTGACCGCGATCACGGCGGTGACGGAGGTCCTGGAGGAGGAGCTGGAGTCCGAGGGCGGCGGCATCGACCCGATGATCGAGCCCGCGGTACGGCTGGTGGTGAGCGAGACCCGGCGGCTGAACGACCTGGTGGAGAACCTGATGGAGGTGACCCGCTTCGACGCGGGCACCGCCCGGCTGGTCCTCGACGACGTCGACATGTCCGACCAGATCACCGCCTGCATCGACGCGCGTGCCTGGCTGGACGCGGTCGACCTGGACGCCGAGCGCGGCATCCACGCCCGGATCGACCCGCGCCGGCTGGACGTGATCCTGGCGAATCTGATCGGGAACGCGCTCAAGCACGGCGGGTCGCCGGTACGGGTCTCGGTACGGGAGGACGACACGGAGGGCGCCGGGGACGGGGGCACGGTGGTCATCGAGGTGCGGGACCACGGTCCTGGCATCCCGGAGGAGGTCCTGCCGCACGTCTTCGACCGCTTCTACAAGGCGAGCGCCTCGCGGCCGCGTTCCGAGGGAAGCGGCCTGGGTCTGTCCATCGCGCTGGAGAACGCCCATATCCACGGCGGCGAGATCACCGCGGCCAACTCCCCCGAGGGCGGTGCCGTGTTCACCCTGCGGCTGCCGCGGGACGTGTCCGCGCAGAGCCCTTCGGAGAAGGACGGCGCCATCGGGGACGAGGGCGCCGAGGGGGACGCCTGATGAACGTACGGACCACCCCGCGGCGTACGCGGGGACTGCTCGCGGCGGGGGCGCTCGCGGCGCTGCTCGCCGGGTGCGGGATACGGGCCACGGAGGTGCCGACCGACTTCGGTCCCGCACCGTCGCGGGTGCGCTGCTCCCCGGCCGGGCCGGAGGCGTCGACGCAGGCGGAGCGGGGGCTGCCGGTGCAGGTGTTCCTGCTGTGCGGGTCGTCGCTGGTGGCCGTCGACCGGACGGTGCGGGTGCCGGACGGGGCGGCGGACTCTCGGCGCGTGCTGGTGGCGCAGGGGCTGCTGGACGAGTTGTCGCGGGAGCCGTCGGACGCCGAGCAGCGGGCCGGGTACAGCACGCGGGTACGGCGTGGGACGACCGTGGGCAGTCCGCGGCCCGGCGATCCCGAGGACACGCTGCGGCTGAGCACCTCGCCCGCGGACCTCACCTCCGCCGGGCTCGCGCAGATCGTGTGCACCTTCTCCGACTCGGCGGCGGCCGAGGGCGACGGCTCGGTGATCCTGGGCGGCCCCGACGACGCCCGGCCGCGCCGCTACGAGTGCACGGACGAGGTCCGGTCCCGTCCGGACGAGGAGGAACCGCCGTCCTCGGAGGCCACCGGCGGGTGAGCGCGCGGCTGTGGCGCACGCCTCATGCGGTGAACGGGTGACGTCCCGGAACCGATCGTGCCGAAGGCCGCGTCTAGGGGGGCGTGCAGCGTCAAGGCTTCATCGGCGGCTCCGCCGCGACCCGTATCCGTGTGACAGGGGGTCTCCTCCTGGGCGCGTATCTCGCGTTCGTCGCCTGGTACACGCTGCGCCCCCTGGACGTCCCCTGGGTGATGCCCGCCAATCTGCGGCCGCTGGACGGCATCCGGGGCGACTTCGCGCTGGGCTGGACGACGGGGGTCCGCCGGATCTGCGAGGGGCTGGCGCTGCTCGCGCCGCTGGGTGTGCTGCTGCCGATGGCCGGGGGCCGGCCGGCCGTCTCGCGGCTGGGTTCACTGATCCGCACCACGGCGGCGACCGCGCTGGTGTCGCTGGCCGTCGAGATGCTGCAGACGGCGGTGCCGGGCCAGGTCGTGGACGTCGACTCGCTGCTCCTGAACACGGCGGGCGCGGCGCTCGCGCATGCGGCGGTGGTGCCGGCGGGCCGCGCCTGGCTGCGCCGCCGGGCGGTACGGCGCTCCGTCACCTCCCTCCTCCCGGAGGAGCCGGCTCAGGGTAGGACCCCGACGATTCCCAGGGTCGGGATCGCCCCGTGGAGCGACGCTTTGCCCCCTTCGTCTCCGTAACGTGGAGTGTAGAGAGGCAGCCACTCGGGAGGCCTCGCATCGCTCACCAAGGAGCCGTAATGAGCCGCCTCGCCCGCCCCACCAACGACCGCATGATCGGCGGAGTGTGCGCCGCGCTGGCCCGGCGCTTCGGTACCTCCGCGACCACGATGCGGGTGATCTTCCTGCTGTCGTGCCTGCTTCCGGGCCCGCAGTTCCTGCTGTACATAGCGCTGTGGATCCTGTTGCCGTCGGAGGACAAGGCTCGGGCGGCCTGGTAGCTCCACGACGCCGTCTCCCGCGAGTACGCCGATGGGGCGCGACCCGGTTCCGGGTCGCGCCCCATCGGCGCGTTTCCGCCTGGCGGGGTCAGGCTCCGATCGGCACCCCGTTGAGGGCGACGCCCTGGGTGGGCAGCTCCTGCAGCGGCATGCCACCGAGGAGACCGGTCGGGGCCTCCTGGCTCACCTGCCGGGCGACCGGCTGCGCGGTCGCCACACCGGTGCCGGCCACCTCCTGGCCCGTCGCCAGCGCCCGGTCCGAGCCGGGCAGCGCGGTGGACAGCTTCTCCGCCGGTACGGCCCGGGTGACGGTGTCCAGTGCCGGGGCGGCGTCCGGGACGGCCGGGGCCGCGTTGGCGGCGCCGGCACCGGCGGCGGCGAAGGCGGCACCCAGCACGGCGACACCGAGGGTCTTGGCAGCAGACTGCTTCATGTAAATGCGTCCTCGAAATGGGATACGGGGAGTGAGCGGTGCTGAGACCGTAAGCACGGGGCCCCTACCGCCGCAAACATCGAAATGCGGACGGATGGTGGACGTCGACGGTGTTCACGTTTCCCGCGGACGCCGCTCTCAGCTTTCCGTTACCGGAGAACCGCTGGTGGAGGCAGTCTGACGGAACAGCCATTCGGACTTCAGCTCGGCGTATCCGGGCTTGACGACGTCATTGATCATGGCCAGCCGTTCATCGAAAGGAATGAACGCGGATTTCATCGCATTGACGGAGAACCACTGCATGTCGTCGAGCGTGTAACCGAATGCCTCGACCAGGTGCTCGAATTCCCGGCTCATGGTGGTGTGGGACATCAAGCGGTTGTCGGTGTTCACCGTGGCCCGGAAGTGCAGCCGGCGCAGCAGACCGATGGGATGCTCGGCGTACGAGGCGGCGGCCCCGGTCTGGAGGTTGGAGCTCGGGCAGAGCTCCAGCGGGATGCGCTTGTCCCGGACGTAGGAGGCCAGCCGGCCGAGTTCGACCGTGCCGTCGTCGCGGACCCGGATGTCGTCGATGATGCGCACCCCGTGCCCCAGCCGGTCGGCGCCGCACCACTGGAGGGCCTGCCAGATGGACGGCAGCCCGAACGCCTCGCCGGCGTGGATCGTGAAGTGGTTGTTCTCCCGCTTCAGGTACTCGAAGGCGTCGAGGTGCCGGGTGGGCGGGTAGCCGGCCTCGGCGCCCGCGATGTCGAAGCCGACGACGCCCAGGTCCCGGTAGCGGTTGGCGAGTTCGGCGATCTCCAGGGCGCGGGCGGCGTGCCGCATCGCGGTGAGCAGGGCGCCGACCCGGATGCGCCGGCCGTTCTCCCGCGCACGCCGCTCCCCCTCCCGGAAGCCCTCGTCGACCGCCTCGACGACCTCTTCGAGGGTCAGTCCGCCTTCGAGGTGCTGCTCGGGCGCGTAGCGCACCTCGGCGTAGACGACACCGTCCTCGGCGAGGTCCTCGGCGCACTCGGCGGCGACCCGGACGAGGGCGTCACGGGTCTGCATGACGCCGACGGTGTGCGAGAACGTCTCCAGGTACCGCTCCAGGGAGCCGGAGTCGGCGGCCTCCCTGAACCACAGGCCGAGCTTGTCGGGATCGGTCTCGGGGAGCCCGCGGTACCCGCTCTCGCGGGCCAGGTCCACGACGGTGCCGGGGCGCAGCCCGCCGTCGAGGTGGTCGTGCAGCAGAACCTTGGGCGCCCGGCGGATCTGCTCCGTCGTCGGGGTGTTCGCGTTGGTCTGGCTCGTCATTTCCGCACTCTAACTCCTACGCGCGTAGATCACCGGTTGGGCGGAAGCGCCGATACGTAACAGTGATCGCACGGCCGGGTGGAGTACACCCGCACTTCTGAGAATGTTCTGCCATGGCACAGGAAGCGATGCCGGTTCGCATGGCCCGGCTGGGGAGGGCGCTCGGCCCGGAGCCGACGGCGGTGGGCGGGGTGGTGCTGCTGCTCCCCGGCGGCGAGGAGGTGTCCGGCCGCAGACCGTCCGCCGTGCTGGCGGCCGCCTCTGTACGCGCCCTGGGGCGCCGTCTCACCCGCGCGGGCCGCGACGAGAGCCTCGCCGCCCATGTCGTCCACTACCGCTACCGGGGCTGGAACGGCAGCGAGGCCCATCTCGCGCGCGACGCCGCATGGGCCGCCGACGAGGCCGTACGGCGCTACGGAGACGTCCCCGTCTGCCTCGCCGGACTCGGCATGGGCGGCAGGGCCGCGCTCCGCGCGGGAGGCCACGAGGCCGTCAACTCCGTGCTGGCGCTGGCACCCTGGCTGCCGGAGGAGGACGTGGCGGCGCCACCCGAACCGGTGAAACAGCTCGCCGGGCGGCGGGTGCTGATCGTGCACGGCACGAATGACGCGCGCAGCGATCCCGAGTTGTCGTTCCGGCTGGCGGCGCGGGCGAAGAAGGCGAACCGGGAGGTGTGCCGGTTCGAAGTCCATGCGGACGGGCACGGGTTGAGTCAGTACCGGGACGAGGTGCTGGCGCTGTCCGAGGACTTCGTGATGGGGGTGTTGTTCGGGCGGGCGTTCTCGCGGCCCGTGCAGGATGCCTTGGCGGCGCCTCCGCCGTTGGGGTTGCGGATGCCGCTCGCTGCGGGGTTCGGGAAGTCTTTGCGGCGGTAGCGCCGTCGGGGGTCATGTCGTGGCGCGGCCGCGGGCCGTCGGTGGTCGGTCGCGCAGTTCCCCGCGCCCCTAGGTGGGTAGCAGTGTGCCTCTCTTGGAGAGCAGGAACTTCTTGAAGGCCGCCACCGGGGGTGTGTCCGGGTGGCCGGACAGCCAGGCCACTCCGATCTCCCTCGCTGCTCTGGGGGCCGTGACCGTCAGTTCGACCACTCCGGGGCGGGGGAAGGCCGGTGGGGGGAGGAGGGCCACGCCCAGACCTGCCGCCACCAGGCCGCGCAGGGTTTCGGCTTCCTCGCCCTCGAAGGCGATACGGGGTTTGAAGCCGGCCTGGGTGCAGAGGTCGTCGGTGATGCGGCGCAGTCCGTAGCCGGGTTCCAGGGTCACGAAGGTCTCGTCGGCGGCCTCGGCGAGGCGGATGCGGCGGCGGGCGGCGAGGCGGTGGTCGACGGGGACGACCAGGCGCAGTTTCTGTTCGTCGAGGCGGCGGGCGACCAGGTCGGGGGCGTCGGGCACCGGGGAGGTCAGGCACAGGTCGAGTTCGCCCGCGCGGAGGCCTTCCAGCATGGCCTCGCCGTAGTTCTGGACCAGGCTGAAGCGGATGCGCGGGTGGTCGGCGCGGAAGGCCTGCAGCAGGCCGGGCACGGTCTCGGCACCCATGGTGTGCAGGAAGCCGAAGGCGACCTTGCCGGTGGCGGGGTCGGCGTCGGCGCGTACCTCGTCGGCGGCGCGCTCGATCTCGGCGAGGGCGCGTTCGACGGAGGTGAGGAAGGTGCGGCCGGCCGGGGTGAGGGAGACCGTGCGGCCGTGGCGGGCGAACAGTTCGACGCCCAGGTCCTGTTCGAGGCGGACCATCGCGCGGGAGAGGGTGGACTGCGGGACCTGCATCTCCTGGGCGGCGCGGGTGACGTGCTCGGTGCGGGCAACGCCGGCGAAGTGGGCGAGGCGGGGCGCGAGCAGTCTCGACATGTCGTCCGTGTCTCGTGTGTCACTGGTCCGTGACAGCCGACTCCGTGACCTCTGCTGATGCTCCATGGGAACGATTATGGCGATTCCGTGCATTGGACGGATGAGCGGGGGCGTACGTAGCTTCGAGGCATGACTCCCGCCAGTACCGGGGCGTCCACCAGTGTGGGCGCCGTCGCATCCGTTCCCTCCGTCCAGCCGCCCGTCTCCGAGTCCCGGATGTCTCCGGGCGGACCCGGTTACCGCCGGATGAGTCTCGCCCTGTTCCTCGCGGGCGTCGCGACCTTCGCGCTGCTGTACTCCACCCAGGCCCTGCTGCCGCTGATCTCCGGCGACTTCGCGGTGAGCGCGGGCGACGCGAGCTGGACGGTGGCGGCGGCCACCGGTGGGCTGGCGCTGTTCGTGCTGCCGATGAGCGCGCTGTCGGAGCGCTATGGACGGCGTACGGTCATGACGGCGTCCTTGGCCGTCGCGGTGACCCTCGGACTGCTGGTGCCGTTCGCGCCGTCGCTGGGCGCGCTGGTGGCGCTGCGCGCGCTGCAGGGTGCGGCGCTGGCCGGGCTGCCGGCGTCGGCGACGGCGTATCTCGCGGAGGAGGTCACGCCGAAGGCGCTGGTGACCGCGATCGGGCTGTTCGTCGCCGGTAACAGTGTCGGCGGGATGAGCGGCCGGGTGATCACCGGCTGGGTGGCGCAGGAGTGGGGCTGGCGGGTCGCCGTCGGGGTGATCGGCGTGGTCGCGGTGGCGTGCGCGGTGGCGTTCCGGCTGCTGCTGCCGGCGCCGAGGCACTTCCGGGCGGGCTCGCTGCGGCCGGGTGTGCTGGTGCGGACCGTCCGCGGGCATCTCGCCGATCCGCTGCTGCGGCGGCTGTACGCGATCGGCGCGCTGTTCATGACGGTGTTCGGCGGTGTCTACACGGTGATCGGCTACCGGCTGACCGAGGCGCCGTTCTCGCTGCCGCAGGGCGTCGTGGGCTCGATCTTCCTGGTGTACCTGGTCGGCACGGTCTCGGCGTCGGCGGCGGGGCGGCTGGTGGGGCGGCTGGGCCGCCGGGGCGCGCTGTACGCGGGTGGCGGGACGACCGCGGCGGGGCTGCTGCTGTCGCTGGCGGGGTCGTTGCCGGTGGTGCTGCTGGGGCTGGTGCTGATCACGGCGGGGTTCTTCGCGGGGCACGCGGTGGCGTCGTCGGCGGTCGGGAAGACGGCGACGGTGGGGCGGGCGCAGGCGTCGGCTCTGTATCAGTCCGCGTACTACGTGGGGTCCAGCGTGGGGAGCACGGTGGGGGCGCTGGCGTTCCACGCGGGCGGCTGGGGCGGGACGGTGGGGGTCGGGCTGGTGGCGGTGGCCGGGGTCGCGGCGATCACCCTGGCCGGGACGCGGGCGGCGGCGCGGGCGGCTGTGGTCCGTCCGGCCTGATTTTTTCTCGCCCCCGCCGCCCCTACCCGTCCCGAACCTGGGGCTCCGCCCCGGGCCCCGCTCCTCAAACGCCGGAGGGGCTGAAATCAGCCCCTCCGGCG
>NZ_JBHWHX010000052.1:0-15885 GCF_042732315.1 Streptomyces sp. NPDC059787
GGGGGGGTGCTTGGGGGGGTCCCCCCCTGCCCCCCCCCCCCCCCGCCGGGGGGGGGGGGGGGGCCGCCCCGCGCGCCCCTGCTACTGGCCGCCGGTGTCTGTCTGCTCGCCGGTCTCGATGCCGCACTCGTCCTGCTCGGACTCCCCGCCCCGGTCACCGGTGACCGCCTGCCCCAGGTGCACGGGGTGCTGCTGGTGCTGGGCTTCGTCGGCACGCTGGTGGCGTTGGAGCGTGCCGTCGCGCTGGGCGGGCGGTGGCCCCGTCTCGCGCCTGGCGCGCTCGGTGCCGGGGGACTGCTGCTGCTCACCCCCGTGGACCTGGCCGTCCCGCGGTTGCTGCTCGTCGCCGGGGCCGCCGTACTGACCGCGCTGTACGTGCGGTTCTGGCAGCGGCAGCCGGGTGCCGCCCTGATCGCCCAGGCGGCGGGCGCCGTGTCGGCGCTCGGTGCGGCACTGCTGTGGCTGGGCGGTCTCGACGTCCCGCGCCTGCTGCCCTGGCTGGTCGCGTTCCTCGTGCTGACCATCGCGGGCGAGCGGCTGGAACTCGCTCGGGTGGCCCTCCTCGCGCCCCGCGCGGAACCGGCCTTCCTGGCGTGCGTCGGCGCCGTCGTCACCGGCGTCGTCGCCACCCTGATGTGGCCGGCCGCCGGCACGCTCCTGCTCGGCGCGGCCCTGCTCGCGCTGGTCGCCTGGCTCGTCGTGCACGACGTCGCCCGCCGGCTGCTGCGCGCCACGGGACTGCCCCGCTTCTCCGCCGCGTGCCTGCTCGCCGGGTACGCGTGGCTGGGCCTCGCCGGAGCCCTGTGGCTGCTGGGTGGCCCGGTCGCCGGGGGGAGCCGCTACGACGCCGTGGTGCACGCCGTGTTCCTCGGCTTCGTGATGTCGATGATCATGGCGCACGCCCCGGTGATCCTGCCCGCGGTCCTGCGCCGCCCCCTGCCCTACCACCCCGGGCTCGCGGTGGCGGCCTGGCTGCTGCACGGCTCCCTCGCCCTGCGCGTGGTGGCCGGCGACCTGCGGGACGTCCGAGGGGCGTGGCAGCTCGGCGGGGCGCTCAACATCGCCGCGGTCCTGCTGTTCGTCCTGACGGCGGCGACCGCGTCGGTGACCGCCCCCCGACGCGCCGCCGCCTCCGCCACCCCCGCCGACTCGAGGAACCCCCGGTGACCACGCGGCTCTCCTCCCCCACGGCGAACGGCCCCGCCCCGAAGCCGCCCGGACGCTCACCACGCGCCCTGTGGCACCTCGGCGTGAACGCCGTCGTGGTGGCCTGGCTCGCCCTGTTCGCCGTGGTCGGCGGCGCCCACCACTTCCTGCCGCACGCCTTCTGGCTGCTGGTCCACACCCTGCTGCTCGGGGCGGTCACCAACGCCGTCGTCATCTGGTCGGGGCACTTCGCCGCGTCCGTGCTCCGGCTGCCGGAGGCGAACCGGGGCGCCCCCGCCGCACTGCGGCTGGTCTGCCTGAACGCCGGAGCCGTCGCCGTCATCGGCGGCATGTTCACCGACCGGTGGCCCGTCGTGCTCGTCGGCGGCTGCCTGGTCGCGGCCGCCGTCACCGCCCACGCCGTGTGGCTGGTACGACTGCTGCGGCGGGCCCTGCCCGGCCGGTTCTCCATGACCGTGCGCTACTACACGGCCGCCGCCGCCCTGCTGCCCGTGGGCGCCGCGCTGGGTGTCGTCATGGCCCGCGGCGGACTCGGCGGTGACCTTCCGGAACGGCTGCTGCTCGCGCACGAGATGATCAACCTGCTCGGCTGGGTCGGCCTCACCGTGGCCGGAACGCTGATCACCCTGTGGCCGACGATGCTGCGCACCCGGGTGGCGGACGGCGCGGAACGGGCCGGACGCCGCGCCCTCCCCGTGCTGCTCGCCGGGCTCGGCGCGGCCGTCGCCGCCGCACTGCTCGGCCCTCCGCCGCTGGCCGCTCCCGGTGTCGTCGTCCACGCCGCCGGTCTGGTGATCGCGGGCATCCCCTGGGTCCGCGAGGCCCGTGCCAAGGCCCCGCGTTCCTTCGCCGCCTGGTCGGTGGCCGCGGGCAGCCTCTGGCTCGCCGGATCCCTGCTGGTCCTGGCCGGCATCCTCCTCTCCACGACGTCCTGGATCACGGTGGGGGAGCGTACGTCGCTGCTCACCGCCCCGCTCGCCGCCGGCTGGATCGCCCAAGTACTGCTCGGCGCCCTCGGTTTCCTCGTCCCCGTGGTCCTGGGCGGCGGCCCCACGGCCGTACGCGCCGCCACCGCGGGACTCGAACGGGCCTGGCCCGCCCGGCTGACCGTCACCAACACCGCGCTGCTGCTCTGCGTTCTGCCGGTACCGTCCGTGGTCCGGGTGGTCTGCTCGGTGCTGCTGCTGGTGATGCTGCTGTACTTCCTCGTGCTGCTGGTGCTCACGGTCGTACGGGGCGTACGGAACCGCCGGAAGGGGACGGCCGAGCCGGTACCCGCGGCCGGACCGGCCCCCGCGGAGGCGCCCCCGCACCGCGTGCTCGGCGGTGTGGCGCTCGGGCTCGCCGTGGTGATGCTGGCCGTCGCGGGCGGCGGCGCGGCGGACGTGCGGTCGCTGCCGATCCTGGAACGGTCCGCCGCCGCGAGCGCGGACGGCGGGGAGGTGGCGCCGACCGGCCGTACGACCACGGTCGAGGTGACGGTGCGGGACATGCGCTTCTCCCCGGCCTCCGTCGACGTGCCCGCGGGCGACCGTCTGGTGATCGAGCTGCGCAACACCGGTACCGACACGCACGACCTGGTGCTGGAGACCGGTGCCCGCACCGACCGGATCGCCCCGGGGAAGCGGGCCACGCTGGACGCGGGCGTCGTCGGCCGGGACCTCGACGGCTGGTGCTCGGTGGTCGGGCACCGGCAGATGGGCATGGTCTTCGGGGTACGGGTCACCGGTGACGGCGGCGGTACCGCTTCGGAAGGAAGCGAGGAGAGCGGGGAGAGCGCGCACGACCACGGCGGGACGGCGTCCGAGGGCACGGGCGAATCCGCCGCGGACGCCTTCGACCCGATGGCCGAACCGGCCGACGGCTTCACCGCCCGCGACGCCCGACTGCCGCCCGCCGCCGAAGGATCCGGTCCCCGGGTGCACAGGCGGACCCTCACCGTGAAGGAGGCGGAGGCCGAAGTCGCCCCCGGCGTACGGCAGACGCTGTGGACCTTCGACGGCACGGCCCCCGGGCCCGTGCTGCGCGGCCGGGTCGGGGACACCTTCGAGATCACCCTCGTCAACGACGGGACCATCGGCCACTCCGTCGACTTCCACGCCGGGGCGCTGGCGCCGGACGAGCCGATGCGCACCATCCAGCCCGGCGAGTCACTGACGTACCGCTTCGAGGCCACCCGCAGCGGGGTGTGGATGTACCACTGCTCGACCATGCCGATGTCCCTGCACATCGCCAACGGCATGTTCGGCGCCGTCGTCATCGACCCGCCCGGCCTGCCGGGCGTGGACCGCGAGTACCTGCTGGTCCAGTCGGAGTTCTACCTCGGCGAGCAGAACGGCACCGCCGACGCCGGCAAGGTGAACGCCAAGGAACCCGACATGGTCGCCTTCAACGGGTACGCCGGCCAGTACGACCACGACCCGCTGACGGCGAGGACCGGCGAGCGCGTACGCATCTGGGTGCTGACGGCCGGACCGAACGTGCCCAGTGCCTTCCACGTCGTGGGCGGCCAGTTCGACACGGTGTTCCGTGAGGGCGCGTACGACCTGCGGCCCGGCGGTGCGGAACGCGGCGGCGCGCAGGTCCTCGATCTCGCCCCCGCGTCGGGCGGGTTCGTCGAACTGGCCCTGCCCGAGGCCGGCGACTACCCGTTCGTCACGCACATCATGAGCGACGCGGAACGCGGTGCGCACGGCGTCCTGCGCGTGCGCTGACCGGGCCGAACGGCCCTGTTCCGGTGCCCCGACGGACCCATGTGCCCGTCGGGGCACCGCTCCTGGGCCGTCCTGCCGGAAGAGGAGTACCACTGGATCAGTACGAACAGCGGGGTTCGTTCGGACGAGCCGTGCTCCCGTCGCCGGCCGGCGGAACGACAACGGCCCCCGCCCGGAAGGGCGGGGGCCGTGACGGGAAAGGGCCGGGGCCGGTCAGCCGCGCTGGATGCCCGAGGTGTCCTGGAGGACGCCGCGGCGGCCGTCCTGGGTCTGGGCGACCAGGGCCGGACCGCGCTGCTCGACCGCCAGGTACCAGGTACCGGGGGCCAGTTCGGCGATCGGCGTGGGCGAGCCGTCCTCCGGGAACAGCGGGCGGGGCACCGGCACCGCGAACCAGAACGGCGAGAAGTCACCGGCGGGCGCCGGAGCGGGCTGGCCCGGCTGCGGCTGCCCCGGCTGGGGCTGGCCCGGCTGCGGCTGCCCCGGGAAGGGCTGCTGCGGCTGACCACCGAACGAGGCCTGCTGCGCACCCGGGTAGCCGTAACCGCTGGGCGGCTGGGCGCCGTACGGCTGCGGGGCGGCGGGACGGGCGGCCGGGAGCAGGGCACCCTTGAGGGCGGGCACCAGGGGGGTGGCGACGGCGGCGGCGGCCATGACGAGCGTGGCGACGAGGGCCAGGATCAGACCGGTGCCGGCGTCGGGGCCGTCACCGGCACCTTCGAAGTTGTCGGCGCCGCCGGCCACGTCGAAGATGTTGCCGAGGGCGCTCCAGGCGGCGAACACCGTGAAGGCGATGCCGAACTGGCCGAGGTCGAGCCCCGCGACCTTCGGCGGCTGCGGCAGGCCGCGGGCGATGACGATGAGCGCGGTGCCGATGATGCCCGCCAGTACGACACCGAGCACGACCGGCCCGCTCGCCCACAGGCTGGGAAGGTCGAGATCATCGGATGCGCCGTCGACGGAGTAGAGGTCGAGGAACGACGCGATGAACAGCAACACCGCTGCTCCGATCACCACGCCGTCGCCTCGAGTGAGGGAGCGGATATTCACTTCAGGTCCTTCGTAGGTCGTCTCGTCGTCGGAAGAGGCGTCGCCGTCACCATGTCGCCCGAAGGCCCCGGTGCGAAGCGCGGGGGTGGCCCCTCATCGTCCGGACGACACTACCGTCCGTACGATCGGGCTGTCCGCCCGGATCAGCGCGCTGATCCTCACCCGCGCAGGAAACTCACGATTCCGTCGGAAATCCCTTGCGCCGCTTTCTGCCGCCAGGCACCACTGGTCAGCAGTGCCGCGTCCTTGCTATCGCGCATGTTGCCGCACTCGATGAACACCTTGGGAACCGTTGACAGATTGAGACCGCCCAAGTCCTTACGCGTGACGAGACCGGTACCTCCGCCGACGTAGTTGGAGGGCGCGCTGCCGGTGACGCGGACGAAGTTGCCCGCGATGCGCGTACCGAGGTCGTCGGACGGCTCGACGATGGCGCGGGTGTCGGCGGCACCGGCGTCGACGGCGCCGGGCAGGATCACGTGGAAGCCGCGGTTGCCGGTGCCCGAGCCGTCCGCGTGGATCGAGACGACGGCGTCGGCCTCCGCCTTGTTGCCGATCCGGGCCCGTTCGTCCACGCACGGGCCGAACGGCCGGTCCCCGTCCTGGGTCAGCTTCACGGTGGCGCCCTGCTTCTCCAGGAGCGTGCGCATCCGGTGGGCGACGTCGAGGGTGAAGTCGGCCTCGGCGTAACCGTCGTTGGTGGACGTGCCGGTGGTGTCGCACTCCTTGCGGTTGGTCCCGATGTCCACCTGGCGGTTGATCTCGGCGGTGTGCTTGAAGTTCTCCGGGTTGTGCCCGGGGTCGATGACGACGACCTTGCCCTTGAGGGGACCGCTCGCGGCAGCGGGGGCGCTCGGCTTCTCGTCCTCGGAACCCGCGGACGGCGCCGGCGACGGCGTACCGGACGAGGCGGAAGCGGAAGCGGATGCGGAGGGAGGGGCGGAGGCGGAAGCGGCGGTGCTCCCCGACCCCTCGTCGCCCCCGGACCCGCCCACCGCGGCGTACACCGCCCACCCGAGCAGCGCGCCCGGCACCAGCGCGGCGAGTGCCACGGTCAGGGGCCCGCGCCGGGACCGTCGGGGCTGGGGCGGTTCGAAGCCGGGACCTGTGTACGACACGCAGCCACCCTAGCGGTGTCAGATGCCAGTGCCGGTACGGCGCAGTACGCGCAGGGATCCGGTGGCCGAGACCTCGGTGAACGCGCCGGACGCGAGAGCCCGGAGGTGGACGCGGTACGGAGCCTGGCCGGTGAACTCGTCCACCGGGTCGGGGAAGACGTCGTGGATGACGAGGAGGCCGCCCTCGGCCACGTGCGGCGCCCAGCCCTCGTAGTCGGCGGTGGCGTGCTCGTCGGTGTGGCCGCCGTCGATGAAGACGAGGGCGAGGGGGGAGGCCCACAGGGCGGCGATGCGCGGGGAGCGGCCGACCAGGGCCACCACGTGCTCCTCCAGGCCCGCCCGGTGCAGGGTGCGGCGGAAGGTGGGGAGGGTGTCCATCAGGCCCAGTCCGGGGTCGACCGTCTCCGGGTCGTGGTAGTCCCAGCCGGGCTGCTGCTCCTCGCTGCCGCGGTGGTGGTCCACGGTGAGCGCGGTGACACCGGCCGCGCGGGCCGCGTCGGCGAGCAGGATCGTGGAACGGCCGCAGTAGGTGCCGATCTCCAGGAGCGGCAGCCCCAGACGGCCGGCCCCGGCCGCCGCCGCGTACAGGGCCAGGCCCTCGTCCACGGGCATGAAGCCCTTCGCCGCCTCGAACGCGGCCAGGATCCCGGGCCCGGGTGCCATCGACATGGGGCTTGCCTCTCCCGAGGACGTACGTGTGTGCACGGACCCCATGCTGCCGTACCCCCTGCGCGGGTGGTGCGACAGGGGGTACCGACGGGTAACAGGGGTCAGGCGGAGACCGTCTCGCCCGGCAGGGACAGGTCCAGGTCGACCGGGCGCCCGTCGCCCTCGTGGAGGGCCGGGGCGGCGAGCGGGGCGTGGCCGGTGGCGCGGGCGGCCAGGACGTACGGGCCCTGCACGGGGACGGCGAGGGCGTACGTGCCGTCGTCGGCGGAGACGGTGGCGCCCGCCCGGCGGCCGTGGCGGTCGGTCAGAGTGACCTCGGCGCGGGCGACGGGTACCCCGGTGGCGTCCAGGACCCGGCCCCGGAAGCCGTGCAGGGCCGCCTCCGCGCGCTCCAGGTTCGCGTCCTCCTCGCTGCTCGCCCGGAGCCGCGGGTGCTGCTCCGACGGGCGCCGGCCGGGCAGGAACAGGGCCAGGACCAGACCCACGGCCACCGCCGCCGTCGCGATCAGGAAGGAGATGCGGAAGCCGTGCGGGGTCGGGATCTCCACCCCGCCCACGGTGTCCGCCGTGTTGGCCAGCACCATGCCGATGACGGCGCTCGACACCGACGTACCGATGGACCGCATCAGGGTGTTGAGGCCGTTCGCCGCGCCCGTCTCCGAGGCCGGCACCGCGCCGATGATCAGCGCGGGCAGGGAGGAGTAGGCGAGGCCGATGCCCGCGCCGATGACCACCGAGGTGACGACGGTCTGCCAGGCGGCGTCCATCAGGCCGAGGCCGCCGCCGTAGCCGATCGCGATGATCACCAGGCCGAGGATGAGGGTGGTCTTCGGGCCGTACCGGGCGGAGAGGCGGGCGTAGACGGGCGCGGTGAACATCATCGTCAGGCCCAGCGGGGCCACGCACAGGCCCGCGACCACCATCGACTGACCGAGCCCGTGGCCGGCGGGGAGCTGGAGCAGCTGGGGCAGGACCAGGGAGACGACGAAGAAGGAGACACCGACCATGATCGACGCGAGGTTGGTGAGCAGGACCTCGCGGCGGGCGGTGGTGCGCAGGTCCACCAGGGGCGCGGGGACGCGCAGCTCCATCAGGCCCCAGAGGAGGAGGACCACGGCCGCCGCGCCGAACAGGCCCAGCGTGGTGCCGGAGGTCCAGCCCCAGTCGCTGCCCTTGGAGACGGGGAGCAGGAACAGCACCAGCCCGGCGGACAGGCCCAGCGCGCCCGGCAGGTCGAAGGTGCCCTCGGCGCGCACCGGGGACTCCGGTACGACGGTCAGGGTGAGCGCGATCGCGAGGACGCCGAGGCCGGCGGCGCCGAAGTAGAGGGCGTGCCAGTCGGAGTGCTGGGCGACCAGCGCGGCGGCGGGCAGCGCGAGACCGCCGCCGACGCCTATGGAGGAGCTCATCAGGGCCATCGCCGAGCCGAGGCGCTCGCGGGGCAGCATGTCGCGCATCAGGCCGATGCCGAGCGGGATGGCGCCCATCGCGACGCCCTGGAGCGTACGGCCGGTGATCATCAGGAGCAGGTCACTGGTGAACGCGCTGACCAGCGCGCCGGCCACCATCACCGCGAGGCTGGCGACCAGCATCCGCCGCTTGCCGTAGAGGTCGCCGAGGCGGCCCATGATCGGGGTGGCCACGGCGCCGGACAGCAGGGTCGAGGTCAGTACCCAGGTGGCGTCGGCGGGGGTGGTGTCCAGCAGTCGCGGCAGGTCCTTGATGACCGGGACCAGCAGGGTCTGCATCACCGCGACAACGATGCCCGCGAAGGCGAGCACCGGGACCACGGCCCCGCCCGCTCTGCCGGAGGGACGGTCGGTCGTCGTCTGCGTCATGGAAAGGTGCCTCCAGGGGCGGCCGTGTGCGGGGGTACGTGCAGACCGAACCCCGTACACCGAGGCAACTATTCCGATGCTTCGAACCACTAACGAATTCTTGACCGTTCCTTTGTGCCGACCGTGCCGACGCGTTTCATTGAAGCGACAATCAAGAAATTCTCGGCATTTCCCGCATTCAAGTCTTTCAGTGGAGGAAAAGGGCACTACGGACGGTGTGAAAGCGACTGCTGGGACCACTGGGATGAGGGAGACAGCAATGCGCAAATTCGTGGGCACCGTCGTCATCGGCGTTCTGCTGGCCGTCGCCCCGGCCGGCGCGGCGTTCGGCCAGTCCGCCGAGCAGACGGTCCGGCCGACCACCGCCACGGTCGTACAGGCGCAGGACGACGACAACTACGACGACGGCGGTGGCAACGGCGGACTGTGGGGCCTGCTCGGCCTGCTGGGACTGGCCGGACTCATTCCTCGCAGGAACAAGCGCGAACACCACCGGAACACCGGCGGCGCCACCCGCATGTGACCGCCGGCCCTCGCTCCGACGGAGCGTCCCGCCCGCCCCCGGCCGACCGGGGGCGGCGGGTTCGCGTCCGGGCCCGGGTCCGTGTCCGGACCCAGGTCCGGAGACCTGGTCCGCATCGGACGAAAAGCCGATGCCGGGGCGGGGCCCGGTTGAGAGCATGGCGCACATGCTCGAAACCACCGACACCGCCCGCAGGCCCGCTCGCGCCACACCGCCCGTGTGGCTGGTGGTGGCGCTCGCCTGTGCCGGGCAGTTCCTCGTCGTCCTCGACATCTCGGTGGTGAACGTCGCCCTGCCGTCCATGCGCGGCGGGCTGGCGCTCGGCGAGCAGGGCCTGCAGTGGGTGGTGAACGCGTACGCCATCGCCTTCGCCGGCTTCATGCTGCTCGGCGGGCGCGCCGGTGACCTCTACGGACGCAAGCGGATGTTCCTCGTCGGCCTCGGCCTGTTCACGCTGGCCTCACTGGCCGGCGGGCTCGCCCAGGACGGCTGGCAGCTGCTGCTGGCGCGGGCCGTGCAGGGACTCGGAGCGGCCGTCCTGGCGCCCTCCACGCTCACCATCGTCACCTCGGCCGTGCCGGAGGGCGCGGCCCGCGCCCGGGCCATAGCGACCTGGACGGCCGTCGGGGCGGGCGGCGGAGCGGCCGGCGGATTCGTCGGCGGGGTGCTCGTGGAGGCGCTGTCATGGCGGTGGGTACTGCTGATCAACGTACCCGTCGGAGCGCTCGTGCTGGCCGGGGCCGCCCGGTGGCTCACGGAGAGCAGGGCCGGGGACGGACGGCGGCTCGACCTGCCGGGCGCACTGCTGGTCACGGCCGGCCTCGCCACCCTCGCGTACGGCATCTCACAGACCGAGGCCGAGGGCTGGACGGCGGCGGCCACGCTGGTGCCGCTGTGCGCCGGGCTCGTCCTCCTCGCCCTGTTCCTCCTCGCCGAGGCACGGGCCAAGGCCCCGCTGATGCCGCTCGGACTGCTGCGGCTGCGGTCGGTGGCATCGGCGAACGCGGCGATGCTCATCAGCGGCTCCGCCATGTTCTGCATGTGGTTCTTCATGACCCTGTACGCGCAGAACGTGCTCGGCTACACCCCGCTGGAGGCCGGACTGGCGCTGGTGCCGAGCTCGCTCGCCGTGATCATCGGCTCCAAGCTCGCGCCCCGGCTGATGCGCACGGCGGGACCGCGCACCGTGGCCGTGCTCGGCACGCTGATCGCGGCGACCGGCTTCGGCTGGCAGTCGACGATGACCGCGGACGGGGCGTACCTCACCGCGATCATGTTCCCCGGCATCCTGATGATGCTGGGCGCGGGCATCGCCGCCACCCCGCTGGCCTCGCTGGCCACGTCCGGCGCGGCACCGGAGGAGGCCGGCCTGGTCTCCGGGCTGATCAACACCTCCCGCACGATGGGCGGCTCCCTGGGCCTCGCGATCATGTCCACGATCGCAGCGGCCCACACGGGCACCCCCCGCACCCCGCACTCCCTGACGGAGGGCTACGCCCTGGCCTTCCGCACCAGCATGGCCCTGCTGGCGACAGGCGCGGTGGTGATGTGGCTGTGGCTGCCGAGGCGGACCAAGGAAGAGGGCTGAGCGCAGCCGCGGGCGATCACGCCGCCTCGACTGCGGGCAGTCGTGCCTCCCCAGTGCCTGAAACGCCCTGGGAGGTGCCCCCGGGGCGGCACGGGTGGGGGCAGCGGCACCCGGCAAACGCCGGCGAGCACACCCACCCCCGTCCAGCCGCAACTCCCGGGAACGACGCGACAGGAGCCCCATGCCCATCGACGCAGCCACAGCCCTGGCCGCCCCACCCCGCACCGCCCGGATCTCCTGGACCCCCAAGGACGTCCTCCTCTACCACCTCGGCATCGGCGCAGGCCACCCCGCCACCGCCCCCCACGAACTGCGCTACACCCTCGAATCCCGACTGCACGTCCTGCCGAGCTTCGCCACCGTCGCAGGCGGCGGCCCACCCGGTGTGACCGGCGCACTCTCCCTCCCCGGCATCGACGTGGACCTCGCCCACGTCCTCCACGGCGGACAGTCGCTCACCGTGCACCGCCCCCTGCCGGCCGAAGGCACCGCCACCACCACCGCCCGTGTCACCGCCGTCCACGACAAGGGCAAGGCGGCCGTCCTCGTCATGCGCACCGAGGCCGCCGACTCCGACGGCCCGCTGTGGACCGACGACGCGCGGATCCACGTACGCGGTGAGGGCGGCTGGGGCGGGGACCGCGGCCCGTCCGTGCGGCACGAGCCGCCCGCCGGGAAGCCGGACCGGACCCTCGAACGCGCCGTCCGCGAGGACCAGGCCCTGCTCTACCGCCTCTCCGGCGACTGGAACCCGCTGCACGCCGACCCGGAGTTCGCCGCGCGCGCCGGGTTCGAACGGCCCGTCCTGCACGGCCTGTGCACCTACGGCATGACCCTCAAGGCGGTCGTCGACACCCTGCTCGACGGCGACGTCACCCGCGTCCGCTCCTACGCCACCCGGTTCGCCGGGGTCGTGTACCCGGGCGAGACGCTGCGGATCCGGATGTGGCGCGGGGACGGCGTGGTACGGGTGGTCGTCGGTGCCGCCATGGGGGTCCCCCCGCGCGAGCGAAGCCGGGAGTGGGGGAGCGGGGACGCGCCGGTACTCGCCGATACGACGGTCGAACACGACTGAGCCGGGCCCCGGCCGTCATGATGACGGCCGGGGCCCGGCCCGGTTGCGGATCGCTGCCTGACGTGATGTCAGGCAGCCGACCCCGCGTACTCGTTCGCCTCTTCCGGCCTGCGGTGCCGGCCGCGCGGGGACGCTTCCGCGTCCTGCGTGGAGACCGGGCCCCGGTGCTTGCCGTGTCCGGCAGCGGCCTGTCCGCCCTCGGCGGACTGCGACTCGTTCGTGCTGACGTCGTTCATCGGAAGGAACTCACCCCGTAAACATGATCTTTCCTACAGCCGGGCGAGTGTAACCGGCACACCACCACCCGGATCCAGGCGGCCACGCCGACCGCCACTACTTCGTTACAAGCTGCCCCAAAGGCGCCTGCTGCAGGGGGACGGGACGGGTCGTGGAGGGGGCATCGGGCTCGGCGCGGGGCGGGAGCAGGCAGGGGGTCATGTCTCCGGAGCAGTACGGGAGCCGGGAAGGAAGGTCCTCGTTCGTGGGCTCGTCGGGGGAGGGCACCCGGCCGTCCGTCACCGGCCCGGACCCGGACCCGGTACGCACCGGGCCTTCACCGGAACCCGGAACCTCCGGACGGCCCACCGGTGGACGGACGTCCAGCCCCTCCCGCCGCCGCTCCTGCCCGGGCGCCCGCAGCCCGGCCACACCGCACGGCACCGCCCCGGTGGCGTACGGCAGCCGCAGCATCCCGTCCGCGGTCCACAGCCCCGCCCCGGCCAACCACCCCGCCGGCGCCGGGAAATGGTGCACCTGCCGCTCCGCCGGCCGCCACACCCCGACCCAGCTGCCGAACGCGCCGTCGACGCGCAGCGCCACCGCGCAGCCCTCCGGCGTCAGCATCTGCCCCGGCTGGATCGCGAACGGCGTGACCACGCAGTCCGCCAGCCGCAGGCACTCCGGGAAACGCACCGGCAGCGTGCTGCCCAGCACCCCCCAGCCCATCCGGTCCCGCCCGGGTGACGGCGCGTCCGAGCGGATCAGCAGCAGCCCGCTGTCCGGGTCGGCGAGCAGTACCCGGTCGTCGCTCCCGTCGGCGATCTGCAGCAGCGGGGACATCTCGCCGCCGCGCTCCAGGTCCACCACGACCGCCTTGGTGCGCCCGCCGGTCTCCCGGTCCAGCGCCAGCATCCGCCCCTCGCGGTCCAGCCACACCCCGCCCGAGCAGCGCCCCGGGACCTCCGCGAGCTGCTCGGGCCCGAACGTGCCGCCCGCCACCAGCCACACCACCGTGGACCGCCGGCCCACGGCGAGGGCGTACGCCCGCTCCCCGCCCGGCGCGGGCGGCAGCAGCCGCAGCCGGGTGCCCTCGTCCGGGCACTCGACCGTGCCCAGCGGCAGCTCACCGGTGCCGGGGCCGGTCGGGTACAGCAGGGAGAAGGCGTGCCGTCCGCCCACCAGCCGGTGGATGAGGACCCGCCCGTCGCTCAGGGGCTGCACCTCGGTGCCGGGTTCCTCGGGCTGGTTGCCGGGCAGCGGCACCGCGTAGGGCTCGGGGCCGTCCAGGGTCCAGCGCTCCGGGAAGAAGGAGTCGCCGGCGAGGGCGAGGCGTGCGGCGTAGGAACCGTCGGTGGTGATGGCGCAGCCCGCCCGTCCGGCTCCCTCCTCGTGTCCCGCCGCAGGTTCGATGGCACAGACCGTCATCGTTCGGTCACCTCCGGTGACGAAAGTAGGTCGCGCACGTACGGACGGCGGAGCGGTGGGCCCGCACTTCACACGTAAGGGTGCTCCAGGAACGATTCGCCTGAGGAGGAAGCGGACGTGTGCTTCATGAACAGTGACGCCGGCCGTGACGCCGGCCGGCGAGAGCGGCGCCGGTTCAGGCGCACGAGGCCGCCCAGGTAGCCTTGGCAGCGTGCCCCGTCTGTCAGAAGTCATCGCCGCGCTGGAGAACCTGTGGCCCGCCGAGCGGGCCGAGTCCTGGGACGCGGTCGGCACCGTCGTGGGCGAGCCCGACCAGGAGGTCACGCGGGTCCTGTTCGCCGTCGACCCGGTCCGGGAGATCGTCGACGAGGCGGTGAAGCTGGGCGCCGACCTGCTGGTCACCCACCACCCGCTCTACCTGCGCGGTACGACCACGGTCGCGGCCTCCACCTTCAAGGGCCGCGTGGTGCACACGCTCATCAAGAACGACATCGCGCTGCACGTCGCCCACACCAACGCCGACACCGCCGACCCGGGAGTCTCGGACGCCCTCGCCGGCGCGCTGGACCTCAGGGTCGTACGGCCCCTGGTGCCGGACCCGTCCGACCCGGACGGCCGTCGGGGCCTGGGCCGGGTGTGCGAACTCGACCACCCGCTGACCGTCCGCGACCTCGCCGCCCGCGCCGCCGGACGCCTCCCCGCCACCGCGCAGGGCATCCGCGTCGCCGGCGACCCCGACGCGCTCGTGCGTACGGTCGCCGTCAGCGGCGGTTCCGGTGACAGCCTCTTCGACCACGTCCGGGCGGCCGGCGTGGACGCCTTCCTCACCGCGGACCTGCGCCACCACCCGGCCTCCGAGGCCCGCGCCCACAGTCCCCTCGCGCTGCTCGACGCGGCGCACTGGGCCACCGAGTGGCCCTGGTGCGAGCTGGCGGCAGCCCAGCTCGACGAGATCTCCGACCGCCACGGATGGGGCCTGCGGGTCCACGTCTCGAAGACGGTCACCGACCCCTGGACCGCCCACGCGGCGTCTCCCGCCACCACCGACACATCTGGAGCCCCCAACTGAACGCCGCGCCCGCCGACCAGATCCGACTCCTCGACGTCCAGGACCTCGACGTCCGTCTGCAGCAGCTCGCGCACAAGCGGAGGTCGCTGCCCGAGCACGCCGAGATCGAGTCGCTGAACCGGGACCTCACCCAGCTGCGCGACCTGCTCGTCGCCGCGCAGACCGAGGAGAGCGACTGCGCCCGCGAGCAGACCAAGGCCGAGCAGGACGTCGACCAGGTGCGCCAGCGCGCCGCCCGCGACCAGAAGCGCCTCGACTCCGGTGCCGTCTCCTCGCCCAAGGACCTGGAGAACCTCCAGCGCGAGATCACCTCCCTCGCCAAGCGGCAGGGCGACCTGGAGGACGTCGTCCTGGAGGTCATGGAGCGCCGCGAGTCCGCGCAGGAGCGCGTCGCCGAGCTGACCGAGCGGGTCGGCTCCGTACAGGGGAAGATCGACGACGCCACCGCGCGCCGGGACGCGGCCGTCGAGGAGATCGACGGCGAGGCGGCCTCGGTGACGAAGGAGCGCGAGGTCGTCGCGGGTTCCGTGCCCGCCCCGCTGCTGAGCCTGTACGAGAAGCTGCGCGAGCAGCAGGGCGGCATCGGCGCGGCGAAGCTGTACGCCCGTACCTGCCAGGGCTGCCGTCAGGAGCTCGCCATCACCGAGCTGAACGAGATCCGTTCCGCCGCCCCCGACACGGTGGTGCGCTGCGAGAACTGCCGGCGCATCCTGGTGCGTACGTCCGAGTCGGGGCTGTAAGGGGTCCTGGCGGTGCGGGAGTTCATCGTCGAGGCGGACGGCGGGTCGCGGGGCAACCCGGGGCCCGCGGGCTACGGGGCCGTGGTGGGTGACGCGGCGACAGGGGAGACCCTGGTGGAGGCGGCCGAGTACCTCGGTGTCGCCACGAACAACGTCGCCGAGTACCGGGGCCTGCTGGCCGGCCTGCGCGCCGCCCGCGAGCTGGACCCGGAGGCACGGGTCCACGTCCGGATGGACTCCAAGCTCGTCATCGAGCAGATGACGGGCCGCTGGAAGATCAAGCACCCGGCGATGAAGCCGCTCGCGGCGGAGGCGGCGCGGGTCTTCCCGCCGGAGCGGGTCACCTACGAGTGGATCCCGCGCGCCCGGAACAAGCACGCCGACCGCCTGGCCAACGAGGCGATGGACGCGGGCAAACGGGGCGAGGCGTGGTCGGCGGCGACCTCCCGCGCCGCCCTCGACCTCCCCCGCCTCGAACCATCGGGCCCACCGGGCGACGCGACAGCGGGCGCGGCCCGCGCCCGAGCGGCACTGGCATCGGCACCCGGGGCTCCCACCACCGGCGAGCGGCCCGCGGAGGCGGCCCCCGCGTCCGGCGGGACCGCCGGTACCGAAGCCGCGACCGGCGGTGCCACCGCCCCCGGGCCCGACGGCGTGAGAGCCGACGCCGATGCGCGGGCCGCACGGGCA